>JBFYRY010000293.1:0-6259 GCA_041302025.1 Chloroflexota bacterium | reverse complement strand
GGGTGAGATGATTTTACCCGAATTTCGTCTACACACAGTCTCCCCGTTGGAGTGACTAAATTCTTGATTTTCGTGTCTCAAATCATTGACACATTCCGCTCTTTATTCTGAGTCATGGCACTTTCCAGTGACTCTAGGACATGCCTGCACTTAGCGGTGCCGCTCAGATAGATTGGAAAGTATAACCAAGAGGAAAGGAATGCATTATCACCTGGCCAGTCACGTTGTACCAAGTCGTTTGCTATAGATTTTGCAGGCGCACTAACGTCAAAGCTTTTATACAAACTTAAAAAAGTTTTGTTCAATGCATTGGTTGGAATACGGCAAAAAGAGCGTCTAACGACATATGATTCTAGGACGTCTAATACACCACAATAATCTTGAGCAGAAATCTTTCTCTCTTTATAGTCTCTATATATATTCAGTAAAAAAGGATAGGTGGTCTTGACGTCCCAACGATTCAATCTTTTCAACCGCTTTCTGACTTCCTTATTTTGCTCATTTTCTGGATTGATAAGAGATAGGTAGTATCCTGCAAATGTATGCATGTCTACCAACAAGTCAACAACTTCTGAAGGCTTTGCTTTTGAAAGTCTTTCCTTTACATCATCGTAAATCTCGTCAAGACGTATTACTTTCGCAGAATTTGTGTCCTTAATTAAATACCGCCAGATAAACCCTGTCAATTCACCACTTAACGCATTTTGCATTGGCATCCAGAAATCCCTGTATGCAACCTCTTGTTCGTCTGAATTAGTAATGCGCATCAAAATATAGTTTCTAACTAGGTCCGCCTGTGTTAATGGCTCTCCTTTTGCATTCAAGCTTTCGAATATTAGATAAGGATTTTCATCCTTGTCTAAGACAATGTTTACAACCATTATTTCCTGCACCAAGGTTGTGTGCATACGCTTTAAGTCAATTAGTTTTCCAGAAGAGTCTTTTCCTTCTAGTTTGCCCTTGAAATATCGAAAAGCCTTCACCGCATTGTTATTGTTATCTAGGTCATCTTTTCTGTGAATTATTTTTGAAAACTGTTCTCTATCTGTTTGGCTAGGAAAAAGTTTCAAACTATTTGTTCCCTCTGCCCATTTGTTAATTAAATAAAGCTCATTGATTTGGTCTGATAAATTCCCATCATCCTTGGTAATTGCAATATCCCGAATCGCAGCAAGAATAAGAAACAATGTTGTTATTCTTTGTTGCCCATCGATTAATAAGAACTTATTTACCCCAGCGGGGGTCATATCTACTGGCATAGAAACCAAAGCGCCTAAAAAATGCTTTCTAGCACTTTCGGATGAATACAAGGATAGCAGATCATCCCATAAAGTTTTCCAATTGTCCGATTTCCAACTATAGGTTCGTTGAAATAATGGAACAATATACTGTTTTGTACCTTCTAAAACGGGTTGGAGAATAGTTTCGTGAGCTTTCATGGTTATTATCTCCTTGAATTATGATGTTTTCAGCCCGAAAATTATATTTAGCAAGTTTACATTTTTTCAGAAATCCATCTGTTTTTTGAAGTGCAGTCTTCACGAAACTTCACGTTACAATTTTATACCCTAAAACCCTTCCGCCACGTACTCACCCCACACGCCTCTCAGCGTGTTGCAGATCTCGCCCAGCGTGATGTCGTTTTCGACGCCATTGGCGGTTGCCACAAGCTTGCCGAGCAACTGATCCACTATTCTCTGATCTCTATTCTCTCTTAATTCCTTCAACTTCGCCTTCTGTCCCATCTCGATGGCAGGGTCAACCTTCAAACGTTCCAACATCATCTCTTCCTTCACCTGGAATTGGTTGACGCCCACCACAATATCCGCTTTCCGCTCAATTGCCTGCTGTGCGGCGTAGGCGGCGTTTTGGATCTCGTTCTGCATGAATCCCTTTTCAATGGACTGCAACGCACCGCCCATCTCGTCGATCTTGGCGATGTAGTCCTGCGCACCTTTTTCGATCTCATCCGTGAGATGCTCGATCAGATATGAACCTGCCAGCGGGTCAATCGAATCCGCCACACCCGACTCATACGCGATGATCTGTTGTGTGCGCAATGCCACGCGCACGGATTTTTCGGTGGGAAGCCACAAGGCTTCGTCCATGCTGTTGGTGTGCAGAGACTGCGTCCCGCCGAGGACGGCGGACAGCGCCTGCAACGTCACACGCACCACGTTGTTCTCCGGCTGTTGGGCGGTGAGAGTCGAACCGGCGGTCTGCGTGTGGAAACGCAACTGCCAGGAGGACGGCTTCTGCGCCTTGAAGCGTTCGCACATGATCTTTGCCCACATGCGGCGGGCGGCGCGGAATTTGGCAACTTCCTCGAGCAGGTTGTTGTGCGCGTTGAAGAAGAACGAAAGCTGACCCGCGAAATCATCGATATTCAAACCAGCCGCAAGCGCCGCTTCGACATACGCGATCCCATTCGCCAGCGTGAACGCCACTTCCTGCACGGCGGTGGAACCCGCTTCACGGATATGGTAGCCGGAGATGGAGATCGTGTTCCAGTTTGGTACATTCTGCGAGCAGAACGAGAAGATGTCGGTGATGAGCCGCATCGAGGGCGATGGCGGGAAGATATAGGTGCCGCGCGCCACATATTCCTTGAGGATGTCATTCTGGATCGTGCCACGCAGTCCGCGCATGTCCGCACCCTGGCGCTTCGCCACCGCAATATACATCGCCAGCAAAACGCCCGCAGGCGCGTTGATCGTCATTGAAGTCGAAACCCTGTCGAGCGGGATCTGATCGTACAACTGCTCCATGTCCCTGATGGACGAGATCGAGACTCCGACCTTGCCCACTTCACCCTGCGCGATCGGATCATCCGCATCATACCCAATTTGAGTTGGGAGGTCGAAAGCGACCGATAGCCCCGTTTGACCTTGTGCCAACAAATAGCGATAACGCTTATTGGATTCCTCCGCGGTCGAGAAGCCTGCATACTGACGCATCGTCCAGAAGCGGGAGCGGTACATCGTGGGCTGGACTCCGCGTGTAAACGGGTATTCGCCCGGGAAGTTGAGCTTCGCTTCGTAATCGGGATCAGGCTGTGATGGCAGTCCGATGCGGGGCAGTTCGGTCCCGGAGGAGGTCTCGAAGCGTTCCTTCCGCTCCTTGAATTTGTCCAGCGACCTTTTGAGTGTGGTCTCTTTCCATTTGTTGTATCGGTCTTGTAAAGTCATTTGATCCTCTTTTTACGAACCTTGCTACAGCGGCAGTGATGCGGCGAGCGGGATGGAAATATTCAGCCAGATATAGAGAACGAGTAACACCGCAAAGGTCAGGTCATCGAACACATTCGAGAAGACTTCCTGTTTTTTCTTGTCGTAGAAGTGATTCGAGATAATGGTCTGGAACATGATCAATGCAATGATGGCGACGCCGATGCCATTGATGACATCTGCGAGCGTGGAAATGCCCGTATCCGGCACAACGGAGGCTGTGACATAGGTGTTTGCCACTGCGGCGAAAAAGGAGCCGATCACCAGCCCGAAGCGTTGCGCAGGCGAAGTGAAAAAACCGACCATCGAGATGGTGATGGCGGCGAAGAGCGTGATGAACATCTTGACGTGCAGTCCCCAATTGGGGCGCGCGAGCCAGATGCCGTAGATGAACTGTGAATAGGTGGCTTTATAACCTTCGGGCAGTTCCGGGTCGCCGCGTGTGGTCTTGTAGGAGTGCGGCTTGACGGCGGTGGATGTCTTGTAGATCTTGTATCCCGGCACCTTGACGCGCGAACTGATGCTGGAATTGACATCGTCGGCAATGTAGCGGAGTTGATAGGATTGGAGGGATGTATCTTCAAATGAAAGGGTCAGCAGGTGGTCGTCACGCGGGAAGCGGGAGGTGTTGAATATCTTGGTGGTTCGGGCGGTGACGCGGTACAGCGTGTAGTGCATCCCGTTAACGGTTTTTTCCTCCAGTTTCTCCCTTTTGAGGATCTCGCCATCCACGATCTGGAAGGTATCGCCGGGATGCAGGTTGTCGTCCGTCCAGTTGAACCAGAGGTAGAAATCGGCGGTCCAGGACGAATCGCGGATGGACAGGGCGGGGATGCGGTCCATGTATAAACCGATCTTCACATCTGAAGGGATGTCGTTCTCATGACCGGCAGGCGGTGTGCGTTCCGGTTCGGTCTTGCCGGATTCGGTCACATTCGGGTCGATGCGCGCCATGTGATTCTTGATGGATGCTTGCAGGCTTTCCCTTTGCCGGGCGGTGATGACGATTTCAGCCGTGATGCCGATCGCCAGCAGGAGCAGTATCCAGAGCAGGAGGAAGAGTTTTTGTCCGCGAGTGAGGGATGAGATCGATTTGAACATGGTTTACTTTCATGGGTGGAATATGTGCCGTCAAGTATAAATCCAAGCCCAAATTAGTTGTAGGATGAGTGACATGCAAAACGATGAAAAACATCCCTTCTTGCCTGTGCAAATTAACAGGTTGTAATCTGTCGCTGACGTTGTACAATGGAATCAATGCCCAACTCGAACGAACCGCTTGCCGGTCTGCAGAACGCACTCGCCCTGCTGGTGGAGCAGGCAAAGGCATACGAACGCGCCCTGCCCCACAACAATTACGCGGCACGTTCGGTGGTTGCCGCGCTCATGCGTCTGGCACAACAGGCGCAAAGCGAAGCGGTCAGTTTGGCGGACTCATTGCAACCACAAGAGACCATCGAGCATCCCTTCTCGCCGCGCGAGCACGAAGTGCTCACCCTCGCCGCGGATGGATTGACCAACAAAGAGATCGCCTATCGTCTCGGCATCAGCGAGCGGACGGTGCAATTCCACATCAACTCCATTTTCAACAAGACGACCACCAATTCGCGCACGGAGGCGGTCGCGCTGGCGCTGCGGAATGGGTGGATTTCCTCCATCACTGCGAGCCATACGCGCTGACATCGTGCCCGAAGGGTAGCGGAGTGGTGCGTTAGCACCATGCCGTCGAAGCAGTCTCATGGCACGAGGAGATTGCTTCAGGATTTCGACGCTATCGCGTCTCAACCCTCGCAATGACGGAATTGAATCACCTGTGGTAACAGCCGATGCGAATACAAGGGAATTTCTGTATGATGAAGAAAAATCACGAAGGAGTTTTATATGGCAACAAAATCCAAGAAATCCGCGCTTGACGTTCTCACTCCCCTACTGGATGATCCCGACGTCATCGAGATCATGATCGACGGACCGGAACATGTCACCATACAGAAATTTGGCAGTCAGGTCGAAGACACGAACATCCGCTTCAAATCCAACGACGAACTATTGGATGTCATCAAAGCGGCGCTCAAAGGAGCTGGCGTGGAGTTGGAAGAGAACAAAGCCATTTACGACGTCCGCTTGAACGATAACAGCCGCATGCTGGCAGTCCTCTCACCAGCCGCGATCAACGGTCACAGTGTTGTCTTCCGCAAGTTCATGATAAAGCAGGTCTCATGGGAAAAATTGTTCGAGTACAACTCGGTGACCATCGAACTGCGCGACATGATCCAGCGCGCCCTGCATGCGCACGTCAACATTCTGATCGCAGGCGGGACCGCCAGCGGCAAGACGACATTTGCCAACCGTGTGGTGGAACTGATTCCACCAGAGGAACGTGTGGTGGCAGTAGAACAGACACACGAATTCCAATTCGATCATCCTCGATCCGTTTTCCTGGAGGCGGGTGAGTCCGCGGGCGTTACATTCGGCGAGTTGCTTACAGCGGGCTCCAAAATGCGCCCCGACTGGCTGGTCATCGGCGAACTGTACGGCGTGGAAACCATGCGCGCCATGCAGATCCTGGGCAACGGTCACAGCGCGATCACCACCATCCATGCGGACAACACCGAGAACGCCCTGGCTCGCATCGAGATGATGTGCCTGATGTCCAACCTTGGGCTTGGCTTGGACGACATCCGCCAGATGATCGTCTCCGCTTTGCGGTTGATCCTTTATCAGGAATGTCTTGTGCCCAATGGCAAACGACGCGTAACACAGGTAACAGAAATTCAAGGGCTGGAGAATGGGCGCTACATCCTTCAGCCTCTGATGCGCTACAACCATGAAACGGAAAGACTCGAATCAACAGGGGCAAAACCGGGCTGGGAAAAATAATCCTGTACAGTACACACACAAGAGTGGAACGGACATCAACCCGTTCCACTTTTTCTTTTCTGAACAAGAATTGGATAAACATAGGACGATTTCAAGACAAATGTCATTTGTTCTCAGACAACGAAAATGCTAGACTAATCGTATATATTGCAGGA
>JBFYRY010000292.1:0-4614 GCA_041302025.1 Chloroflexota bacterium | reverse complement strand
AACCCGGCGCTGGACATGTATTCCAGTTCACTCATATTGATGACCAGTTTATATTTTCCGCCTTCGTTGGCGGCTTCGAGAGCCTGTGCCAATTGAGGAGCGGTCGCACTGTCCACGCGACCCTTGACCGTGATCATATCGCAGTGCTTGAATTCTTGAACCGTGATCTCCATGATACATCCTCCGGGTTGAAAGTACGTATTGATTTCGGGATTATATCATGATACCCACCCGCTCTCGTCCCGAAAACTGCCGGTCAAAAGAGCCCGATATATTCAGCAATCTGATATTTTTCACTTCTTCAAGCAATGCTATACTTGGAAAATCATAACGATGAAAAACGCAGAAAATTTCCTCCTGCCGCCGCAATTCAACGACGATGAGGCGAACATCACAGCCCGGTTGATCTATTTCACATCCGGGGGGCTGATCGTTCTATCCCTCCTTTTTTTGACGGTAAGCCCCTTGATCGCTCCAGACCTGACGGTTCGGGTAATGCTCCTCGCACTGGGCGTGATCCCGATCAACCTTGGGATCATGACCCTGGTGCGGTTCGGTAGATTGCGACTGGCGGGGATACTCCTGACAATGCTTATCTGGGCAACCGCCACCATGGGAACAATCACAACGGGAGGCATCCTGGCTCCCATTTTCATTGGTTATACAGTGGTTATCACCCTTGGAGGACTGCTCTCAAGAAATAAAGGAAACGTATACCTGACATTGATCTGCATCGTATCAGGATTTCTCATTGCCCTTGCTGAAACCAACGGGATGCTTCCCCAGCCGCACACCTACGCGCCGTATGCGCAAATGACCGTTTATTCCTTTTTCTTTCTTGCCATCATGCTGATGCAGAACGTCACCGCAGGGAGCTTCAGGAAACTGCTTGTCAATGTCCACGACAGTGACGGGAAATACAGATCCCTGCTTGAAAACATTCCGATCACCACATATATCAACAGCACAGATATAAAATCCCTTACCGAATACGTAAGCCCGCAGGTGGAAAGACTGCTCGGGTATCCGCGCGACGATTTCCTGAGTGACCCTGAATTCTGGAAGAAAATCATCCACCCGGAAGACAGGGAACGCATCCTTGAAGAGAACAAACAATCCATTGACATGGGACATACCTTTGAAATGGAATACCGCCTCATCGCAAAAGATGGGCGGGCGGTATGGGTCAAGGATGAAGCCACACTCGTGCATGATGAAAACGGCAAACCCTTACACTGGCTCGGAGTCTGGACAGATATCACCTCCCGCAAAACGGCGGAGGAGGAACAGTCCGACCTGATAAGTGTGATGACCAAACGCACCATCCAACTCCAGACCGGCGCCGAAGTCTCGCGTGCGGCATCGTCCATTCTCGAACCGGGCAAACTTCTTCCGACGATCGTCGAACTCATCCGGAATCACTTCGATTATTACTATGTGGGCATCTTCCTTGTGGACAATTCGCGGAAATGGGCGGTCCTCAGCGCGGCGACAGGAGAGACGGGCAGGCAGATGATCGCATCAGGGCACAAACTTGAAGTCGGCGACTCATCCATGATCGGCTGGTGCATCTCCCATGGACATGCGCGCATCGCCCTGGACGTTGGAGAGGATGCCGTCCGATTTAGGAATCCCATCCTGCCGCTCACCCGCTCCGAAATGGCGCTCCCATTGATCTCGCGTGGTGAAGTGATCGGCGCCATGACCATCCAATCCGAACTGCCTTCCGCATTCTCGCGCGTCGATATCACCACCCTCCAATCCATGGCAGACCAGGTCGGCAACGCCATCAAGAATGCACGGCTTTTCATGGAACGCACAAATCTCATCACAGAACTCGAGGGCAGGAATGCCGAACTTGAGCGGTTTACCTACACTGTTTCACACGACCTAAAATCGCCACTGGTCACGATCCGCGGTTTCCTGGGTTACCTCCGCGAGGATGCCGCTTCAGGCGACATGATACGCTTCGATAAAGACCTGAATCGGATCGCAAGCGCCACCGACAAAATGCAGGCACTGTTGAACGATCTGCTCGAACTCTCGCGCGTGGGCCGCATTACCAATCCGCCGGAAGACACCTCTTTTGGTCAGATCGTCAAGGAGGCGATGGAATTGGTTGTCGGTCCAAACGATGAGGCGCGGATCAAATTCGATATCCATCCCGACCTACCAATCATTCATGGAGATCACCCGCGGTTGGTGGAAGTGATGCAAAACCTGATCAATAACGCGATTAAATTCATGGGACACGAAACCAAACCGCATATCGAGATCGGGCTGAATGGGTACGACAGAGACGGCAAACCCATCCTTTTTATCCGTGATAATGGCATAGGTATCGAACCGCAATATCATGAACGGATATTTGGTCTTTTTAATAGACTTGACCCATCCATCCACGGCACGGGTATTGGGTTAACACTTGTCAGGCGGATCGTCGAAATTCACGGCGGGCGCATCTGGGTCGAGTCTGAATACGGCAGGGGAGCAACTTTCCTTTTCACGCTTCCACTGTCACAGACAAAGTAGACCATTACATTTCATTTGCCGCACAAATCACCCTCTTAAATGCAAAATGCGATAAAATTCAATCTGCAGGAAATATAAGCAAGGAGTAATAAATGGTTGGAGAACCCATTCTCGTCATGCTCGTGGAAGACAATATAGATCACGCCGAACTGGTGATACGTACCATGGAAGAACATCGTATCGCAAACAAGGTTCGCCACTTTCTGGATGGACAATCTGCGCTGGATTACCTGTTTCACCGCAGTGAATATACCGATCACGCCGGCAATCCCCGTCCGCATGTGATCCTTCTGGACCTGCGTCTGCCACGCGTCGACGGTATCGATGTGTTAAAAGCAATCAAGGAAGACAATGATCTCAAGACCATACCCGTTGTGGTATTAACAACCTCGGAAGCGGAAAAAGATGTTGCCCGGGCATATTACAATCATGCCAACAGCTACCTCGTGAAACCGGTGGGGTTTGAGGAATTCAAAAAACTCATGGATGACCTTGGTTTTTATTGGCTGGGATGGAACACCAATCCCGAAATAAAAGAGTAAGTATTTATTATTTCGCACACGATCCTTTCAAAGTGACAGATTCCCCATGATGGATGATTCCGTCCACATCCTATTGATCGAAGATGATCCGGCGCACGCGGAATTGATACAGCGCGCATTCGAAGACCGGGGGGATGAATCCCGTCTCACCATCGCCCACACCCTTGAAGATGCACGCGCCTGTATAAAAAGATCCAGGCCCACCTTGATCATTGCAGACTGGCGACTGCCCGATGGCGAGAGCAGTGAATTGCTTTCCGATGAGCAGAACCCATCCGGTTCACCGATCATCATCATGACCAGCTATGGCAGTGAACGCAACGCCGTTGAGGTGATGAAATCGGGTGCGCTTGATTACATTGTCAAATCGTCCGAGTCGATGACTGACATGCCGCATATCGCGGAAAATGCCATCAAACAATGGAAGATTTCCCTTGAGCAGGAGAGGATGCAGAAGGCGCTCGCCGAACGCGAGGCTCAATTCCGCTTGCTGGCAGAAAATTCATCCGACATGATCTCGCGGCATGACATAAACGGGAATTTTCTCTATGTTTCCCCTGCCTGCCAGGCATTGCTTGGATACGCACCCGAAGAACTCATCGATCAGCCGGTTCTCCCGTTCGTTCACGCGGACGATGTGAAACCGATCCTGGAACTTTTCAGTTCATCGACGTGGAACGATCCCACCGCCGCCATTCCTTATCGCGCCCAACACAAGAATGGCGAATATATCTGGCTGGAAACCACCGCACGCATCATCCTCGACACGGAAAAGAATGTCACAGAGATCCAGGCGGCATCGCGCAATATCACTGAACGAAAGGAAGCCCAGGTGGCACTCCAACGGGCGCACATTGACCTGCAGGAAGCCTATGACAAGACCATCGAAGGCTGGGTGCTTGCCCTGGATCTGCGTGATCGCGAAACTGAAGGGCATACCCAGCGCGTGACCGAAATGACCGTACACCTGGCGCGCCAGCTCGGTTGCACCGAGGATGAGATCATCCACATCCGGCGAGGCGCGTTACTGCACGATATGGGAAAGATGGGCATCCCGGATGAAATACTGCAAAAGCCGGGTCCATTGACAGATGAGGAGTGGAAGGTGATGCGCAAACATCCGCTCTACGCCTATCAGATGCTATCCCCAATCAGTTACTTGAATCAGGCGCTGATCATCCCTTATTATCACCATGAACGTTGGGACGGAAGCGGCTACCCCCACGGATTGAAAGGCGAGGATATTCCCCTTTTTGCCCGTTTTTTTTGCGTTGTCGATGTTTGGGATGCACTCTCCAGCGATCGCCCGTACCGTAAGCGGATGAATCCCAAGGATGTGACTGAATATCTCAAAAAAGAAGCAGGCAAATTATTTGACCCATACATTATCGATAAATTCATCCCGTTGGTGGAAACAGCATAAAAAAGACGGTGCCCTAAATTGGGTAAGACCGCAGTAAAGAGTGGTCAAATAGCATAACGGGACATCCGAAAAAGAAAACGATTAGGCAACCTGCCGCGACCCTGTTTTTTGATCCAG
>JBFYRY010000291.1:0-4851 GCA_041302025.1 Chloroflexota bacterium | reverse complement strand
GATGAACTGCGTCCTTGACCGTCATATCCAACTGGGATAGAATATCGCCTTGCCAATGCCCTCGTAGCTCAGTGGATTAGAGCGCTTGCTTGCGGAGCAATAGGTCGCGTGTTCGAGTCGCGCCGAGGGCGCTACGATAAAAAAGACCGTCATGTCAGCCGATCATCGGCGGGAATGGCGGTTTTTCTTATCCATCACCAGCGATACGAATATTGGAAATCAACTGAATGGAGACTGTATGAAAAATTTTTTCCCACTTTTCCTGATAGCCTTTCTTTTTGTTGCAGGCTGTCAGCCGTCTGAAAACGCAGTGAATACTGCCGCGGCACAAACACAAGCGGCCATTCCCACAGCAACAGCGACCCCGGTACCTGTCTACGGCGCGGACGAATATATGCTGGAAATCGCTCCCCTGTATATGGCTTACAACGATGCGTATAAGGTCCTGTTTGTTTACCTGCAAACGGCTACTGCCGACCCTGCGCCATCCTGGACAGAGGGTTATGTAAATGCCGCGAATGATTTACAAACAGCCGCCGACAAATTGTCCGGTTTGACCCCGCCTGTGAAGGAAGTGGAAACGCTGGACCAGCTTGCCAAACGATTATCGCGAGAGACTGCCGCCCTGATCGATCACCTGAACGGTTTCTACCTGGAAGGAAATTTGGACGAAGGCGACCTTGCCCTCTCATCTGTGGAGAATATCAAAAAATTATTTTTATTGATGAACGATGAGATAGAAAAAAATATGTGATCCTGCTGAATGAGACGACTGCCGGACAGTACAAAGCACGAACAGCCTTGTTATATCCAAAACAAAATGGAGCGGGATATCGCTCCTTTTTGTTTGAATTTCATGGCAAATCGAAGATTCCGCTCCCTCTGAGATTATGATTGAAACATGACAAAGCCTCAAATTCTTTTGACGAACGACGACGGGATCCGCTCTCCCGGACTATGGACACTTGCCGCTTCTCTTTCGGACCTCGGGTTTGTTACCGTTACCGCGCCGCGTGACCAATCCTCGGGCGCAGGGCGTAGTTTGCCTAGCACGTCAGATGGGATCATTTCCGAGGAACGGGTTCAGGTCAACGGTCAGGAATGGAGCGTGTACGCCGTCGGGGGCAGTCCGGCGCAGTCTGTCCTGCATGGTGTGTTGGAAGTCCTGAAGGTCAAGTCTGACCTGGTCGTCTCGGGCATCAACTACGGGGAGAATGTCGCTTCGGGCGTCACCATCTCAGGGACGGTCGGCGCGGCGATGGAAGCCGCCTCGCTGGGAATCCCTGCCATGGCGGTCTCGCTTGAAACCGACGCGAAGTATCACCTGTCTTATTCGCATGAAGTGGATTTTTCGGTGGCTGGTTATTTTGCCGCGCAATTTGCAAAACTGTTGTTGGAGAAAAAATTCCCGCCCGATGTGAACCTCTTGAAAGTGGATGTGCCCTGGGATGCGACAACTTCCACCCCCTGGCAGGTGACGCGTGTTTCGGCGCAGCGTTATTATGAACCATTCGCCCAGGATCGAAAATCATGGAGCGAACCGGGCACTATCGGGTATCGAGAAGCAGGCAGGCTGGAGAACGAGCCGGAAGATTCCGATGTGTACGTCCTGCGGAAGAAGCGCTGGGTGTCCGTCTCTCCGCTTAGCCTTGACCTGACCTCCCGCGTGGATTTTGCCGAACTTGATCAGTTGATGAGAAAATAAAAGCAGTGCCGGGTTTAACCTGGCACTGCTTATTGCCGACAGATGTCGTTGCGAGCGAAGCGAAGCAATCTCCAAGAGAATCATGGGATTGCTTCAGGCGGACGATCGCCGCCTTCGCAATGACATGCCTAGTTGAAGTGGGGGGTGAAGCGTGCCGTCAATTTTTCCTTGGGCATGAAACCCGTCACGCGTTCCTTGACCTCGCCGCCCTTGATGAACAGCAGGGTGGGGATGCCCATCACGCCATACTTCATTACCAGGTTGGGATTCTCGTCCGCGTCAATTTTGACGACCTTTACTTTGCCGTCCCATTCCCCAGCCAGTTGTTTAACGACCGGGTCGAGCATTTTGCACGGCTGGCACCAGACCGCGCTGAAATCCACCAGCACCGGTTCGCTGGAATTCAATACTTCGCTCTGGAAATTGCCTTCATCTACATGTTTTACTTCTGCCATTTTTGCCTCCGTGGGTTGGATGGATTGTATCGCAGATGTCTTACGTTGGAGGATCGTAACAACGGATGGTAATGCGAGATCAATCTCGGCATTACGTTGACGGTGCCTATTTCCCATGTTAGAATGCAGTCCGCTTCAGCAGTGATGGGCGCGTAGCTCAATGGCAGAGCAGCGGCCTTTTAAGCCGTTTGTTGAGGGTTCGATCCCCTCCGCGCTCACAAAAGAAATCCTCCCTTGTGGAGGATTTTGTTGTGTGTCCCCACAGGGGGGATGGTATTCGAACCCCTCCGCGCTCACAAGAAGATCCTCAATGATGAAGGTCTTTTTTGTTGATGGCCAAAACTTTAAGCATACCGTTATATTTATCTCCGAACATGCGTGCTATAATGCCATTGATGTCCCCTGCTTACTATTCTCCAATCATCTAGTCTCTTCTTCCATGTCCTTCGCCCACCTCCACGTTCACACCGAATATTCCCTGCTCGACGGCTTCTCGAACATCAAGAAGCTGGTCAAGCGCGTCAAGGAACTGGATATGCCCGCCGTGGCGATCACGGACCACGGCACGATGTTCGGAGTGATCGATTTTTACAAAGCGGCGACCGAGGCGGGCGTCAAACCGATCATCGGCGTGGAAACGTACATGGCGGCGCGCGGGATGCAGGACCGTGACTCCAAACTGGACCGTTCCTCCCATCACCTGCTCCTGCTGGCGGAAAATGAAACAGGATATAAGAACCTGCTAAAGATATCGTCCGCCGCGCAACTGGACGGTTTCTACTACTATCCACGCATCGACCATGACTTTTTGGCGGCTCACTCCGAAGGGCTCATCTGCACCTCCGGCTGTATGTCCGCAGAAATTCCCCGGGCTCTGTTACAAGACAATCCTGAAGAAGCTGTCAAACGCATGAACTGGTACTACGATGTCTTCGGTCCTGACCGTTTCTTCGTGGAACTCCAACAGCACAATATCAAAGAGATCACCGATCTGAACAGGAAACTGGTTGAGATGGGCGCGCGCTATTCGGCGAGATATGTCGCCACGAACGATGTCCATTACATCAACCAGGATGATGCAAAGTATCAGGATATTCTGCTTGCGGTTCAAACGAACTCTTTGTTGAGCGATAAAGACCGCATGATGATGACGGACGACTCGTATTACCTGCGTACCCCGTCAGAAATGAGCGTCTTGTTTGCGGAAGTGCCTGAAGCCTTGAGTAACACGCTTCTCATTGCTGAACGCTGTAACGTGGACCTGGGATTCAAAGGTTATCACCTGCCCGATTTCCCCGTCCCGGAAGGATTCACGCCGGAGACGTACCTGCGTCATCTATGTAATGAAGGGGCGAAGAAACGCTACGGGGACCGCGCCACCAGCTCCGAGGTCCAGGAAAGAATCGATTATGAGTTGAGCGTCGTCCACTCGATGGGATTCGATGCCTACTTCCTGATCGTGTGGGACCTGTGTTATCACGCCAAGGAGAACGGCATCTGGTATAACGCGCGCGGGTCCGCCGCCGGTTCGATTGTCGCGTATGTGCTCGAGATCGCGCTGGTGGACCCGTTGCAACACAACCTGCTGTTCGAACGCTTCCTGAATCCGGGGCGTATCTCGATGCCTGATATCGATCTCGACTTCCGCGATGACCGCCGCGGCGAGATGCTCGAGTATTGCGTGCGCAAATACGGCAACGACAAGGTCGCGCAGATCATCACCTTCGGCACGATGGGGACGAAAGCCGCCCTGCGCGATGTGGCGCGTGTGATGGACATTCCGCTTCCTGAGGTGGACCGTGTGGCAAAACTTGTCCCGTTTGTTTCGGGACGCAACACTACCATGGAAGACGCGCTCGCGATCCCTGAATTCAAGCAGATATATGATTCCCAGCCGCACCTGCACGAGTTGATCGATACCGCCGCCAAAATGGAAGGCACTGTCCGCAATGCCGGGACGCATGCCGCCGGTGTGGTCATATCAGATAAACCGATTGTTGATTATTTACCATTACATCGCCCGACCTCCGGTTCGGAAGAGACGCCCATCAAGACGGTCACGCAGTTCGAAATGGGCATCCTCGATTCGCTCGGCATGTTGAAAGTGGACTTCCTCGGGCTCATCACGCTCTCGGTGATGGCAAAAGCCTGCGAGATGATCGAGAAGCGGCACGGCATCCGCTACGACCTCAACAACATCCCGCTCGATGACCCGAGAGCTTTCGAATTGATGGGCACCGGTCAGACGGCGGGCCCGATTACATCGCGCGTATGCACGGCGAAGCGGAAGTGGAATATCGCCACCCGAAACTGGAGCCGATCTTCAAAGATA
The DNA here is from genome assembly GCA_041302025.1 of Chloroflexota bacterium. GTDB lineage: Bacteria > Chloroflexota > Anaerolineae > Anaerolineales > Villigracilaceae > Defluviilinea. The sequence continues at coordinate 359 of JBFYRY010000291.1, read as the reverse complement.
CCTACGGTATCCCGGTCTATCAGGAACAGTTGATGCGCGCCGCGGTGGAGATCGCAGGCTACACACCGTCCGAGTCGGACGAATTGCGCAAGGCGATCTCGAAGAAGAAAAAGGAAGACATTGAGAAGCACCGCAATAAATTCGTGAACGGCGCTGTCAAAGAGGGGATGGATAAGGAAACCGCCGAAGCCATTTACAGCGACTGGGAAGAGTTCGCGAGGTATGGATTCAACAAGAGTCACGCCGCCGATTACGGCGTGATCGCGGTCGAGACCGCCTTCCTCAAGGCGCACTATCCCGCCGAGTTCATGGCGGCGACCCTCACCGCCTCCGCCAGCCAGACCGAGAAGGTGGCGCTT
>JBFYRY010000005.1:0-37069 GCA_041302025.1 Chloroflexota bacterium | reverse complement strand
AATGTGGTGAAGCGCGCCATGAAATCCTTCGAGTATCCGGTCATCGGCGGTATCACCGGTCATGTCTTTGAAACGGGCGAAAGTGTGGTTGTCAACGACGTGTTGCTGGATGAGCGATACCGCTCCATCAAGGGCTGGCAGGCGGGTTCGGAAATGTGCGTCGCCATCCGCGACGGATCGAAGATCCTCGGCATTCTCGATGTGGAGAGCAGTTCGCGCAACGCTTTCACGCATAATGATTTCATGGCGCTCGAGTCGCTGGCGGGCATCCTTGCCAGCGTAATTACCAGTGCCGACCAGTATCAGCGCCTGCAGGTGACCATCGACCAGCTTCGTTCCATGCAGGTCGAATTGAACGATCGCATGGAGGCACAGCGCCTGGCGGAGAGCCGTCTGGTCCAGGCGGCAAAACTTGCCGCGGTCGGCGAGATGGCGGCAGGCATTGCCCATGAATTGAACAACCCCCTCACCTCCGTAATGGGTTTCGCAGAACTGGCGCTGGAGGGCATTCCTGCGTCAAGCGACACGCACAAGGACCTTCAAATGGTGGTGCGCGAATCCGTCCGCGCGCGCAATGTTGTGCGCCGCCTGCTCGATTTTGCGCGACAAAGCGAGACCACGCGCGCCCGCGCCTCGCTCAACGAAGTGATCGAAGATGTCGTCGCGTTGAGCCGCCATCTCATCCATACCAGCGGCGTGGATTTGACCCTCACCCTTGATAAGAATCTCCCCTGGGCTTTGATGGATGCGAACCAGATGAAGCAGGTCCTGCTCAACCTTGTTCATAATGCCTTGCAAGCCATGCCCGATGGCGGCAAAATGGAAATATCGACCTCGACGGTCCTCCAGGATGGCCGCGACTGGGTTTCGGTGGTCGTGCGCGACACCGGTGTCGGGATTCCGCAGGAGGAACAATCGCGCATCTTCGAACCGTTCTTCACCACCAAAGGAGACCGGGGCGGCACCGGGCTGGGACTTTCCGTCACGTATGGGATCGTAACCGATCACGGCGGTCAGATCGATGTGGAAAGCCAGCCGGGCATGGGTTCGAAATTCAAAGTCTTGTTGAACATCAATAGATGAGTCTCACGGTATAACCTATCGATCATTGGAACAAAGCACATCGAAAAACCATGGAAAAAACATCAATCCTTGTTGTAGATGATGAACCCGGCATTGCCCTGCTATGTGAGCGGGTGCTGAACCGGGCGGGATACAACGTCACGTCCCTCACCGATCCGCGCGCCGCCATTCAACACCTCCAGCAGAAACGCGTCGACATGCTGGTGGTCGATATCCGCATGCCCGAAGTGGACGGCTTCGACGTGATCGCCCGGGCGCAGGTGGTCCAGCCCGATATTGCTGTGCTCGTCATGACAGGCTTCGGCACGGTCGAAACAGCCATCCGCGCCCTGCGCCAGGGTGTGGACGGGTTGATCCTCAAGCCGTTCGAGAAGAGCGACGAATTGCTCTCGGCGGTGAAGCAGGCGATCACCGACAACCAGCGCAAACGCGACACGGCGCGCGTGCAGGCACTGCGTCCGCTGTTCAACGTCACCGAGACGCTCTTTGCCGAAACCGACCGTGCCAAACTCCTCGACCTGATCCTCAATGCCATCGGCGAGCACCTCCACTGCTCGAATGTCGCCTATTACCAGATCAAGAACGGGGATGTGTCTGTGGTGGCACAGCGCGGCAGTACCCTGCAGGTGGATGACGATGGATTTGCCGCGCGGCTCATCCGGCGAGTCGATTCAGACGGGGATCCGATCGTGGTCAACGCGACAGGACCCGGGGAGAAGGAGGCGCAGACGCTTCTTTCCACGTTCGGGCTTGGTACCGCGATCCTGATCCCGATCGCACGCTCCGACCTGCACACCGTCCTGTTCGCCGCGCGCGATGCCGGTGAAGCGGTGCGTCCCTTCCGCGGCGCCGACCTGGAGATGTTCTTCGTGCTGGCGCGGCAGGCTGTGGTGGCGATGGAGAACGCGCGGCTCTATGCCGACCTGCGCGATTACGTCCGCCGCGTGGAAGACTCGCAGGCGGCATTACTGCGAGCCGAGAAGATGGCGGCGGCGGGACGTCTCACTGCTTCGATTGCACACGAGGTGAATAATCCTTTGCAGTCGGTCCAGAACTGTCTGCATCTTGCCGGGCGCGAAGACCTGCCGCGCGAAAAGCGGCAGGAATATTTCGAACTGGCACGGACCGAACTGGAACGTTTGATGAAGACCATGCAACGCATGCTCGATTTCTACCGTCCGGGGGCGGTCAAGGTCGAGCAGGTGGATGTGCTGGAGCTGTTGCGCCACGTGTTGAGCCTTACTTCACAGCAACTGGGACAACGTCATATCGAGGTGACGACCGACCTGCCCCAGTCGTTACCGGCGATCTACGCGGTGAGCGGTCAGATACAGCAGATCTTCTTCAATTTGATCCTGAACTCGCTCGATGCCATGCCCGGCGGCGGCGATATCAAGATCAGCGCGTGCGAGCGCGGTCACGGCATCGAAATGGTTTTTGCGGATAACGGTCCCGGCATTCCCGAAGAGAAACGGAATAATATATTCGAGCCTTTTTACAGCACCAAGGATGGGGGGACGGGGCTGGGTTTGACGGTGAGTTACAATATAGTCACTGCGCATGGAGGCACGCTCGATATTGTCGATGGAGACGAACCCGGCGCGTGCTTCAGATTATTTTTGCCCATGGGAGATAAACAATGAAGTCGAACATCCTTGTCGTTGACGATGAACCGGTTGCGCGGCAATCCCTGACCGATATCCTCCGGCTGGAGGGTTTCTCTGTCAATGCCGTACCGAATGGACAGGCGGCAGTCGAGTATGTGCGCACACATCCCGTTGAGTTGATGATCGTTGACCTGCGCATGCCCGGTATGGACGGTCTGGAGGTGGTGCAGGTGGTCAACCAGGTCTCGCCCGAAACCGAGGTGATCCTGCTGACGGCGTTCGGCACGACCGAGTCCGCGATACAGGCTCTGCGCCTGCGCATCCATGATTATTTGCTCAAGCCCGCCCCGCCTGCAAGCGTGTTGAACAGCGTCAGAAAGGGACTGGCGCGGCGCGATGCCCGCTTGAAGGCGCGCGGCGGACCGACGGCGGATATCGAGGATGGAGCGCCGGAGTTTTCGCTGAAGGACGGCACGTTTGTGGACCTTTCGCGCAGGCAGATCCGGAGGAAGGATCAGTTGGTGCATTTGACCCCTGCAGAGGGGCGTTTGTTGCGTGTGCTTGTCGAGAACCAGGGACGCGTCTATTCGCACCGCGAACTGGTCCTGCTTGTGCAGGGATACGATACATCCCAGCGTGAGGCGCCGGAGATACTGCGCCCGCTTGTCAGCCGGTTGCGTCATAAACTCGAAACCTTCCCGGCGCTCTCTGAAAGCATTGTCAGCATACGCGGCACGGGGTATCTATATGAGCCGGAACGCGGAAAATGAGCCCTGCCGAATGACCCTTCGATGAAACGAAAACCCCGCTGAAATGTCTTGGCGGGGTTGTTGTTTAATGCTTGTAAAAATCAGCCGGGAAATCTGGCGGCTGAAGCCAGCTCAATAACCCGTGTGTTTGAATGGGATGTGTAACGGGTTTTTCGAACCACACCAGCAGGAGGCTGATTCCCAAACCGCCCATCCCGATCCATTGACAAAGGATCAATCTCTCGCCGAGCAGAAGATGGCTGAAAAGCACCGCCACAAGCAATTCCCCCAGCCCAAGCAGGGCGGTTTGCATCCCGCCGATGTGTTTGACCCCGAGAAAAAGCATCAGCCTTGAAAAGAGGGTGACCGCGGTCAAGCCCATGACAGGAAGCCAGGGAGCACTGTCTCCCAGAGGCAGGGTGCGGTCGAAGATCAGATAGGCGGGTATGACGATTGCGCTCATCGAGATCAGGGTGTACATGGTCACTGTGGGTGCAGGCACGTCGAGAAGCACCCGCTGATTGATGGGGATGTGAAAAGCATACAGTGCGGCGGCGATCAGCATGAACGCCACACCCACCAGGTCGATGCCGTCGGCTCCCGTTGCCGTGAGCAGGACGGCGGAAATACACGCGATGATCATACGGATCGTGGTTAACCGCGAAATGGACTGATGGTCAAGCCTCAGCCAGATGGCGACGAAGAACGGGTATAGAGCGTAGAGCATCTGCGCGATGCTGGCATTCAGTTTGCTCAAGCCGACATAATAAAAGATCGAACCTATCCCGTTAATGGAGCCTGCGATGGCGCATCCGAGCAATCCCGCCGGGTAGATGTACAGGTATTGCCGCTTGAAAATAGCCATGATCAGAAAAAGCACCAATGCCGCCATGCCGGTGCGCAGGGCAACGACGGCGAACGGCGAGAACTTATCTGCGCCTCCCATGGCCGCCTTGCCGAATACAGGCGCCAGCCCCAAAAAGACGGCAGAGACGAGCGCGGCGTTGATTCCCGTGATCCGTCCTTTTTTTATGCGAATTCGAGTCAGGGTATCCATCATAGGCTGTCATGAAAAAAATGCGACGGGCAAATGGACTGCCCGTCGCAAATACGGGGCAACTGCCCCTCTTTGACATTTCCGCCGGTAATGCTATTTGATGAGCGCGCGCACTTCATCGAGAAATTCATCATTCAGGAAATCGCCCTTCATCATCAACGATTGGATCTGCCCTTGCAGGCGTTCCTTTTCGTCCACCGTGAGTTCCTTTGCCGTGGCAACGATCACGGGGATGTTTGCCGTTTCGGGGTTGCCGCGCAGGGCATCCAGCACCGCGAACCCGTCCACTTCAGGCATCATCAGGTCGAGGATGACCAGGTCGGGGTGTTCCTTCGTGATGAGTTCGATGGCTTCCCGTCCATTCGTAGCTTCGAAGATCTCGAAGTCGCCCTGTGATTGGAGAATGCGCCGGATGAGACGGCGCGCCTCGGGCGTGTCATCAACCACCGCTACACGCGAGAAGCGGTTTGGCGTCACATTATTGAGCGCAGAGAGCAGACCTTCCTGCGGGGTGGGCGCCTGTTCCTCTTTTGCGCGCAGGTCCACATCGCGGGTCCAGCCTTCGCCAAAGAGGAATTGTTCGGCGGGAAGGGTGTGCCCGGTGCAGTTCACGACCACCGTGTCGGTGGGTTTGATAACCCCGGCACGTACAAGTTTAAAAAGTCCTGCAAACGCCACGCCAGCGGCAGGTTCTGCTGAAATACCTTCCATCTTTGCCAGCACGTGCATGGCGCGGAAGGCATCCTCGTCACTGACCGCTTCGAATACACCGTTCGTCTCGTTCACCTGCTTGCGAAGCATCACGTATGTTCTTCCGGGGTCGCCTGTGGCAAGTGTTTCGATGCGTGTTTGGGGTGATAAAACGGGTTCGGCTTTCTCCAGCCCCTTCTTCCAGCTATTAACCATCGGCGCACAACCTTCAGCTTGAATAGGCGCGATGGCGGGGATGCGGTCTATAAGCCCCAATTGTTTCAATTCAGAAAAACCCTTGTAAACACCGAGTGGACCCATGCCGCCGCTGATGGCCTGGATATACCAGTCAGGCGTGCGCCATTTTGGATTTTCCTTTGTCGAGCCGGATGCCGGTCCCTGTGCCATGGTGAGTTGTTCGGCGATCTCGAAAGCCAGTGTCTTCATCGCTTCAACAGCCGTGACGGTCCGCGCGCCCATATCCTGATACAAACCACGTTGACGTGCGAACTCCGCGGCGACCTGCTTTGCCTGGTCGTAGGAGCCGGTGATCTTTACCACCTGACTCCCGTACAGGGCGATCTCACGCATCTTGACGCCGGGAACGAGGCTGGTGACGAAAGCCCAGAGTTTGATCCCAGCCCGGGCGGCGTACGCGGATAGGGCAATTGCCACATTGCCGGTGGACGCGCAAACCATTTCCGTGATACCGCCTTCCTTGATGGCGGCAATGGTGACCGCCGCCTGACGGTCCTTAAAGGAGGATGTGGGTCCCTGTCGTTCATCCTTGATGTACAGATTGGGAAGTCCGAGCATCATTCCGAGGTTGGCGGCCTGGATCAATGGTGTTCCGCCCTCGCCCAGCCTCAAGATGGGATTGGGGTTGCGGATGGGTAAAAGTTCCCTGTAGCGCCACAGGTCGAAGGGACGTTCCTTGATCTCCGACGGAAAGGTCTTTGCCACTTCCGCCATGTCGTATTCCGCCGCGCGCCACTGGCTTTTGCATTGCGGGCAATGCATGGAACTTGGATTGAAGGTCGCGGCTTGACCGCAATCCAGGCATCTGATCACGAAAGACATATCGTTTGCTCCCTCTTGTGTATTATTCCTTGCCGGTATTGTTGTTGATCCGGTTTAACGCATTTTCTATATTTGCGATGAGTTCGGTTTCCTTGAGTGATCCCTTGGTGATCAGGCGCTGGCCGAAATCCTCGAGTTGCTGGTGTTGTTCGTTCGTCAGCCCGCCGCCGCTCACCACGAGTACGGGGATGTCACGGAGAAGCGGGTCCTCGCGCAGTTTTTCCAATATCGTAAACCCGTTCATCTCGGGCATGAAGATGTCGAGGATGATCGCGCTCGGGGCTTTCTGGTTGATCATTTCCCAGCCTGCTTTTCCGCCTTCTGCGAGGATGGGCTTGTACTGCCCCTTCTCGTTGAGTATTTTTTCGATCAGGCGCAGGTCGTTGGGATCATCATCGATCACCAGCACTTCCCTGATGTCGCCGTTTTTGTTCAGGCGGTCGAGGGCGTGGACAAGGTCTTCCTCCAGGATGGGTTTGACAAGGTAGTCTGATGCGCCCAGACTGAAGCCTTTGTCCGGTTGTTCCATGATGGAGCAGATGACGACAGGGATCTCTCGTGTATCGGGATCAGATTTGAGATTGGTAAGAACCGTCCATCCGTCTGTGCCGGGCATCATGATGTCGAGAGTCACCGCAAAGGGTTTGAGTTCCAGTATCCGCTCTTTGGCTTTGGCGGGATCGGTGAGCGGCACAACGTGATAGCCCTGCGGGGTGAGATATCGCTCGTACAGGCTGATGACCTGGGGATCATCATCTATTGCAAGCACAATTTTTGCCCCTTCCGGGATTTCATCGACAGGCTGATTGAACAGCGGCAGTGTGAACCAGAAGGTGGAGCCCTTTCCTTCCTCACTGTGTACACTGATGCGTCCGCCGTGAAGCTGGACAAGGTTTGCACAAATGGAGAGTCCCAGACCCGAACCGCCGCTCTTGCGTGTGGCGGAACCGTCCACTTGTGAAAATGCCTTGAAGAGTTTTTCCTGCCCTTCCTGTGAGATGCCCGGACCGGTATCTATGACATTGATGATCGCTTCCGGTTTTCCATTCGATCCCTGCTGGACATGTGCTTCCACGGTGATTGTGCCTTCGTCGGTGAACTTGGATGCATTGGAGAGCAGGTTGATCAGCACCTGGCGCACACGCATGGTGTCGCCGCGCACGGTGGGCATGTCTGCCGGGATTTTTGGCACCAGTTGTATGGGTTTTTCCTTCACAAGTCCCTTTGCGGTGGACATGACACTGGCGACCATTTCGGCGAGATGCACCTCTTCGAAATTGAGTTCCATCTTTCCGGCTTCGATGCGGGCAAGGTCGAGGATGTCGTTGATCAAGCCCAAGAGGTGCTGGCCCGAGTTGTAGATGGCCGTCAGATCCTGCATTTGCATTTCCGTGATGGGTCCATCTATGCCTTTTATGATGACGCGTGAGAAACCAATGATGGAGTTGAGAGGCGTGCGCAGTTCATGACTCATGTTCGCAAGGAACTGGCTCTTGAGCTGGTCCACTTCCTTGAGTGTTTTGATGAGTTCCTGCGATTCGTCGTACAGGGTGGCATTGTTGATGGCAACCGCCACCTGGTCTGCCAGCGACTGCAACACAGAGAGGACGTCGGGTGTAAAGGATTGTGCCTGTGTGGATTGGATGGAGATCACGCCAAGCACCCTGCCGCCGACTTTCAATGGAATGGCAACCTCCGATTGTGTGTCGAGGAGCAGGGGATTTGGCTGGTATAGAGGTTCGGTCAGTACATTATTGGCGAGCACGAGTTCACCCGTTTCCACTGCTTTTCCGATGATGGTTTGCGATCCGGACGCGACGCGGTGCTTCTGGATCTTCATGCTTTCGCCGGCTCCGCCTGTCCCTTCGCGCAGGATGGCATAGAAGCCATCCTCGTCCAACTGGTAGATCGCGGCGAAGTAAAAACCCAGCCTGTCACTGACCAGGTTGACGGTCCGTGTAAAGATCGTCTTGATGTCGAGCGTGGATGTAACGAGTCGGCCGATCTCGGACGACGCGGCAAGATAAGTGTTGCGCCTTTGCAGGGACTCCCTTGCCTGTAATCGTTCCAATGCGGCGGCTGTCTGCGCGCCGATGATCTCGAAGTTCTCAGCCTGGTTTTCCGTGATGCGTATGGAATTGTCGTATGTTTGCACAGCCATCACACCCCGGACAACACCTTCGCCTTTCAACGGGACACCCATCCAGTCCACGCTTGGAGCGCCGTCGGAGAGGATCTCGCCCGATGCTTCAAGATCGGAGAATATCTCAGGGGTTGTACGCAGCGGTTTGCCGGAACGGATCACATAGCCGGTCAGCCCGCGTCCCAGCCTGCGCGGGGTCCAATCATCGTCGAGTTCATCGGCATGATAAGGGAAGGAGAGCAGGTTGGCGGTCCGGTCGTATAGTGCTACATAGAAATTCCTGGCAGGCAGAATGGTCTGAATTGACTGGTGGACGGTTTGGAACAGTTCTTCGGCTGTCTTTGATGTGAGGGCGCTTTCCGATATCTGCGTGATCGCCGCCTGTGTTAATTCGTTTGTCTTGCGTTCGGTGATATCCTGCGATGAACCCGCGATCTTGACCGGTTGTCCTTTATTGTCGCGCTCGACCTTGTATGTCGAACTGACCCAGATGATCCTGCCGTCTGTCGTTTTATATCGCACTTCGGATGTGACTTCACTGCGGTCGTCCTCAGATGCAATTGCATCCTGTACGGCTTTCGTGGCAACCGGTACATCCTCAGGTATGACAAATTTTTGAAGTGCCTGCTGGAGCGGGAGGGTGTACCCTTCCTCCTTTTCGGCAGTTGTGTTAAGCAGGGCGAATAATTCGTCCGTGAAGGTGATGGTGTTGGCAATCCAGTCGATCTCAAAATAACCGATGCGGGCAATGCGCAGAGCTTCCGAAAGTTGTCCCTGGCTGTTCGTAACATCCTGAAAAAGGCGCGCGTTTTCGATGGCGATGGCGGCTTGTTGCGCCAGGTTCTTGAGGAAATTGAATTCAGTTTCATTGAATTCGACGCCCTTGCCCACACGCCAGATCGCCATTAAGCCGGTGACACGATCCTGGAGTGTGATGGGTGCCGCCATCAGGTGTTCATCCGGAACATTTTCCGTAGTACCCTGAATCGTGATGGCTCGCGAATCCTTGTATACATCGTTGACAATCTCACCGGTCCTGGAGAGGGCAATATTTCCCAGTATCCCTTTGCCGACCTGCAGGTGGTCATTCTTGATCTCTTCGGCTTCATCTCCCATAACGGCAAACGGGATCAGTGTCTTGAATTCCGAGTCCGGGATGTAGACCGCGCTGGTAACCGAGTTGAGTAGAATGATGGCATATTCAGCGATTTTTTCAAGAACGGTTTTCAGGTCAAGGGTTGCCGATACCTCCCGTCCCACTTCTGCGAGAGCGCTCATCTCCTGGGCGCGGCGCTGGGATTCCTGGAACAGGCGGGCATTTTCCACGGCGATTGCCGCCTGGTTGGCGATGGTGGTCAGAATCTCCCGGTCCTGGCTGTCATACAGATTGGATGCCTCAACACTCTGGACAGAAATCACACCCAGGACACGGCTGCCCACCAGCATGGGAACTCCCAACCAGGATAAAGAGGGCGTGTCGTCATCGCTGAGGGGGACAAATTCGATCCCCAGGGCTTTTCTATGTTCCGCCACATCTGATGGGGCGAAAACCACTTTCTTGTTACGGATGATATAGTCTGTGAATCCTCTGCCTGTGACTTTGCCGGATCCAAGTTCGATGGCTCGTCCATTTTCGTAAGCAAGCGGATATGTCTTCTCGTCCTTGTTCTCGTCATACAAAGACAGGTAAAAGTTTTTCGTATCCATCAGGCGGGATGTATATCTGTACACCACCTCGGCAATCGCTTTTGGATCGAGTTTTGTGGAAAGCTCATTGCCCATTTCGTTCAAAACGGACAAATCTTCGGCGCGCGATTGGGACTCCTGGAAGAGGCGGGCGTTTTCGAGGGCTACTGCCGCACGACCTGCAATGGCTATTAAGATGTCACGGTCTGCTTCATTATATAGATTTGATTGTTCAAGACTTTGTACGCCAATGACACCTCGCACTGATTTGCCAACAAGAAGTGGTACACCCACCCAACTCAATGACATTTTTGTACCGCCAAGTGGAACGTAATCAATGCCGAGTTTTTTCATGTGCCCGGGCACATCTTCCGGCATGAACAATGGTTCACCTGTGCGAATGATGTAGTCACTCAAGCCGTGACCAAGTTTACGCGGTGGAATAGCAACCCTTTCATTGTTGTTGATTACAATAATTTGATTGAGTTCTTCTGTTTTCTCCTCATAGAGTGAGATAAACAGATTGGTTGTATCCATCAAGCGACTAGTATGTCGATAAACAGCCTCCGCAATCTTGTCAACTTCAATGAGGGTTGAAAGCTCCTGGCCTAATTCATTCAAGACCGCAAGATCCTCTGCGCGGGATTGTGTCTCCTGGAAAAGATAGGCGTTTTCAAGCGCAAGCGAGAGTTGGTCTGTCACCTGTTTGACGAGCAATTGCTCGTCCGGTGTCCACCTGCGTTCTTCAGAGTCGTCGATCACTTGCAGTGTTGCCCAGTCATCGTGCCCCGTTTGGAATGCCAGTGACATGGGCTCGGCGTTCGAGAGACGCGTTACCATCTCCACGGGGCGCTTGCTCTGGGCGGCAGGTTTGATCTCCACCGGGATGGGAGCCTGTTCCTCCGCCGCCCGTTTGCGTGGGGCACGTTTGGGTGCGGCAGGGGTTTCCTCCGGCTTTATATCCTGGAATAGTTTGCTAAGCCGCTTGGCGATTGGCTTCTTCTTTGGCATATTCGATTAACTCCTGGGCAAGAACACGATATTGCTGTGAGCCTCGGCTGTTCGGCTTGTAGTGGGTGATCGGCAGGCCTGCGATGGGGCTTTCGCGAAGTTTCGTATCCACTTCGATCACGGTGGTAAAGACGCCCTGCCCGAATGTAGCCTGCAATTGCTCGAAGATGTTGCGGTGCGTTCGGTTCCTGCGGTCCAGTAAAGTGACCAGGATCCGGTAGGCAAGGTTCGGGTTTCCCTCCTGCCGGATGCGGCGGATGGAGCCCATCATATTCCTCAGCGCATAGGCTGAAAAATATTCAGCCTGTGTCGGAATGATCAGGAGGTCTGCGGCGCATAACGCATTGAGAGTGATGGCTCCCAGCGCGGGAGGGCAATCGAGCAGGATGTAATCATAGGGAAGCGGACCAGCCTCAAGGGCGTTATGAAGCGTTTGCAGGTAATGACTCCGCAGGGGCAGGTACTGTTCCGCCGCCTCGATGCGCGAATTGGATGGAACCAGATCCAGTTTGTTTATATCGGTCTTGCGGATCGCAGTTCGAATCGCCGCATTCTCGACAAGCACATTTGCGGAGGTGATCTCGGCTTCGCCCGTTTCGAGTCCCAGTGCAAGGCTCAGGTTTGCCTGCGGGTCAAGATCGATCAACAGGACGCGGTGATCCAGTTCGGCAAGTGCTGCGCCAAGCGATAATGTGGATGTTGTTTTGGCGACTCCGCCTTTTTCATTGGATACGGCGATAATATATGTCATGTTTCCTCGTTTCCTAAGGCTATTCACTGCCTTTGACAGCCTGCGGGATCACTTCCACGCGGCTTGCTCCCAGCGCGTTGCGCAGTTCTTCCATTGCAGTCTTGATCATGATATTCGGGTCGTTCACGCTTCGGATCTTGCTGGTAATTTCAGATACCATCCTCTCGCGTTCCGCGCGGCGGGATGTCTCCTCGAATAGACGGGCATTTTCAGCAGAGAGAGCCACACGGTCCGCCACCGCTTTGATGAGATCGAACTGGTCCTGGTTCATTTGCCTTTGGGACGGCGATTGGACCGAGAGCATACCGATGATCTCTCCGCGCAATTCGATCGGGACTAGAACCTGGCTTGTTTCCGTCTGTTTTTGTTTACCGGTGTTCTTGCCTGTCTCCGTTAATTCGATCGGGGTCTCGAGGGGTCTGGCTCCTGCAATACCGTATTGATATCCGATCAGATTCTGTTCCACGGCAAGACGTCCAAACCCTTCGCGCGTGACCTGGCGGCTGATGGATTCAGCATCTCCGAGCGCTTTCCTGGTCTCATCGAACAGGCGGGCATTCTCGATGGCAAGACTGACCTGGTCGGCGAGAAGGCTTAACATTTGAACATCTTCCTCGGTAAAGGCGGCCACTTCCGTACTCTGCACATCCAATACGCCGACGATGATATTCTTGCTGATGAGTGGCAGTGCCATCTCGGAGTGGGTATCTGGCAGGTCGGGGTTGGTGAAGAAGACAGCATCCGTGCCCACATCCATGGCAATGCGCGGCCTGCCGGTGAATGCGACATTACCCACAATGCCCTCCTCGCCCACGCGCAGGCGGTGCTTGCGTTCCAGCATCCGTTTTCCGCCTTCGCTGTTCGCCGCGCTCAACAAGGCGTATCGACTCATCTCGTCCAGCAGAAAGATGCCGACATGGTAAAAACCGAACTTTTCACTGATGACACTGGCAATGATCGGAAGGAGTTCGCGTAAATCGCGGATGGAAATGATGGTCTGGGTGACCTGTGAAAGCGCTTCGAACTGTGCGGCACGGCGCTGGATCTGTGCGTTGGCGATCTCCAGTTCCAGGCTGCGCTGGCTGAGTTCAGTAGTTCGATCTGCCACGCGAATCTCGAGGGACTCCTTAAGATTCGTCAATTCGACATTTGTTTTTATTTGCTCCTGCTCGCTTTCCAACAGTCGCGTGATGGCCTGTTGAAGCCGATTCAACAACAGCCTGAGTAGAAACGCACCTGCAACGATCGAAATGGAGATAATGGCGACATCGGAAAAACCGACCGTGCCAAAGGGATATGCAACGTAGCCGTTCATTTCGGCGAAGCCTATGATGATAACCGCCACAGCCGACAATATACTAAAGAGGATTGCCCCATTTCCTCCCAGTGTAAGCCCTGCGAGGATAATTACAATGCCCAAACTACTCATGCCTATGTCGTGTAAGCCATTGCCCGCCAAAAGAATGTAACTGACGGCAATCAGGGTACCCAGAGGGATGACGACCCTGGCGGGCCAAAAAACCTGTCGTTGCAGATAATACAGGCTGATGATGGAGATGATCGCCAGCGGTCCCAGCGCAAAAAGAGTGGGAAGCCTTTTGTAGATTATGCCGTCGATAAATGAAATCAGAACCGAGACAATGACTACGATGAATAGAATATTACGCAACATCCGCTGTGTTGTCTGTTTTTGTTCCTGGGTAACATCCGGCAATGTGATTAGCGAAGATAAAAAGTTTAACATAATGATTACCTTTATTCTTCAGTCCTGTCGAACTGGATCACAACTTCAGAACCCGGCAGGGCGCGTCCCAACTCTTCCACCGCCGTCTGCAACACGCTGCGCATGTTGATGGATGCGCCGATCTTTGATGTAACTTCACCGATCTTGGCTTCCTTGGCGGCGCGGCGTTGTGATTCCTGCAACAGGCGGGCATTATCGAGAGCGAGGGCAAGGCGGTCTGAAATGGCCTGGGCGAGGTTGATCTCATCCTGGTTCCATCTGCGGTTCCTAGTGGGCGCCTTGATGTTCAATACGCCGATGGTCTGTCCGCGCAGTTTGACCGGGATGGCGATGGACGGCTGGGACTTGTCGGCTTTCCCGTCCAGGACCACCACTTCGCCTTTTTGCAGTGCGGTCTGGATCTCGTCCGATGCTACAGGAGTCTCCAGCAATTTACCGCCGATCAGACTTTGACGGTATCCGATGTATGGTTCCTGTTGCATGAATTGCGACCATTCCTGCGACTGGTATTGACGGTAGAGTTTTTGCACTTCGCTCAACGCTTCCTGCGATTGACCGAACAGGCGGGCGTTGTCGATGGCGATGGCAACCTGGTCTGCGAGGATGGCCAGGGTGTTGGCATCCGATTCGGTGAAGGCTCCAGGCTTGGTGCTTTGAACATCGAGAACACCGATGGTCTGGCCTCGCACGTTGAGGGGGAGCGCCATTTCGGAACGGGTTTTTGGGAGGTCGGGGTTGCTGAAGAAAACGGCATCAGACCCCACGTCAAGGGCGATGCGGGGCTTTCCCGTCTGTGCGACGTTGCCCACGATGCCGGTCTGTCCCACCTCCAGTTTGTGACCGCGTTCCATCATCATTTTTCCGCCTTCACTGTTGGAAGCCTGCAGGACCGCGAACTGCCGGGTGTCATCCACGAAAAAGATGCCGACATGGTAGAAATCGAATTTTTCACTTACAAGCCGCGTTACCAACGGGAGCAGTACATCCAACTTTTGTTCAGTGGAAACGGTTCGGGAAACTTCACTGATAGCCTGGAGTTCCTGTGCGCGGCGTTCGCTGACAAGACGCGCCAGTTCCACATCCGCCGTGCGCTCTGCCACGCGGCGTTCCAGGCCGCCAAGGGTATCCTGCAGTTGCCGCGTCATGGCGTTGAAGGAATTCGATAATTCACCGATCTCATCCTGGGTTTGGATATTTGCGCGGGCACTCAGGTTTCCGCTTGTGATCTCAGCGGCCACGCCAGCCAGTTGGGCGATGGGGCGTGAAAGGACTTGAGAAACCAGCACACCGAGAATTCCAGCGAAAACGATGAGGATCAACGATGATACAGTGATCGCACGGGTCTGGACCTGAATTGGGGCGAGAACGGAACGTTCTGTGCGCCTGATGAGCACCGTCCAATCGGCGTTCTGAACTTTATATCCTCCTGTGTATGTTGCAACACCATCATACAAGGTCGATGGCGCTGTAAAAACAGGTTGGTTCTCCAGGTTCTTAATGCCATCGATCACTTCGGGCTGGGGAGCCACAACCTCGGTAATGAGTTTGAACGGCAGTCGGAGCTGTTCCTGCAGTTCGAGCGCCTGTTGGGCGGTCAGGTCCTGGTATGTTTTAAATATCAGACCGCGGTCGCCGGTATGCGCGATTCTCACAAAGGTCTGATTGTCCACCAGTACGGCATATTCCTCTTCGTTTTCCGTTTTTGCAGATTCCTTCAAAATGTTTTGGATGAATGCCGCGTCATACCGTGAGCGCAATATGCCGACTATATCGCCTTTGGAATTGCGCACAGGAGCGCTGAAATAGATTGAGTTTCCAAACGTTGTCTTTGATATTCGGACCGGGGAAATGTATGGCACGCCGGATGCAAGAGGTGCCTTGAAGTAGTCGCGGTCTGATTTGTTTAAACCGAGGTCTTCCTGGTAGGTATCCAGAATATCAACACCTCTTATGTCCAACAAGGCATAGGAGGAAATGAAAATGGGGTTTTTACGTTGCAAGGCAAGCAGGATCGTATACGCGCGCGTTTCTTGAATGCTTCCTGCGCGCTGATAACGCGGCAGGCTGAGATAATCCACCAGGTCTATGATCTGTGCCTCGGTTCGGATCGCATCAAGTTCATTGCCAAGCACATTGTCAATCGCCTGGGCAGTGGAACTGGCTGTTTCCAACAGGTCTGATTCTGCCTGTTCCCTCACATTGCGGGTTGTAATGGTGGTGCTTTGAAGACCAATAAGGAACACAGGCACGAGCACGATCAGGATAAAGGAAAATGCCAGTTTGGTGCGAAGCGAATATTGGTTAAACCGCCTGAATGTTATGAAAATATATATTGCGGATAAGACAGCCGCGATGACATTCGTATAACGCGGGTCGCTGGGGAGTCCGAAATTGGGCAGGTAAAAATCGGCAAGGATATTTGCCACTCCCAATACAACGCTGAGCACCATCAGCCTTGTTACCCATACCGGCGGCATCGTGAAAGTGGCGATGGTGGAAACCAGGAAAATAATAATGGCAGCCAGGGCGATGCCCTGGTTGTTTGCAAACAGGAATGTGACGGAGAGACCCAGCACCAAAATGACGGAGATCAGTATCCCGCTTCCGAGGGTGGGGCGATTGCGCGAACTGATAAAGGCGCTGATAAATGAAACGATTGCCGCAGTGGCAGTGATGATCGGACCCCAGATTCTGTCCATGCTGAGAGTGAATGCAATCGGCAGTGTAACGGCTGTGATCAGCGTCATCAGGATGCCTGTTACAAGGGCGATCCATACTGCGTTCCTGCGGCGTGATTGCTCCTGCGGGTCGGTTGCATTCGGAATTGGGTTATGTTGAAGTTCGCTCATGGCAATCTCTATATCTCTTGAAGGGGGTGAGTCATTGGTCAAGGTAAATAAGAAGGGTCAAGTAATTCAGACAGAACAGGCTTTTTACTGAGCGTTCCCAAGCGGATGAGGAAGTCGGCGTTCTCTGTAAGTACCTCCGCAGGACCGATCCTGCCAACTATCGCCTCTCCTGAAAAGAGTTGTTTGTTCACAGCGCTTGTGAATAATTGCGAGTCTTCGCTCAATTCCTCCAGGGCTATTCCCATTTCCCTGGCGATGATCTGGTTGGCTTCCTCGGGATTCGCCAGCCGGTAATCCACGGCTTCGAACCATGCCTGGAGAAAAGCGCGAATATCATCCGGTCTTTGCCTTACCACATCTGAACGGAAAACGATGAGATCGGGAGTGATGCTGTTTTGCGAACCGCTCTTGTACAGCAAATTCGCCCCGTTGCTTATGGCGTCGGAGGCAAAAGGATCCCAGGCATATCCGGCATCGATGGTGTTCCCCAATTGAGCGGGCACATCCTCCACTGCGGTGTCGATCAAGATCACGTCCCTGGTTGTCAATCCGGCTTCTGCGAGGGTTCTCGCGATAAATAATTCACCAAACGTCCCAATGTTGACGCCGATCAGTTTCCCTTTCAGGTCGGCAGGCGATTTGATCTCCGGCGCGCCGATAACATAGTTAGTGCCGCCGTCGTCATACAGGGCAACAACCTTGACCGGAGAACTGTCGTTTGTGCTCAACACATCGTCAGGAGCGAAAAGCCCGCCGTCCACCGCCCCGGTGGCAAGCGCAGGCAGTGCGTCGGAAAACACCTCGTAATAGACCGGTTCCACGTCCACGTTATATTTTTCGAACAAGCCGAGTTCCTGTGCGACTAGGATGGTGAAATCCCCCCACCAATAGGTGTACTCCACGCGCAAGGGCGGGAGTTCCGTTTCAGCAGGCTGGAAGGATGCACAAGATGCCAGGACGGCAACCAGTCCGATAACGGTAAAAAATTTCATTGATCTTTGGATGCTCATTCGCTTCATTCCTTGACTTGTGCCTGTTCCGTCTCAACATGCGTTTCCAGCGCCTCGGGCTGGATCTGCACCAAAACATCGGAACCTCCGAGCACGCGGCTGAGTTCCTCCGCGGCGGTGCGCAGGATCGAATCAAACTGGGTGGTGGAACTGATCCTGCCGGAAATGTCGGCGGTGATGCGTTCGATCTCCGCGCGGCGCCGGGTCGTTTGCAGAAGCATGGAAGTTTCGAGCGCCAGGGATAAACGTTCCGCCACGGCTTCCACGATATCCACTTCATCGTCGTCCCAATTATGTTCGTCGGGGACGCGGATGTCCATCACGCCGATGACATCGTTGCGCAGTCGAATGGGAACGGCAAGTGTGGCAGTCTTTCCGTTTTCGATAACCGTCTTCTTATCAGCGGTGGCTTTTCGGATCTGCGCCGATGTAATGGGTTTGCTCAGCGGTTTCAGGTTGTTCTTCGAGATCATGTATCCAACCTGGTCCTGCTCTGCCCGCAGTACACGCCAGCTTTCACGCAGGAACTCCCTCGAATATTTTTGGGCTTCCTTCAACAATTCCTGCGTTGTTTCGAAGGAGCGCGCATTTTGTATGGCGACGGCTACCTGGTCTGCAAGTGTGGATAGCACATCGGTGTCTTCCTCTTGAAACACATTGGATACGATGCTTTGCACATCCAATACCCCGATGATTTCACCCGCAATGCGGAGGGGAAGCGCCAGTTCGGAGCGGGTGTCGGGGAGGTCGGGGTTGTTGAAGAAAACGGCATCCGCCCCAACGTCGAGGGCGATGCGGGGACTTCCCGTCGCAGAGACAAAGCCCACGATGCCGGTCTGACCAACAGGAAGTTTGTGTCCGTGTTCGAGCATCCGCTTGCCCCCCTCGCTGTTTGCGGCGCGCAGGACGGCATATTCGCGGTTCTCATCCAACAGGAAGATGCCGGCGTGGTAAAAACCAAATTGTTCACTGATGAGCGAAGTAAGACGCGGCAGGAGTGTTTCAAGTTTTTCGTTTGTGGTTGTGGCATGCGCCACCTGCGCGATGGCTTCGAATTGTTTGGCGCGTTTCTCATTGCGCTGGTTGGCAAGTTCGAGCTCGGCTGTGCGGTTGTTGACACGGTCTTCGAGGGATTGGTTGAGTTCCTGTAACTCCTCGTTGGAGGAACGCAAGCCCGCCTCGCTCTTGTTTGCGCGATTGATCGCATCTCTCAATCTGGCGGTGCTGAAATAGATCAATGCTGTTATGACCAGGAATACCAGTGACAGGTCGCGGGCGAAATCCAGGGGTTTGGATACTTCCGGTGATATGACATTGTTTACATCAAGCAGGGCAAGTACCCAGATGGCTCCAATACTTGCAACGATAACAAGTCCTCCGGCAAGCTGTCCTATCAGGATGCTTGCGAGTAGTGCGGCAGCAATGTAAGCAATGATGACAGCATCCTTGACCCCGGCAACGTTGTAGGCTTGATAGGTAAGTCCGATCCATCCCAGAGCAACAATAATGAGTCCGCTTGCGACGATCTTTTCTTTTCGCAAAAGATAAAGTGCAATTCCCTGTACGACTATCAAACCGATCAGGACAAAATCTGTAGTGGAAGTACGGAGATCTAGCCCATCACTGAGGAAAATTGCAGCAATCAATAAGCCGATTACAAACCATGCAAAGCCGTTGATAAACCTCGCACGGAAGTCTTCTTCGTCATCATGGAAGACCGGTGGGCTGAAGAATTTCCTGATCATTCAGTCTCTTCCTTCCCGAACTGGATCGCGATCTCGGTGCCTGGCAGGGTGCGGTTCAATTCCAATGCGGCAGTCTTGAGCAGTTCGTCGATATCGCTTTGCGCGCTGATCTTTGCAGATATTTCTCCGATGGCGCGTTCTTTGGCGGCGCGGCGTTGGGCATCCTCCAGCAGACGGGCATTTTCAAGCGCCAGCGCGGCGCGTTCAGCGGCGGCTTGAGCCATTGCGATTTCATCCTCGCTCCATTGTCCATCGGGATCTGACGGTTCGAGTACCAGACTGGCAATCTCCTGTCCGTGGATGCGGACGGGAATCTTCAGTGATCCCTTTTCAGAGATCTTCATCGTCTCTTTCAAGGGTTTTGAGCCGCTGCCGTCAAAATAGAATCCCTTCACAGCCACTCCGCGGACAAATTCCCTCCAAGCCTGCCCGGTCAGTTGACGGGTCGCAAGATCTGCCTCTTGCAGGGCGTGTTGTGCCTTGTTCAAGGATTGGGCATTTTGAATGGCGACGGATATCTGGTCCGCCAGAACGGAGAAGAGTTCCACATCGTCCTCTGAAAATGCATTACTTTCCAGGGATTGAATATCCAAAACGCCGATGATCTCTTGACCGAACCGGAGGGGCAGGGATACTTCGGAGCGGGTATCCGGCAGGTCGGGATTATTGAAAAATACGGCTTCATCGCCGACATCGAGAGCGACGCGTGCCTGTCCGCGATATGCTACGTAACCCACGATACCCTGCTGACCGATTCCAAGCCGGTGACCACGTGCAAGCATTTTCTGTCCGCCTTCACTGTTGGCGGCGCGGAGAATGGCAAATTGCCTGTTCTTGTCCAATAAAAAGATACCGACATGGTAGAAGCCGAAACGTTCACTAACCTGCCGGGTGATCTCAGGGAGCAATGAATCTGCGTCCTGGATTGTGGCAATCGAGCGTGCCAGGTCGGCGATGGCTTCGAGCTGGCTGGTTCTGCCTGCCAATTCATGCGTGCGCTCTTCCACGCGTTGTTCCAGGGAACCGACAAGGGAGCGAAGTTGTGCCGCCATGCTGTTGAAGGCGGTTGCCAGTGCACCGATTTCATCCTTGCGCTCGATGGCAACCTGAACGGAGAGGTTCCCACCTGAAAGTTGTCCCGCAGATTCCGCCAGCGCATCGATTGGATTGGTGATCAAGCGGGCAATGACTGCGCCGATGATGGATGCTCCTGCAACGGCAATAAGAATGATAATGCCGGTGATCGTCAGGTTGTTGATCGCGAGGGCGAGTGCTTCCGATTGCGGCTGTTCAGCGATCACAGAAAAGGTCTGTTCATTAAACACAACGTCCTCACGTGCCAATGCCACCCTTTGTCCATCGAGACCGGTGGTGAATGCATCTACAGATGGCAGGGATGCCTGAATGCGCTGCAGGGCAATGGAGGGGTTTGCATGGGCGATCACCTGGTTACTGCTGTCCACCATGTAAACAACGCCATTGCCGACCACATCCGCCTCTGCCATGATATCCCATACCGTTTTGAATCGGAAATTTGCGATCAGAACAAAGTTGAGTTTTCCACTGCGCAAATCTTGTACGGGAATTGAGATCACCTGATACGGCTGTCCATTTACATCATTGAACAGGACCGGACCGTAATAGGTTTGTCCGGTCGCTTTCGGGCGCTCGAATTCATCCTTCCCGGCGCGGCTGGATAATTGTGCAGATGTGATCACATCCAGCCGGGAAAGGTAAATGATCTCCTGCCCATCACCTCTCACCAGAATCAGTTCATCATACAGGTTTTGGGATGAGAGCAGATTGCCCAACAGCCCGGTCTGTTCGTCGAAATTCAGGGCATCCAGATTGCCGACATTTACAAGGGAGAGAAGTTCCTGCTCGCGCTGGTTGATAAAGTTTTTTACCTGTTCAGCCACGCGTTTTGCGATCTGGTTTTGTGTTTCCAGCGCCTGCGGTGCTTGGGCTGAGTACGAGAGATAGCCGACCACAATGCCGGTGATCAACAAGGGAATTACTGCCACCAAAACAAAATTAAGTGTCAGCCGCGCGCGGAGATTCCCCTCCCGGATGCGTCCAAAGGCAAAAAGCCTGCGGGCGGCATTCACCGGCATGGCTTGTTTTTCGGATGGCGGGGCAGGTTGGGGGTCTGCCGTTCGATTTCGCTTATCACTCATCGAAAATCTCCATTCACATCAGCGCAGGTGTATTCCATGTTCCCTGTGGTTGCCTGAAATCCTATCGAATTCATGAACGGTTCCTTTTTTCCTTGTCCCTGGTCGATATGCTTTTACCGGATATATCTTTCATTTCGATCGTGATTCCACTCGTCCCAGACAATCGGCGCCCAAGTTCTTCCACCGTCGTTTGCAGGATCTTCTCCACCTCACTGGCGGAGGAGATATTGGCTGATAATTCACTGATGGCTTGTTCTTTGGATGCTCTTCGTTGAGCATCTTCCAGCAATCGTGCATTTTCCAATGCGATGGCGGCGCGTTCAATGATGGCGGTGACGATGTCCAATTCATCCTGATCGAATTGACGATTCGCCTGTGATCGGATATCCACCGATCCGATCACTTCGCCGCGCAATTTTAAAGGCAGGGATAGGGAAACGCCTCTTGCCCTCGCCCGTGTCTGCTCCCGGTTCGATGAGCCAGCATCTTCCCCCTTTTTGTTCTTCGCGTACAGCAACGTGGCTTTTGCGCCTGTATGGCGAACGCCTGCCAGGTTTTGCCTTTTGGTGAAATCCTGCCAGCCCGTTTGAACGAATTGACGTGACAGCGAATTTGATTCTGCAAGCGCCTTGCGCGTGACATCATACTGTCTGGCATTCTGGATCGCGATACTCACCTGGTCAGCCAGTGCGCTGAGGATGTTGACATCCTCCTCATGGAATGCGTCCGGTTGATTGCTCTGCACATCGAGCGCGCCGATGATCTCATCGCCAACGCGCAAAGGCAGGGTGATCTCCGATCGGGTCTCCGGTAGGTCCGGGTTGTTGAAGAATACGTTATCTGCGCCGATATCCAGCGCGACACGCGCTTTCCCGGCACTGGTTACATAGCCCACAATGCCGGTCTCGCCCACCTTCAAACGGTGGTTGCGTTCCAGCATCCGTTGCCCGCCTTCGCTGTTGGATGCGCTCAGCACCGCATATTCTTTTCGGAGATCCACCAGGAAGATACCCACATGATAAAAGCCGAACTCACCACTGATCATATTCGCGATCTGAGGCAGAAGGATATCGAAATTTTGCGTGGAACTGATGGAACGCGCCATACGGGCGACGGCTTCGAATTGCCGGGCGCGGCTCTCATTGCGCCGGTTTGAAGTATCCAATTCAGTGGTGCGCTCTTCGAGCGTGGATTGTAACGCCCGTAATTCCTGATTGATCTCAGCCTGTTTTCTTGCGGTTTCACTTACTTTAAGGAAACTGTCGTTCAAGCGACTTACAAAGCCGTTCATTACGCTCATCAATGCCAACCCTACCAGCACGATGACCACGACATCTTTATATACGGTGGCCGCGCTGGCTTCATTGACGATCACACCGTTTATCTCCAGGATGGCGATCGTTGACATGGCAGTAATGGATAACAAGGAAAAGATGATCGTTCCGGGACGTCCAAGCGTGATCGTCGCGATCATAATGACCACCGCCATGGCGATCCCCACAAGATCATGGACACCGGTCAGGCTGGTCGCTAACAGACCTATGATCCCAGCCATTGCGGCAAGGGGAGTGGCGACCCGCGCAAATTGAAGTTTGTCCAGTTTGATCGCGATCAGGCTGGACAAACTGCCAAGCGCTATGACCGCCATGGCGGCCATGATATTGGTCCTCTGGAGCGGAACCCCAAGCACGGCAAAACCAGCAATACTGACGATTAGGGCTGTGATGACGATGCTCACGATCAACCGGATATTGCTCCGCTCCTCTTCGTCGATGATTCTTGCAGGAATGAATGTTTCCTGGATGCTTCTGAACATGTTACGCCTCCCCTTTGCCCTGGAATTGGATCAAGACTTCCGACCCGCCCAGCACGCGCTGTAACTCATCTGCGGTGGTCTGCAGGATGTTTTCGATGTTCGTTGCGCCGCTGATGCGCGCTGACGCCTCCGAGATCCTGCTTTCCTTTGCCGCGCGTCGGCGGGCATCCTGGAACAGGCGGGCATTTTCCATGGCGAACGCCGCGCGTTCAGCAACCGCCTCCACCAGTCCAACTTCATCTGGAAGCCACTTTTTAGTGGGATCGTTGGATGCGATGTGGAGCACGCCGATCACCTCTCCGCGCAATTTAACAGGGATCGCCACTGCGGATCGTTCCATGTTTCCATCTGTAATTTCACCGTTTCGTGCCGCCGACACCACTTCAGAGATAGTGAGTTGTTCCTCCAGTATCTCGATACGCCCGCCCTTGTATCGGAAACCGGGTTGTTCGGCTTGTGACGTGGTGCGGCTCCATTCGGCGCGCGTGAATTCGTTGTAGACTTCCTGCACCTGTGTGAGCGCGGCGCGGGTTTCTGTAAGCAGGCGGGCATTCTCCAGCGCAATGGACACCTGGTTGGCAAGCGTGGTCAGCACTTGCAGGTCTTCGTTCGAGAATGCGTTGGGTTCGGTGCTTTGCACATCCAGCACGCCGATGGTTTCGTTGTGTGATTTCATTGGCAGTGCCGCTTCGGAACGGGTGTTGGGGAGGTCGGGATTGTTGAAGAAAACGGCATCAACCCCAACGTCCAGGGCGATGCGGGGTTGTCCCGTCTGTGCGGAAAAGCCCACAACGCCGGTCCCCAATTTGAGGCGGTGTCCACGGGCGAGCATCCTTTGCCCGCCCTCGCTGTTGGCGGCTTGCAGGATGGCGAATTCGTGGTTGCTATCGACCAGGAAGATGCCCACATGATAAAAACCAAAGCGTTCGTTGATCAGCCTTGTGGCGGCAGGGAAGACTTCTCCCAGTTGCTGTAATTGAGCAATGGTTTCCGAGAGTTCGGTGATCGCCTGTAACTGCGCAGCGCGGCGGGCGGTTTGCCGGGTTACCTGTTCGAGTTCTGTGGTGCGTTCGTTCACGCGATTTTCAAGATTCGCTGTCAGGTCTTCGAGTTCGCGGTTGATGATTCGGACTTCGTCCAGCCTGTCTTTTTCGATGATGTTGCGGAAACTTGAGAGGGCAATGAGAACAAACCCAATAACTGTCGTGATTCCCGCAATTGCTCCAATGTTTTCGGGTGGGGTCACACCATAATATTCCGTCAAAAGCATACCGCCGATGTTCAAGCCGGTCAGCAGGAATACTGCCCAGGGGGAGAGGAACGATGCCGCAACAATAAGGCTGATTGGCACATAAACGAAAACAAGCGCCGAAAAATCAGCCTCATTTCCTTGTTGAATAATGGATGTGTAGGCTATGGCGCTAAAACTGACGGCGAAAAGGAATATGGCTCCGCGATACCAGCGTGTTCGGGAAAGAACGTAGGCGGCGGCAGAAACAATCATCGAAAACCCAAGCCCGCCTCCGAATGCGCCAGTCAGCCCAAGCCTGGGTATGCGGGCGAAACCGCCGACAAAATTAAGGAGTGTGATGATGAACAGGAACCACGCAGCCAGCCGGGCAGAGCGCTGTTCGCCGATGTCTGTGATTGTTGACGATGGCGCAGACAACCAATCCCCCAGACGCTGTCTGAAGGGCTTTCGATGTTGATTCGTCATCGGACTTTCCTCCATCGTCATGACTTACTCCGATCTCTTCGTTCGATGGGTTCCTCAGCGGATGGCGGGGCGGATGGGTTCACCAGTTGGAACGAAATAGTCGAATCTCTCAGAGTTTGCCCGAGTTCATCCACTGTGTCGCGCAGGATCGAATCCAGTTGGAAGGATGTGCCTAGTTTTGCCGCCAACGCCGAGAGGAAGGTTTCGCGCGCGGCACGCTTCTGCGCGTCGTCAAGGAGTCGCGCTCCATCAAGCGCCAGCGCCACGCGTTCGGCGGTCGCTTCGATGATCGCCCGTTCATCATCCGTCCATACACGTGACCGCTCCGAAGCCCTTAATTTCAGCCGGCCGATCGTCTGACCACGCAACTGGATCGGCACCGACAACCCATCGTGTTCCTTTCCGGACCTGGACGACTCTTTCAGTACATCAGACTTGATCCCGTCATAGCGATAGCCCTTTTTCTGGATCGTTTCCATATACCCCTTCCACACCTGACCGGTTGCACGGCTCGATGCAAGCTCCGCTTCATTCAGGGCGCGTTGGGCTTGTTCCGATGAAAGCGCGTTCTGGATCGAGATGGCAACCTGGTCTGCCAGGATCGTCAATAGGGATATATCTTCCTCGCCGAATGCATTCGGCTCGTTGGATTGAAGATCGAGGGCGCCGATGATCTCATCGCTGACCTTGAGCGGCAGGGCAAGTTCTGAACGGGTACCCGGCAGGTCGGGGTTGTTGAAGAAAACGGCATCAGCCCCAACGTTCAGGGCGATGCGCGGGTTTCCGCTTTGGGTCACAAACCCGACGATGCCCTGTTCTCCGACTCTCAGGCGGTGACCGCGTGCCAGCATTTTCAATCCGCCGTCGGTATTGGCGGAGCGCAGGATCGCGTACGTTTTGTGCTCATCGACCAGGAATATGCCGACATGATAGTAACCAAGTTGCCTGCTGATGATGGTCGTGAGCAGGGGTAATAGTTCATCGAAATTTTGTACAGATGTGGTGGTGCGCGCCACATCGGCAATCGCGCGCATGCGTTCGGTCCGGTTCTGGAGCGTTTTATTTGTAGCGGTCAGTTCGGCGGAACGGGCATGAAGATCAGCCTGGGCAATGCTGAGTTCGGCATTGGCGGCTTCCAACTCCTGCAAATTTTTACGGGAGCGCTTAATGGCCTTTTCCAGCCCATCGATCAATACTGAAACAAACAGTGTTGCCAGGAATAAAACAACCGAAATGTCCTGCGCAAAGTCAGTGACCGCGTATTCAGGGGTAACGATCCGCCCGGCGGCCTCCGCATTCGCAAGCAGTAAAGCCGTGGCGATGCTCATTACACCGATGATCGCCGATGCCTGCCAGCCCAGCAACAATGCCGCCATGGTAATGATGGCAAAATTGACGATGAACGATGTGTCACGAATACCGTAGCCGGCCGCAATCCCGTTGGACGCTGTCCAGAACAGGACTACAAGCAGGATGGATGTGAAAAACACATAACCCCTCTGGTTGAGCCACCAGCACATTACCCCTATCAAGAAAAGACCAATGAGGACAAAATCTGCAGAGTCAAGACTTTGGGCTGTCCTGGTGAAGCGGAGGAATAATTCGTAAGCGAGGATGACGAACATGAGCGCCAGAATAATCACATGAGCGTAGAACGCCTTGCGCGATTTTTCCTCATCCTCAGGGAAGACGGGTGGTTTGAAGAATGATAGTATGGCTCTCAACATAATATATTTGCCTTGGTCTCGTACCTAGGAAACATCCTGATTGTCATTTTCGCCAAGTTCGACTGTCACTTCTGCCGCACCGCCTATCCTGCGGCCTAATTCCTCGACAGCCACCTGCATGATGGCTTCCATGTTGCTGACCGCGCCGATCTTTGTGGAGATCTCGCCAATGGTACGTTCGCGTGCGGCGCGGCGTTGGGAGTCTTCCACGAGGCGGGCGTTTTCCAATGCCAGGGCGGCGCGTTCCACTGCGGCTTCGATCAGGGTCAGGTCATCCTGTGTCCACGTGCGGGTTTTGTTCTTTGAGTTCACATCCAGCACCCCGATGACCTGGCCTCGGAAGCGGATTGGTACGGATAGTTTTCCGCTTTCTCTGGCGAGCGCCAGGCTTCCGGTCTGGGGCAGTGGACGTGCCACGGACGCATCATTTTTCTTTTCGAGTGGAATGGTTTGCTTGCCGTCGTAGCGATAGCCAGTGCTCTCGCTTTTGCTTGAGAAAGCCTGCCACTGCTGTTTTACGTAGCGTGCCAGGGTCTCTTCTGATTCTTTCAGGGCTTCACGTGCTTCACCGAACAGGCGGGAGTTTTCGATGGCGATGGCCACCTGGTCTGCAAGCGTGGCGAGCGTGGCAATATCTTCAGTCGCAAAGGCATTCGGTATCGTGCTTTGCACGTCCAGTGCGCCGATGACACGTCCGCCGACTCGGAGGGGAAGCGCTATTTCGGAACGGGTGTCGGGAAGGTCGGGGTTATTGAAGTAAACGGCATCCGTCCCAACATCGAGTGCGATGCGGGGTTCGCCGTGTATTACGGCATATCCAACGATGCTGTTAGTGTCCAGTTTTAACTTGTGTTGACGGGCAAGCATCCTTTTTCCGCCTTCACTGTTGCTTGCGCGCAGGACGGCGAATTCCCGGTTTTCATCCAGCAGGAAAATGCCGGTGTGATAATAACCAAACCTGTCGCTGATGAGTTCTGTTGTTGCCGGCAGTAGTTCATCCAGGCTTTGTAATGTGGCTGTGGATCGGGCAACACTTGATATCGCTTCCAGTTGACCGGCGCGTTTCCGAAGCTGGGATGTGCGTTTTTCGACGCTTTCCTCCAGGTGAACGATCAAATCTCCCAGCTTGCCCGTCATTGTGTTGAAAGCGATCATTAATTGATGAGTTTCGGAACTCGGGGATGGTAGCGACGTGATCGGGTAGGTCTTCCCGCCGGCAATCTCGTTGGCGGCTTGTGTCAACGCAACTGTGGCGCGTGAAAATCTGTCGCCAAGGAAAAGACCGAGAATCGCAATTATGCCGGTTGAGATGAAAAAGAATAGCGCGGTTTTCATCAACACATTTTTTTCCTGCGCGATCACCGCGTCTGCCTTTATATCCACACCGAGGACCGAGTGTAAAGTGCCATCGGCGTTGAATATGGGTGTGTATGCGGAAAGAAAGGCTCCAAACTCGTCTGTGTAAATGTCTTCTTCCGCCGTTGTTTCTCCCGGAGAGTTGAACATGGTCAGCAGAAGGTCGGATGGTTCGTCATACACCACGCCGCCCGGGATGCCAGGTTCGTACTCTTCTATCGTTGTTTCCCGGCCTGCATCAAGATAAAAATAGATGTTGCCGTCTTCCGCCTTCCGCATGGTGTAAATGTAGATAATGTCGCTTTCCCTTTCGACCACGTCAAAGAGAAATTCCTCGTATGCCATGTAGGTTTCATCCTGCGTATCGGCTTCGCCATTGATGGTGTCAAGTTTTGCGGCATCCAATTGCAGGGCGGCAATATCACTAATGTTGATCAATCTCCGGCGCAGATCATCCCTGATTTGATTGCTGTAACTGTTGTAGAGCAAATAGGACACAACTCCACTGGCGATCAGTCCGACAGCCACCAGACCGAGTGACATGATCGTTCGAAGACTAAGATAGCGTTTGTTTGAGTTCATCATCTTTTGCTTTTCGACTGCCCTACATAAGTTGAATGGTGACTTCAGAATCGCCGAGCGATTTGCCGATCTCTTCAACGGTTGTCTGTAATATCGAATCAAATTCGCTTGCGGCACTGATGACAGTGGTCACCTGCGAGATCGCCTGTTCACGGTCTGCCCGCAGGCGCGCTTCTTCGAAGAGTCGGGCACTTTCCAGGGATGCAGAGAGACGCTCCACTGCCTGCTCTATGGTGTTGACCGTGGTCGAGTTGTAGCCTTCCTTGAGTCTGACGGTCACAACGCCGATGGATTGTCCGCGTAACTTGATAGGGATGGCGGCAAGTGTCTGACCGGTTGGGCTGTTTCCCTGCCCGCTCTTTACGATCATTTGCCCGGACTGCATGGCGTCCATGCCCAGTTCAGGAGTTGTGTTGATCGGCTGGATGTGAATGTTGTCGAAACGATATCCGGCATTGCTGAGCAAGCCGCTTTCGGCAAGCGACCTCCAGCCTTCCCGTGTGGATCGGCCGTATGCCTGCTGGAGTTCTGTCAGGCTTGCTTCCACCTGCTGGAAGAGTTGTGTGCGTTCGATGGCAATCGCCAGCTGGTCGGCGAGAACCTGCATGATGGTGGAATCTTCTTCGTTGAATGCCTGGGGCTGGTCACTTTGCACATCGAGCACGCCGAGCATCCTGTTTTCAACCTTTAGCGGCAATGCCATTTCAGAACGGGTGTTTGGCAGGAGAGGGTTGTTGAAGTAGATCGCATCCAACCCCGTATCAAGCGAGATGCGCGGTTCACCGCTCGATGCGACCCGCCCCACGATGCCGGTTTCGCCCACGCGCAGTTTATATCCGTTGGCGATCATCTGTCTGCCTGCTTCGGTGGGAGAGGAGGTCAATACCGCGAATTCGCGGTTGCCATCCAGCAGGTATATGCCGGTCTGGTAGTAGTTGAAACGATCCTGGATCAATTGTGCGCCGCGCTCAAGAAGTTCTGAAACATCCCTGGCGGAGGCGGCGTCTCTGGATATCTCTGCCACCACACGCAGGCGCAGGGATTGACCCTCCAATTGCCGGGTGCGGTCTTCGACCCGGGTCTCAAGAGAGTTCCTGACATCCTCGAGCTCCTTGTTTATTGTGGTGACCTCTGCCAGACGGTCGCGTTCAACGTTGTCGCGGTAACGCATGGAGATCACCATCAGTGCTCCGAACGGGAGGAAGATGGCAAGGTCGAACCCCGCATTTCCATACCCCGGGTAGACGAAAGACAGGAGAGGGATCACCACAATACAGAAGATCACATAGAAGAGCATGTACCGGAAAGGGAAGCTAATGCTGGCGAATACGATGGCAACGATCAGATACACGTAGAGCGAATTGGAAATCGTCTCTGCGCCGGACGGATTTGAAAATGCTGATGCTGTCAACAGCCATACGATCAAATATCCGCCGATGCGATAGTGCCGCCTACGGGCAAGTCCGTACCCGATGCCTGAGAAAAATGCGAGCCCGAGAAGAACCAGCGCGGCTGACACTTCACCGGTCGAGAGAAAGGATGCCAGCGCCCCTGTTAAATTTGTTGCTGTAAGGATCAGTGCGACAATGATAATCAGGCGCGCCTGACGCCTCGCGCCGATCTCAGTCAGTGATGGGTGTGGTTCAATGAGCCTTTGCCAGAAGTTGGCTGGTTTTGGCGGTTCGGGTGTGGCGGTTGTGAATCCGGGTCTCATTCTTGTTCAGCCTTTTATCTGTCCTAGCCTGACGCTCGCTTCGAGCGTCTTTTTTGTGGCATCTGTTCGGGAATCTGACCGATGAATACGGAAGCCTCGGCAATATCTGCGACCTGTCCCAGTTCGCGGGCGGCGGTTTGCAGAAGGGTGTCAATATCCATCGACTGGCTGAAACGCGCCGCCAATTCGCCTACCGTCTGCTCCTGTTTGGCGCGTTGTGTGGCATCCTCCACCAGACGCAGGTTATCCACAGCCAGCCCGGTTTGGTATGCCACTTCATCGATCAGATCCCTGTCTATTTCACTCCAGGGTGTGTCGTCTTTTCGTGCAACCATGATCGCACCGATCTTCTGTCCACGCAGGGTAATGGGGATTTTCAATGCCCGATCAGACCCTTCTTCGGATGCCTTGCCGATTCGGATCCCAAGCGGGGTGTACGTGTACGAATAACTGTTTTCCTGCGCTTTTTGACTCCACGCTTCACGCGTGCGGAGAGTTGTCAGCGCTTCGACCTGCATGAGTGCCGTCTGAGACTCTTCCAGTAGACGCGTGTTTTCGATGGCGACCGCGACCTGATCGGCAAGTGTTTGCAGAACATCGATATCGTCTACGCTGAACGCCTGCGGCTGATCCGATTGAATATCGAGGATGCCGAGCACTCTTTCACGGATCAACATGGGCAGTGCAACCTCGGAGCGAGTGTTTGGAAGGTCGGGGTTGTTGAAGAAAACGGCATCAGCCCCAACGTCCAGGGCGATGCGCGGTTTTTTTTGCGCGGCAACATACCCCACGATCCCTTGTGAGCCGACTTTGAGGGAATGTCCCTTTTCGACCATCTTCCTACCGCCTTCAGATGACGCCGATACCAGTATCACTTCATCTCCTGTTTCGTTCATCAGGAAAATCCCGGCATGGTAGAAGTTGAATTGATCCGTTATAAGTCCGGTGACGACTTTGAGAATTGTGTCGAGGTTCTGTATCTCCGCAGTTTGACGGGCAATATAAGAAGCGGCCCGCAACTGATCGGTCTTTTTGATCAGCCCGGCAGTGCGTTCTTCGACCCGTTTCTCGAGTTCGCTCCGGTCTTTTGAAAGGGAACCAATCGTAGATTGGAATTGTTCTGCTACTTTCCTGAACTCCGTTTTGAACATATCGATCGCCAAAGCCAACACAATGGCAAATACAACAAAATCTGTTATATAAGTTGCCCAGTCCAAGGCGTCTGTTTGGGGTACTTCCGCCGAGGATAGGGTAATGTATCCAAGAACATTGAGCATGCCAGTAGCAATGATGGTTATCAGGCTTATGGCAAATACCCAACGGTCCACCCGCTTGTCGAACAGTAACGCTGCAAATAGTGTGATGGACAGGAAGTAGATCGATATGCCCGACCAGGGACCAAACTGTAAAAGGGTATACGTGCCGACAAGGTAGCCGCTCAGGATCAATGTCCCGGCTTTTACCGAATACGGCAGGGGGGCAAAGGTGACAACCAGCAATGCCGTATAGATCACAGAGAATGCCAGCAATTCGGCATTTCTAAATGTCGGGAGATTAACAATAATCAACATTATGCCAAAGCCGCATGCCGCCCATAAAACCCTGGCAAGAAATATGGCTCGCCAACGGTCATAATGGAATGGCGCCCCGTCAGCCTGTTCCGGGATTTGGTTTTTAGGATTTGTCATGTTCATCATCCAGACTCAATTCAATCGAGGCATTGGATGCGCCCAAACGCCTGCCCAATTCCCTAACCACCGTTTGCAGAATGCCATCGATGGATGCAGAAGACCAGATCTTTGAGTTGATCTCCGCCATTGTACGTTCCCTCATGGCAATCTGGCGGCTTTCAGCAACGAGGCGCGCATTTTCCAGCGCTATGGCGGCTTGCGCGCTGACGGCATCGACCAGACTTTGCTGTTCCGGTGTCCATTTTTCGACCCCGTCGAGGGTGATCTGTCCCAGGATTTGGTCGCGCAGGTTGATGGAACTTTCCATCACCTGGTTCGAAGTTTCGCCGGGATCTCCAATGCTGTATTCCAGTTCCTTGTTGTATGACCTTATGCCGGTCCAGCCTTCGAGCAGATATTGTTTTTGGATCGAGCGCAATTCATTGATGCTCTGTTGCGCTTCCTGAAAGAGGCGTGCGTTCTCAAGTGCAACTGCAACCTGGCTTGCCATATTCAGCATGGTTTCGATGACATCCAACTCGAAGTCCGAAGATTTTGTGGATTGGACATCCAACGCGCCAAGGACACGATCACCGACGATCAAAGGCAGGGCGATCTCGGAGCGTGTATATGGAAGGAGGGGATTTTCAAACCTTTGTTTCTCCTCCGCAGTATTCTGGGCGATACGCGGCATTCTTTCGCGGATACAGGTCGCCACCATGCTCCTGCCTGTGGTTTCGAGACGGTGACGATTTTGTTTTAAGACACTACCGGCTTGTCCGGTGGCTTCCCGTAATTCCGCCCATTTTCCGCTTGGGTCCAGCAGGTAGATGGCGGCGTAGTAATAATTGAATTGTTCGGTGATCAGGTTCGCAACATTGTTGAGAAGTTTATCGGGGTCAAGGATGGATGACGCAACTCTTCCGACTTCATTGGTGGCGGTCAGTAGTTTTGTCCGTTCCTTTACCTGCTGTTCCAGCGTGGATTGCAGGTTGTCGAGCCGTGCCACCATGCGATTGAAGTGCATTGCGACTGTGGCAAGTTCATCCGTTGCTGTGACCGGGACGCGCTGTTTCAGGTCTCCCTCTTCGATCTTTTGGAAGGTTTCGATCAATTCCTTAAGCGGGTCTGAAATGGATCGGGTCGCGAAATAGGCAAAACTGGCGCCAAGGACGAGGGTCAGCACGCTTAGAAGGATGGATTGGAACTGCAAATCGCTGAAGATCTGGATCGAACTGACCTCGGCATACAGGATGCGGATTGTTTGCTGGAAACCGATTGGAGCAACGAGCGCCAGGACGATGACGATAAGTCCAAGCATCAAAATCTGGAATTTGACCCCGAGAAGTACGCCAACGCGGCCTTGAAGCTGGGTCTCAAAACTCTTCGGAAGCAGTATCAACCTCGGTTGGATGGTGAGACGGTCCACAATCAAAAGACTGAGAACAGTTGCGCCCAATATGGATGCAAGTCCGCCAAGCAGGATGTAAATGGGCGCAGGTGCACCAATCGATTTTGGTTGGAAGACCGACGACATGACATCCCCGCTCAGAAATGTGATAACGACCGGCGGCAGTACCATTATGAAGAAATAGACGAGAAATGCAATGACGCCGTATCGGGATGTGAAGCTCGTCAATTCCTTCCAGGCAGTGGATTCTTTAACTGTGTCAGGTTTTAGACTGCCCCGTTTCCATTCATCCAGCCGTTTTCTTGCAGTGGATGTGATTCTCCAGCCTGCCCCAATCTGAATGCCCTGACTGATGATCAATAGGGCGGGAAGGAGGCGGGAAAACAATGATGTAATATCTTCTCCGAGTTCAACATTTAACTGGAGAGATACCAATCCCGGGATTGCACCCAGTAACCCAATGATCTGGCTGACGGCAATCACAATAATGATATACCACCCGCCGGCGCGCTTCAGCAGTGCTTCGCTAAACTGTTTCATCGCCTGCCCTCGCTTTTGGTTCTTCAACCTTTGGGTTGATTTTCACATGAACCCTGCTTGCACCGGTTACTCTTGTCAGTTCGCTGACAGTTGTTGTAAGGATGGTTTGCATGTCGGTGGTTCGGCGGATCTTGTCTGTAATCTCGAACAGGACTCGTTCACGTTCGGCCTGCGCCCGAATCTGTTCCAGCAACCTGGCATTCGCAATGATCGCGGCGAGACTGCCGCCCAGTGTCCCAAGCAGTTCCTCATCGTTTTCTGCGTACGCGAAAGCTTGTTCGCTTTCGAGATTGAGGACGCCCAGCACTTCACTCCGGTATACCAACGGTATGGCCATCTCGGACTGCGTGTTGGAACTGCCTTCAATGTAACGGGTATCCTGGTGAACATTACCCACTCGAAGAGTCCGGCGGTGTGCGGCAGACCAGCCTGTAATGCCGCTGCCAATGGGGATTTGCAGGTTGAACACAGTGTCGGCGTACCCCACCGCGGCTTTCACCTCAAGGACTGTTTTATCGCGGTCGGCAAGCAATATCGCTACACGGTCCCCGCCAAGCGTTACCTGTAATCCGTTCACAGCAGACTGCAAGGCTTCGTTCAGTGTGGTGCCGGATGCGGCTGTTGTGGTGATGTGGTGTAATAGGCGGTGTTGTGCGAGGTGTTCCTGGGTCTCGGCGAACAATTCGGTATTGACGACCGCGATCGCCAGTTGATCGGCAAGGATCTGGAGCGTGCGAAGACTGTCTTCGGCAAAGGCATAAGGCTCCTTGCTTTGCACATCCAATACCCCTACAATGCGGTCCGCGAGTTTCAATGGAATTGCCGCTTCTCCACGGGTTTCAGGCAACAAAGGATTTGGATAATATGTGACATCCCTCGTCGTATCATTGACAACAAGCGCTTCCCCATTTCCGGCAACGAAGCCCACAATGGATTTGGATCCCACCCCGAGTTTGTGTCCGGTGCGTTTCATCTGTGCCCCAGCATCCCCTGTGGCTTCACGTATCACAACGAATTCGCCGGACGTGTCCTTAAGAAAGACCGCCGCATGATAGAAGTCAAAACGGGAGCGTATCAGTTCCACGCCTTTTTTCAGGAGTTCATCCAGATCGAGTGAACTGCTGATATCACGGGAGATCTGTGCGGCTGTCTCGAATTGCAGGGCTGTCCTTCTTGCCTCGTCAACAATCACCACGTTATGGATCGTCCCGGCGATCTGGTTTGCCACTGCGGTTATGAAGCGCAGATCATCGTTGTCGAAACTGTGTTCATTTTCAAGGTCTTGAATAATGACTGCGCCTACCGCCTCGCCGCGCGTGATCATGGGCACCCCCAGCCATGATTTGGCTGACTTTCCCGTTATTTTTGCGCCCATCGCCGCAGCGCGTCTTTCGGTGTCATCCAGGATCATAAGCGGTTCGCGCGTGCGGAGCAGGATCGAAGTCAATCCCTCTCCCAACGGGAAGGCATCGATCGAAGAGAAACTGCCGTCCTCATAAAGGTAGGGGACGTTGATGGTGTTTGTCTTTTGCTCGTACAGTGCGATAATGAATCCGTGATCTCCCACCACCGAGCGTACCTGTTCATGCACGGACTTATAAAAACCCTTCAGATCACTAATTGTCGCGGCGTTTGCGGCGAGGGTATTCAGGGCTTTAATCTCGATCACCTGGCGGTTATCGAGAGGCTGGGTTGGCGATTCAACTTTCGAGAGCGACGTAGCCGTCAGGCGGATGGTACGGGCAAACGCATTGACCACATCCTCGCTCAGGTGTTGTCCCGCGCGGGCACCAATTAACACAAGACCGCGCAGTCGCCCTTCTTGAAGAATTGGTACATACGCGGCCGTCTCGCATCCCAGTTGCTTTGGGTAGGCAAGCAAGGGTGGGGGAATGGTCGACGAATCTCCCAGGTCAATGCGGATATTGCCGTCCTTTAGATACGATTCCATTTCCTGAAGGGAAAGTTCAACACCGCGAGGGACGGTTGTCTGCAGATCCCTGCTCTGCGGGTCGGAGAACTGTGTGAGTTGCAGGCGGTTCCCGCTCACAGTAAAGAATACTGTTACAAAGAAAGGCATTCCGTTCGCTGGGGATGTACTCATGCTGTTTGATGGGGTGCGTGCGTAAAAGGTTAACTGAACTCCCACACCGGCTCACCGCTAAGGATGCGGCGGATCTGGTCGGGGAACTTGTCTGGGTCGAGCGGCTTTCCAAGAAAACCATCAAACCCCGAATTCTTCGCCTTGTTCATCTGGTCTGTGCTGGCTTCGGCTGTAACGGCAATGATAGGAATCGATTTCAGCTTTTCAGATGCACGGATTTTTTTCAGTGCCCCATACCCATCTTCATAAGGCAGGCGGATGTCCATAAGAATCAGGTCAAGGCGCTGAAGCGTGTCAGCGTATTCGACCACTTCGTATCCCGATGTTTTCCACTCGCAGTGAATCCCAAGATAGCCAAGCATGCGGGCGATCAAAACAAAGTTCGCAACATTGTCCTCCACAACCAGGACCGTGGCATCCTTGGGAATATTGGGCTTCTTGATCGGTTGGGTGTCCATCACATTGTCAGACATTTTTGCTCCTTGCAAGGAATCGCTCGATTTCCTTGAGTAGTTGATCGATATCAAGCGGCTTTTGAATATAACCGTCACAGCCTGCTTCCAGGGTCTTCTCACGGTCGCCGCGCATCACGTTTGCGGTCAGGGCAAGGATGGGAATCCTTTCGAAGCCGGGTGTTGTCTTGATCTTTGCCGTAAGGGTGTACCCATCCATGTCCGGCATGTTAATGTCCATCAGGATCAGATCGGGCTTGGCGGTCTTTAATACATCAAGTGCCTCTCCGGCGTTCTTTGCCTCGATCAGCGAGTAATCTTCTGAAAGCAAAATACGCCGCACAAGCATCCGATTGTCCGGATTATCTTCCACATACAGGATCGTACCTTTATCTTCCATTGGCATCATTAGCCGCTAAGCCTCCAGACCCAATTCTAATTTTTACCATCCGGCGACCACATGACAGTCACCTTACAAAATGAAAACTAAACGAAAATGCCGAGGGAGTCTCTCCTCGACATCAGAGCGGGTGATGGGACTCGAACCCACGATATCATGCTTGGGAAGCATGCGTTCTACCACTGAACTACACCCGCA
>JBFYRY010000064.1:0-23495 GCA_041302025.1 Chloroflexota bacterium | reverse complement strand
GGGTCAGTATCGAACTTGTCCAGGTCGCTCAACTTCGGCATCGTGAACGGGTGATGTTCCGACTCCCATTTCTTTTCTTCTTCGTTGTACGCAAAGAACGGGAAGTCCAAAATCCATGCGAACGCCATCATGTCCTTATCTGCCAAATCCAATTTATCACGGAACCACAGACGCAACCCGCCGAGCGTTTTGTTTGCGATGGCTTTCGTGTCGGTTGCGAAGACGATGAGATCGCCGACTCCTGCCCCCAATCTGGATTTCAACGCCTCGATCTCTGCCTCACTTACAAACTTTGCCACGCTTCCTTTCACGCCTTCGCCTGTCACCGCCAAATAGGGCATGCCCTTCGCCCCAAACGACTTCGCCACTTCCGTGAGTGCATCCAACTCCTTGCGGGACATGTCTGCTGACTTCGGCGCGACGATACATTTGATGACGCCGCCGCCTGCCAACGCAGATTGAAAGACTTTGAATTCGCTCTTTGCAAACACATCGCTGACGTCGATCAATTCCATGCCAAAGCGCAGGTCAGGTTTGTCGGTTCCGTATTTGTCCAATGCTTCGAGATACGGAATCTTCTTCCACGGTGACGAAAGCAATTTCTTGTGCGGCGCCACGGCAGGGATCATTTCCGTGAACAAGCCTTCGACCAGCGCCAGCACATCGTCACGATGCACATAGGACATCTCAAGGTCAAGTTGCGTGAACTCGGGTTGACGGTCGCCGCGCAGGTCTTCATCACGGAAACAACGTGCGATCTGGAAGTACTTGTCCATGCCTGCCACCATCAGCAATTGCTTCAATTGCTGGGGAGACTGGGGCAAAGCATAGAACTGTCCCGGATAGATGCGGGAAGGCACAAGATAGTCGCGCGCACCTTCAGGAGTCGCTTTGAACATGATGGGTGTCTCAATTTCGATAAATCCCTGTTTATCGAGATAATCCCGCATGAACTTGATGACCTTGTGGCGCAGGACCATGTTTTTGGTCAGGCGTTCACGGCGCAGGTCAATGTAGCGATATTTCAAGCGCATGTTCTCGTCGGGCAGGTCGTTGTCCGTGTTGACCATGAACGGCGGCGTTTTGGACGGGTTAAGGACGGTCACATTCCTGGCGATAACCTCCACTTCGCCCGTCGCCATTTTGGGATTTGCCATCCCCTCGGGGCGTTTCTGCACAACGCCCTCGATCTGCAAGACCCACTCATTGCGAACACCGGCAACCATGTCGAGCAATTCTTTGGGAAGATCAGGATTGATGGTGATTTGAGCGATCCCTGCGCGGTCACGCAGATCAAAAAAAGCCACCCCGCCGTGGTCGCGGCGTCGATTTACCCAGCCTGAAAGCATGACGGTCTGCCCAGCATGGCTGGCTCGTAGTTCTCCGCAAGTGTGTGTTCTGTACATGGTTGCCTCCGATTGAATTATGTCATTGCGAGGGTTGAGATGCGTCAGCATCGAAATCCCGAAGCAATCTCCTTACAATAGCGGAGATTGCTTCGTCGCCCTTTGAGTTCCTCGCAACACCGCACCTGCGGTGGGTGCAGGTGTGACAGTTGGTATTTGATATAAAAAATCGCCCTTCGCGTTTGCGTCGGGCGATTTGGTTTGACTTATTCTTATTTGTCAACTACCAAGGCTTCGCCCAACGATACGTCAGATCGTCATTATCGTTGTTGTTATTATTGGCGAAGTTTTGTCCACATTTCATGATGGCGGCATTATAGCACAGACTTATCCTTGCGGCATTCTATCTTTCATGGGCGGATTCAACCGGGTTGGAGGGTGTAACACACCATCACCTGTGCTCCGGCTTGATAACGACTCACCGTTCCCATCGTGCCAGGTCAGGCTTGAACGTGTGGAAGGTGTCAGCATGGGAAAAGGTTTCAAGAATAGCGGGCAGGTTCGGGTCCAGAAAAGACGCGCGGTTGCCCGTTGGATGGATTCATATCGATCAAAGAGTCCCGGCTGTTAAGTAAATGAAAGTCATGTTATTAATGGCACTTCCAATTGAGCCAAAATTGTTGTATAGTAATTTCATAAAATCCAAATCAAAACAAAAGGAGAATATCATGAGTTACAAAGTCTTGTTTGTATTATCTGCCGTCGTTGCCGTGATTTTTGGGCTCGGGTTTTTGATCGTCCCTGACCGGGTGCTCCCGTTGTTCGGTACCACAGAGCAATATATCACCACGATCTTTGCCGCCCGTTTTTTTGGTTTTTCAACCTTTGCCTTTGGATTGGTGCTCTGGTTTGCAAAAGATGTTGCTGACCCGGCGGCGCAAAAGGGATTGGGAATTGCCATGCTTGTCATTTCGGTGATTGGGTTTGCACTATCGATTTTAGGAACCATGGAAGTCAGCAAGGTGATCCGTGCAAACGTATGGGCGCCAATCGCACTTTTTGCCCTTTCCGGTCTCGGGTATGCGTTCATGATCTTCATCAAACCGAAAATGAAGGAATAATCCTTGCACTGTAATGCCCGCCGACTTCGGCGGGCATTTTGAATTCAATGGGGAATTGTATTCTTCGTGCTGTTTCCGCTTCGGCTCATGGCAAGTAACTTCTGGTTTTATATATCGTCATGTGCTTGACACGGGATAAGGTTGTAGGTACAAATCCAAGGCTGGCACTGGACTGAGTACCTGGGATCGTGATGAACGATGCCCGACTGAATAAAAAGGAGAGACTCTTATTGTGAACGTGACTGCGGTCAATGAGTTGGAGAATGATCAGGGTGCGCGGTTAAAGATCCTTGTGGCGGACGATGATGCGTTAAACCAGCGGATGATGCATTTGATCCTGAGCCGGGAAGGGCATGAGGTGGTTATCGCTTCGAATGGGGTGGAGGCTTATGAACAGGCAACGAACCATGAATTTGATG
This sequence comes from Chloroflexota bacterium, assembly GCA_041302025.1. Lineage (GTDB taxonomy): Bacteria > Chloroflexota > Anaerolineae > Anaerolineales > Villigracilaceae > Defluviilinea. Next base: position 20,609 of record JBFYRY010000064.1, on the reverse strand, counting down.
TGATTTTGATGGATCTGCAAATGCCGGTTTTGGACGGCATTGTTGCCAGCCGCCGGATACGTGAGTGGGAGAATGGCAGGAAGCGCACTTTCATTGTCGCATTAACTGCCAGTTTTCTCCCGGAGAGAGGGCAGGAGTTGTTTGATGCTGGGATCGACAATTACATATCAAAACCGTTCGATTTGGAACATCTCCGTCAAATATTAAGATATAGTCACAAGGATAATAGGGCATCTAGAGAAAAAAAACCGGAATTGAACGGAAACATGCCCGGCTTTAGTTTCGAGACCGGATTGCAAAGGGTGGGTGGGAACGAGGAGACATATAAAGAATTGCTCGAGGATTTTGTGCGTGAACTTCCCGGAAGACTTGAAACCATCGATGCCTGTCATCTGAAAAACGATCCTGGGTTGCTCTCGCGGACCGCCCATAACCTAAAAGGTGTTTCCGCCAATCTGGGTGCTGTGCGGTTATCTGAGTATGCCGGTAAACTTGAAAAGCAAATAGACAACGGTTCAGGCGAAATTAAGCATATAATTGACATGATACAGATGGCCGCGGAAGAATTCCGAAGAAGCGCGATGGGATATTTATCCAAATGATGAACGGTGATCGATTACAACCAATTCAAGAGATTAAATAGCAGGAGTTGCAAATGCGGGTATTACTTATTGATGATGAACAGTTTTACTTCAAATTAATACGAAAAACCCTGAAGGAAGCGGACTACGTTCTTGAGTACGCCCAGTCGGGGAGTGAAGGTCTGTCCAAGATTTCGACTTTTGACCCGGAGTTGATCATCGTTGACCTGAAACTTCCCGAGATGGATGGTTTTGAGATTCTTGAGAGATTAAAGCGTGACCCAAAATTTTCACATATCCCTGTGATCGTCATTACCGTAAAGGATGAATTGAGTGAAAAACTCAAAGCATTTGAAATGGGCGCTGACGATTACCTGGTGAAACCATTCCAACCGGAGGAATTGGTTGCCCGTATGGGAATCCTTGCCCGCCGCGGCAAGGTGAGCCAACATGCCCGGCAAGAAACCAAAACAGACGGAGCCATGCTTACGGTTCACAGCCTGCGGGGCGGGTTGGGCTGTTCCAGTGTTGTTATCAATTTAGGGCTTGCTTTCCAGAAACTCTGGGGCAAGAAAACCCTGTTTGTCGACGGCGTTCTAACTGCCGGACAGGTTGCCCTGATGCTGGATGCAAGACCTGCCGCAACATGGGAAAACCTTGTCGGTGTACCCCCGGAAAATATTGATGATTCACTTATCGACGAAATGATGTGCTCCCACAAAAGCGGCGTGCGGTACATTGCCTCGCCCAGGTTCCCGATAGCGGCAGATACATTTGCCAACGAGCCCCTGAGGATATTTGTTGAAAAATTGAGAACTCAAAACGACTTTATCCTTGTGGACACCCCTCATGATTTTTCGGATATGACCATTCAAATGTTGAGCCTGTCCACTTCGATTCTGCTTATCATGGCGCCTGAAATGGCCTCACTGCGGACCACCATGAGTGCCCTTGAAATCTATGACAGGCTGGGCATCCCGCCTGAAAAGGTGACCCTCGTCCTAAATAACAACTCATCCAACCCTGCCATAAAGCAAGCCCAACTTGAAAAGGTTCTAAAGCGCCCCGTCAATTTTGTATTGCCCTACGAGGCCGGTGAAGTCAACCGTGCGTTGAATTTCGGTGAACCGTTCATTTTGACTAATCCCGATCTGCCGATCTGTCTGGCACTCGAGAAGATGGCTTATGCCCTCAGCGACGAATCGCATAAAGCCATTCCGCCCGCTGTGCCGTCAGCCACATGGAAGCGCGTTACATCGGGCAGGTAAACAAAATGTACAGGAGAAGAAACCACCCCTTACTCATCATTGGACTCTTGCTTGGGGTTGGTATTTCGGGTTTAATAGGGATATTGGTCGTTCGGGCATCGACGATCCCGGAACAAAATTTCGACGTGCTGTTCGCACAAGGCGGATCAACGGCATCACCGACGCTAACCCTGACGACTATCCCGCTTCCTTCCTCAACCACTGTTGGTTCCCCTTTCGCCGCATCTTCCACGCCCTCGCCTAATTCCCCCAAAAACCTTTACGCTTTTATCCAGGCGCCCGGCGGAGTTGTAAAACAGCCCTATGTTCTGCTGACGGCTTTCGGTTCAACCTCCCGTTCCAACTCCATTGTGATCAACGGATATGTGAATTCGGAAGAATTCGTCTGTACTGCATTCCCGTGTCTGCTTTATTTGAAATCAAGCTCCAGGTTTGTGTTCCGGGCTTACTCCGATACCGGTCAAAGCAGTGACGAGGTTATTGCCTCCGTCAGCGTTATCCCAAGCCAGGATGGCTATCTGGTGTATATCGATTCGGTGAACCAGTTCACGAATTTTAGCGATTCATGTTCCGCCATATGGAGGATAGGAGATCTGGAAAATGCGAAATGGGATAATTTTGTTCAGTTCCCATTTCAACTTAATACAAAGAAAACGTACCATACGCTTGCCACCCAGTTGATCCTGAACGGGGTTGTCGATACATCCGACTGCCCTTACGGTGGTCTAAGCACTGGGCTGAACTGGCCCACAGCCTGTGGATTGGAAAAAGCCTCCAGCGAGATAATCGAGTGGCAAAACCAATACGATGACCATATATGGCTTGCCAGTAAAGACCGGGGAATTCCGCCCAAAATTCTAAAAACCCTGCTTGGGTTTGAATCTCAATTCTGGCCCGGAAATTCCCGGTTTTATCTGGATGAGTTTGGCTTGGGGCAGGTCAATCAGTTGGGCATGGATATTCTTTTACGAAATGATTACCAGTTCTACCAGCAAGCCTGCTCGAAAATATTCCCTGATTGCTCCAGGGCATACCTGGCTTGGGGAGCTGACCAGCAAAAATTGATCCGTGGGGCGGCTGTGAGCCTCGTGGATGCCACCTGCCCGAACTGCCCTTACGGTGTCGACCTTGATAAAGCAAGGATGAGTGTTGATGTGGTGTCCGAACTCCTCAAGGCAAACTGCCGTCAGGTCGGCGCCATTCTGGGGACGAAGATCGCAGATGCAACGTATGAGGATCTGTGGAGATTTACCCTGGCTACTTATCATGGCGGCGTCAGTTGTTTCTATGATGCTTTTGATACCGTAAAGGGAAAGGACCTGCCGGTCACATGGGAGAACTTGGGAAAGGAATTGACCTGTCGAGGCGGGCGCGATTATGTGGAAGGCTTCATGGATAATTTGAACTCTTTCGACTATTATCTTTACCAGCCTGCTGACGCCATTTCCTCAGCCGCCATGCCGACAATCGTGCCAACACGGACACCGATACCGACGCCCACTGTTTATGTTTCGAGCGCGAGGGTCATCGTTAATGTGTATCTCGACCGGAACCGGAACGGGATGCCTGATGCCGGAGAGGCCATCGACGCGATGACGGTAAATGTTAATACGTCTGATAACAGGAAGCTTACACAAAGGACCCAAAACGGTATTGCGATATTCGATCTGTCCGGATATACGCCGGGTCTGAGGGTTGACGTAAACCTGCCGGGGCTTTATCGCAGTGAATCCTTTACATTGCCCGAACGGGGCGATATATCGGTGGTATTTAAATTTGACATGCCGGCATTGCCCACGAATTTACCTTGATTAATGAGTGAAACGATCATGACAAAGAAAAACCAGGAAAAGAAAAACATCCAGAAAACCGGGCAGGAATCCGATGAAGTGAAGGAAACTTTGTTCGAAGCGGATCAGGCTGACCCGAAGTCCGATGCGGCTGATGCCGGTCTGGACGAACAAGGTGTTGCCACAGACGATCCAAACGATGAGAAACCTGGGGATGACGTCGCTGAAGCAGCGGGTAACGATGACCCGAATCCGCTGAAAGACGAATCCATGGATGATATCCTTGCCGATGTTCGTCATTCACTGATCGAGGAGGATTCGACAAAAACCGAAAAGAAACCGAAATGGTGGAATCGGCTTGTCAAGGGAACGTCCAACCAGGAAACGCCCAATGAGTCGCCCCCAGGTGCGGCAGAGGTGGATTCGCCGGTTGCGGTTACTCCCGCGAATGTTGAGTCTGATGGCAGGGAAACCGGCGAGTATGCGGAGCAGATCGATGATTTGATCAAGTTGTTGGAAACCGATGAAATCGAAGATGTTGAAAATGAGCCGGGGATTCCAGCGCAGGTCCCGCCGCCGGTGGAACCTGAGATCAGGGCGAATGTTGACGAACTAAAAAAGCAGGCTTTTAGCCCGCGGTCAATGGATGAGAAGCCTGAAGATTTCAGCGAGGTGCGTAAGGTCACACTTGGCGGCGAAGAGGATGTGTTTGTAGAGGTTGAAGCCAAAACTGAAAATACGCTGGATGATCGCATCAGGTCAGTTGAGAATGCCCTGCGGCCTTATAGAAGGTATATCTATTACGTAATTGCTTTCATCGGTGCGATCATGGCGGTCATGGCTTTGACTTTGATGTACAACGCTTATCAAAAATCCCTTCCCGAGCCTGATGTTACTGAAGTTTCTACTTTGCCGTATCCCATAACCATCAGTCTTCCGGGCGGCTTGAACTTTAATTTGGGGAAAGGTACTTTGAAGGATGGCGACTGGAACCCGCGCGGACCTGAATGGCTGGAGGGAACTGAGGTCTGCCGATGGGTGGCGATCCCCTGGAGCCGTCAATTGGAGGCGGCCATACGCACCTTAAACCGGGATGATGTCCTTGAACTTCTGATGAGCAATAACGACAGGTTGTCTTATCAGGTCGAGTCGATCCGGGAATTGACCCCTGCCGAACTGCAGAAGATGGATTCGAATTTACCGTGTCTTGCGGTCATTTTGGCTGAGCAGGACTCCGAAAAGAGATGGGTTGTGGTTGGAAGACCCTGATCCTGTTGGAAGGATACATATTATCATGACGCTTTTAACTGTTTTGGTGATAGATGCCGACGAGGCAAACCGGAATTTCCTGTCACAACTTCTTCAAAAGAAGAATTATCTTGTGCGACAGGCGGCTACCGGCAGGGATGGAATTCGGATGGTTTCGGAGGAGCTTCCGAAAATTGTCATTTTTGATCCCAAGCTGCCCGATATGGGTGCTTTGGAGTTGGTGGAGGGGTTGCAGGGAATCCCTCAGATCGCGGATGTGCCCTGCGTTGTTTTGAGCGGTCATTCCGATCCTGATGAGATGCAAGCCTGTCTTCAGGCTGGTTGTGCGGAATACTATATCAAATCCGGTATGGTGATGATGACCCTGGTGGATTCGATCCCGCGCCTGCTGGCGGAGGGAAAACGCCTGCGCAAACATCGTGAGCAGGGATTTTTGTTCGTCTTTCTCAGTGCCAAAGGCGGGACGGGAACATCTTCCTTGTGTGCCAATATCGGAATGAACATGGCAACCCATTTGCCCACTTCCACGGTGGCGGTGGCCGATCTGGTTCTGCCGATGGGATCGATCGCGCCGTTGGTGGGCTCTTCGGAAAGCGGAGTGAATCTGGTAACTCTTGCGGAACAGTCAGAGGATGCAATAGCGTCAGGTTATCTGAAATCGCACCTGATCGTTCCGCCTCACTGGTTGTTTCATCTATTGCCGGGCGCACCTGACCCGGAAACAGCCCTCAACTTGCAGGTGAACCGCATTCCCCAGATCGTGTCGTCCCTGCGAAAAACGTACGATTACACATTGATCGATCTGGGGAGGTCGCTTTCGAAGATCAGTCTGCCGGTTATCCAGCAGGCTGACCTGATTGTGCTGGTTCTGAGCACAGACCTGGGTACGGTCAACCTTACCAAAAAACTCTGGCATTATTTGAGCGCTCAGGGAATTCAGACCAATCGTGTATTCCCGATTTTGAACCGTGCAGTTGGGTTGGAAGGACTCACAAAGTCGGAGGCTGAAAAGATCATCGGACTGGAGATCAAATTGATGATGCCTTACATGATGGGAAACTTTAGCCTCGCCAACAACCAAAATACGCCGATCAGTATAAAATTTCCCACGGATACCGCCACCATGGTCATGAAGCAGGCGTCCATCGAAATGACCCAATTGGCAATGAAAATGCAAGGTTGATGGATTCTTTGCGGATAAAAAGGTTACAACCACCACCCCCATATATGCTGGTTTATCTGCAAAATGAAGGGTGTTTGTCCGGATATGGATGGATCCCTGCCCCTGGGTACCTTGATGGCGTTGTAACTTATGCAGACAAACCTCGTCTTGCCTTTGAAAATTTCATGAAATCTTTGTTGTTTCAATGCTGAATTGAAACCAGGATTGTTGATTGGGATGCGAAGACCCCGAGACGAAATCTGGTCGCAAACCCCTTTGGGCGTAGTCTCTGGCGAGCAATAGCGAAACCGACCCCTCTATTTGGGTCGGTTTCTTTTTAATTTTTGCGGAAATGGATTACAGGATGAATTGAGAATGAAGAAAAGTCTTTTGTCAAAAAACAATGTCCTCCGGGTCTTGCGCGGTCAGGCGATCGTTGAATTTGCAATTGTTTTACCCATCCTTCTAGTTATTCTTGTCGGGATACTTGAGGTTGGGCGTATGATTTTTATCTATTCGGCTGTAACAGGCGCCAGCCGGGACGCTGTCCGTTACGCCTCTGCGGTTGGGATCGATGATTATGGGTTTTCAAAATACAACCATTGCCATGGGATCAGGGAAGTGGCGATCAGTTCGGCATTTCTCATGCGCCCATCTGATCTTACGGTGACCATCAAATATGACCATGGTCCCGGAGCAGAATTTTCTCCGCCGCTGTATTGCGATGCAACGTCTGGAGAGGATGTGGATGTTGTGAATGCGGGCGTTACCACCGGGGACCGTGTGCTAGTTGAAGTTACCGCCCAATATCGCCCGATGGTGAAACTTGTCCCAATTACTGAAAGGCCTTTTACGGCATCGAGTTACCGGACAATCCTGGGCATAATCAAACTTACCCCATAAACGATTTGGTCAATGGAAGGAGAAGAAATGAGACAAAAAAAATTATCTGAGCATGGACAGGCATTGATTATTATCACGATAGCGGCCATTGGTCTGTTCGCCATTGGCGGACTGGCAATCGATGGCAGTGCGAAATTTTCTGATCGCAGGCACGCGCAGAACGCGGCGGACACCGCCGCCCTGGCAGGAGCCTTGTCGCTTGTCGATGGAAAAACCGATGTAGTGGATGGAACCATTGAGTGGAAACTTGACGCATTGGATCGCGCCCTGGACAATGGTTACAATAACGATCTTGTCGGCAATACGGTGGAAGTGTACCGGTGCAGTGAGGAAGAGTCCAGTTGCGGACCGTACGCCGGCAATTCCAGTTACGTTCAGGTGATCATCAATTCGTATTTAAACACATACTTTGCCCGCGTGATCGGCATCAATCAGACCCATAATATTGTTCAAGCGGTGACCTACGCGGTAAAACGCGGTCCCAACTATGATGGGAATTTGATCGTTGCACTCAATCCCAATCCGTGCTCCGGCGGCGGCGCGGATGGCAATATCGTTCTGGGCACCAGCGGCGGCGGCGACGGTGTGATCAATCTCATTGGCGGCGGGGCATTTGTCAACTCTGGTGGAGACGGTTGCGGCATGAACCTGACCGGTTGCCCAACCGTGACCATCACGGATGGCACGATCGGTTCCGCGGGTACCGGTAATATCGACCTTGAGAGCAGTTCAGAGGTATGTTCCGCGAGTGTCACCGCCCCTGAACCCTCCTATGGTAATGAACCCTATCCCTTCCCGCCGGAAATGCCCGATGTCCCGGATGAATGTACGTCTCCTGCAGGCACCTATCATCCAAATGCAAATGGCACCGTGACCATCGTAACGCCCGGAAGGTGGAATGAATTTCCTCCCAAGGGTAACGATGTTGAAGATGAAGTATTCATGGAGCCCGGGGTTTATTGTATAAATGACATGGTCAAATTAAACGACCAGCAACTTCACCTGACCGGCCAGGATGTAACGATTTTTATTCGTGACGGCTACAAGTTCGATATCACGGGCGGTGAGATAGACCTTGACGCCCCTGCAACCGGACCCTATGCCGGATATTTGATCATTGTCGACTCGGACTTCGAAGGTACTCCAGAGAACTGCAATATCAACGGCAATGGTTTGAACAGTTATGTGGGCACCATCTTTGCCCCGTACTGCAATGTGACGATAAACGGTACGAGTGACCCGACTTCTTACAGTGCGCAGATCATTGCCTATACTGTGAAATTGAATGGCAATGCATCTGTCAACCTGTATTACAACGCGGGCGATCAGGCGCAAAGCCAGCCGAAGATCGGTTTGATGCGCTAGTGTGTCAAAAGTAGGCAGATACGGTCTCATCGTATCTGCCTGCTTTTTGTTTCAAAATTCAGAAGTATTTCATATCGGGAGGATAACTTGGCAAAAAAACAAAATACCCCCAGAGTTCCAGGGATTACCGATCCCGAATTATTACGCCCCAGGGTTTTGAAGAACCTGATGGCATTGATCGAGGAGACGCCGCCGCTGGGCGAGCGCTATGAAGAATTGCTCAAGGAACTGATCTTTCAAGCCTACCAGAATGCCAACGGAGATCTGGGGGATGGGGAAAAGACATTCCTCGGTGAGATCTATACCTATGCCACTAATTATGGAGGGATGGACGAATTCCTGAACGACCCGGAGATCAGTGAGATCATGGTCAATGGTCCGAATCAGGTTTTTGTCGAACGCAAGGGGAAACTCCTGCTCACGGACGCAAAGTATGAAAGTGAACTTCAGTTGCGCCTCACAATTAACCATATAATCAACCCCTTCGGCCGTTACGTGAATTACAAGCACCCGATGGTCGATGCCCACTTGAAGGATGGTTCGCGTATCAATGCGGTCATTCCACCGGTCGCCCAGCAGGGGTCGTGTCTGTCCATCCGCCGCTTCCTGAAGGATAAACTGACCGTTGAGCACCTTATTGGTTTGGGCGCTCTGACACAAACCATGTCTGACTTTGTGGCGGTCTGTGTGGCGGCGCGTTTAAATATCGTTGTTGCCGGGAATACCAGTTCCGGGAAAACCACTTTCCTGAACATCCTTGCGCGTGCGATCCCTGATCACGAGCGGATTGTAACCATCGAAGATTCGGTTGAACTTCAGTTGCCGCAGGTCCACAAGGTTTCACTGGAGGCGCGTCCGCCCGACTACAACGGAGAGGGACAGGTGACCATCCGCGACCTCGTGAAGAACGCACTCCGCATGCGCCCTGACCGCATTATTGTCGGCGAAATTCGCGGCGGCGAAGCGCTCGATATGTTGCAAGCCATGAATACCGGACATGACGGTTCGATGACCACGGTCCATTCCAATTCCCCGCGTGACACGCTTTCGCGCATCGAAACCATGACCTTGATGGCTGGATTCGAACTGCCGGTCCAAGCCATCCGCAAACAGGTCTCCTCCGCCCTCGACCTGATCGTATACCTGACACGTTTTCCCGACGGCACCCGCAAAGTAACCCAGATCACCGAAGTTGCCGGCATGGAAGGCGAGATCATCACCCTCACAGACATCTTCCAGTTCCAGCAGACCGGGACTGACCCGGAAGGGAGACCTGTCGGTCAGTTCAAGCCCACCGGCCTGCGTCCCATGTTCTCGCCAAAACTCGAAGCGATGGGATATAAATTCGACCGGTCGATGTTCATGCGATAGTCCGGATTTACCCTGCCCTGTAATCAAAAACCGCCGGACATTGGTTTGTCCGGTGGTTTTTTTATCTGATTGGATATCTATCCTGCTACCTGGTCACTTGCCTCATCGAGCCTCGCCACTTCGGCGTCGGTCAACCTCCAGCCGAGCGCGCCTGCGTTCTGCTGTGCCTGTATGGCGTTTTTTGCGCCCGGGATGGGGAGCGCGCCTTTGCAGATCGTCCAGTTCAAAGCCACCTGCGTGTTGGATTTTCCGCCGTGGTCCTGCCCGATTTCCGTCATCAACTTGAGAAGCGGCTGGATCTTGGGGAGCAGGGTTCGATAGATCCCTGAACGCATGCCGGAGGGTGGATTCTCCGCACTGTATTTTCCCGAAAGCAAACCTTTTTCAATGGGACTGTATGCGATCAGGCGGATCCCGAGTTCCTTGCACCGTGCCAGTATCCCGTCTTTTTCCACCTTGCGGTTCAACAGGCTGTAGTGGACCTGGTTCGAAGCCAGCGGGATGTTATGTCTCGCCAGCGCCGAATAAGCCGCCAGCATGCGCGTCTGCTCAAAGTTCGAGACCCCCACCGTGCGCGCCATGCCCTCTTTGACACATTCCGTCATGCCCTCCATCGAAGTATCGGTGCTCATGGTGAAAGACGGCCAATGGATCTGGTACAGATCCACGCTCTCGACCCCCATGCGTTTCAAGCTTGCCTTCAGCGCCCGCGGTATCGTCCCTTTTGTGAATCTCCAGGGATACGGGAAAAACTTTGTTGCGATCAAAATCGGCTGGTCGGTTTCCTTGACGAACTTCCCCAGCAGGCGTTCGGAATTCCCGTTACCGTACGCCTCCGCCGTATCCACAAAGCGGATGCCGTCATTCACAGAATTTTCAAATGCGCGATGCACATCCTCATCGTTGTAATTGTACCCATACTGCCACATCACCCGGTCGCCCCATTGCCATGCCCCCAACCCCATTTCCACTGCGTGCAAAAACCTTGTCTCGTTGCTTATCTCGGTCACGGTTCCCTCCAAAAAGAACGGGCGGATTGTATCTTAAAATATGATTGTGTCATAGCCATTGGATGTAATTCAGGATAAAATTCAGCCCGCTTAATCATTCGGAACTGATGGAACGTCAACTCCTCACCTGCGCAGGTGAGGGGACTGATGCTCCCTGAGTTCCGGGGAGGTACCTGTGAGACCCGAACAGTATGAGCAGGATGTTGAGACCGCTTCCCATCTAAGCCGGAGGCTGGCTCTGCCCTTTTCAAATTTATCTTTGCTGACGCGTGCCCTCACGCACCGGTCCTACGTCAACGAGGACCCCGCCGCGACCGAGGACAACGAACGGTTGGAATTCCTCGGCGATGCCGTGCTCGATTTCATCGTGGGCGCATGGGTCTACAACCGCTTTCCCGAAATGCCCGAAGGCGACCTGACCAAGATGCGCTCCGCGCTCGTCCGCAATGACCAGCTCGCTGTGCTTGCCCGCAAACTGGACCTGGGCAAAGCCCTCCGCCTGGGGCACGGTGAATATGTCTCCGGCGGGCACTCGCGCGACGGCTTGCTGGGGTCCACGTTCGAGGCGCTGATCGGCGCATTGTACCTGGATGCAGGCCTGGGTGCGGTCGAAGCGTTCGTCGATCCACTGCTCGAAATGGAACGGGAGTCCGTTCTCACCCGTATCCACGATCCCAAGAGCCAACTGCAGGAATGGGCGCAGGCGAACAAAAAAGGGGCGCCTCATTACCACACCGTATCCATGACCGGACCCGACCATGCCAAACAGTTCGAAGTGGAAGTGGAGATCGGCGGAGAGGTCGTCGGGCGCGGGCACGGAACCAGCAAACATATCGCCGGGCATTTTGCCGCGCAGAACGCGCTCGAAATGCTCGGTATCCAATCGTAAATCCAAAATCCAAAATCGAAAATCTGAAATCAAAAAATGCCTTTACGTCTAAAAACACTCGAACTTCAAGGATATAAAACCTTCGCATCGAAGACCGTCTTCGAATTTGCGAGCGGGATCACCGCCATCGTCGGTCCGAACGGCTCCGGTAAGTCGAACGTTGCCGACTCCCTGCGCTGGGTGCTGGGGGAACAGTCCTATGCGCTGTTGCGCGGCAAGAAGACCGAAGACATGATCTTCAACGGCTCCGAGCATCGCTCGCGCGCCAGCATGGCTTCGGCTCACGTCCTGTTCGATAACTCGAACGGCTGGCTTCCCGTGGACTTCACCGAAGACTTGAACGAATTGCTCTCAGCTTCCGGGCTGGCGGACCGGACATACACCATCCTCGGGCAGGGACTCGTAGATGCCTCGCTGGCGTTGAAAGCGGAGGACCGCCGTCGCCTGTTCGAGGAGGCGGCTGGCGTGGGACTCTACCGTTCGCGCCGCGAGGAAGCCCTGAAACGCCTCGAGACCACCATGCGGAATCTCGAGCGCGTGCTCGACATCATGTCCGAGTTGGAGCCGCGCCTGCGCAGTCTGGAGCGGCAGGCAAAACGCGCCATCGAGTATTCCCGCGCCCAGGCAGATCTCAAGATCATCCTGCGCGAGTGGTATGGCTATCACTGGCATCACGCCCAGCAGGAACTGACCGATGCGCGCGAAGTGGTGAAGGCGCAGGAGGCGCGCGTGCACGAGACTCGCGAATCCCACCAGAAGGCGCAGACGGAGTACACCACCTTCCGTGAACGGCTGACCGGCTTGCGGGCGCAACTCAACACCTGGCACCGCCAATCGGCGGAACTGCACAACCAGCGCGAGGAGGTCAGCCGCGAACTGGCGGTCTTGGAAGAACGCCGCCGTTCCCTGCTGGCAACGCAATCCTCCGTGCTTTCCGACAAGGAACGCGCCTCCGATGAGGAGAAACTGGCGCAGGAACGCCTGGAAGAAGCGGACCGTGAAGTTATCCGGTTACAGAACGAATATAACGAAGCGCAAAAGCAATTGGACGCCGTTCAGCAGGCGATGCAGTTGCGTCAGGCGGACCGTGCTTCTCTCGAAGAGAAACTGCAAACAGCGCGAAGCCAGATCGAAAGATGGACGACTCACCGCGCCGAATCGCAGGCGCGGCTGGATGAACTGAAATCGCGTTTGGAGAATCTTCAAACCCGTATGGACGCCGCCAACAAGTCCATCGAGTCGGCGGAATCTGTGGCGCGTGAGGCGGGCGACAAGTATGGACAGGCACGGGATAGGCGCATCTCGGCGGAAAGTGTGTTGAAAACGGCACAGGAAAAAGTGGAAAGTGGAAAGCGGGAAATGGACGGTGTTGAAGGTGAACGCCGCGCGAAGAATGAAGAACGCACAAAACTTCTTGCCGAACACACCCGCGTCAAAACTCAACTTGATGTGCTCGAACAAGCCGAACAATCTCTGGCGGGATATGCCGAGGGCGCGCGTTTCCTGCTCGATGCGGCGCGGCAATCCCGTCTCAGGGGGGCGCGCGGCGCGTTGAGCGCGGCGCTGGATGTCCCTGCGGAGTTCGAAGTGGCGATCGCGGCGGCGTTGGGCGATACGCTCGATGCCATTCTGCTCGATACCGGTGACGTCGAAGACGCCCTGCAGTTGCTCGAATCGGATGAAGCCGGGCGGGCGGTTTTGCTTCCGCTCGAGGAGGGTAGAGCCGCTTCGCTCACGAAACCGGACGATGAGAACTGTCTCGGCATCGCGGCGGAACTCGTCAACGCGCCGGATGATCTGCGCGCGGCGGTGAGTCTCATGCTTGGGCAGACGTTGGTCGTCCGCGACCGGGCGATGGCGCGAAAACTGATTCGGGAGATTCCGACTCACGCACGCGTGGTGACCCTGCGAGGGGAAGTCTTCCGCGGTGACGGCTTGATCATCGCCGGGAAGACCGCTTCTTCCTCAGCCTTGAGTCGTCCCCGCCAAAAAAGAGAGTTGACCGAAGCCCTGGCTGGGTTGGGCGTGCAGATCGAGTCTTTGAATAGCGATGTGGATGCGCTTTCCGCAAAGGTCACGGAGGCGGGACGGGAACTGGGTCAAGCCGAGGGAGCGGTGCGCGAAGCGCGCGTCAGGTTGGATGATGCCCAGGGGTCCGAGCAACAGGCTGGGTTGGAGTCCGAAGCGGCTCGTCGTCAGTTGGAGTGGCAGAGGAGTCAGTCCATCCAATTGAAGGCGGAGGCGGATGAGGCGGCTTCGGTCCGCGGGCAGTTGATCCAGGCCCAGTCGGAACTTGAATCGCAATCGGCGGCGGCGCAGGAGGAAGTGCGTGCGCTGTCTTCGCAGTTGGCAGGCATGGACCTGGCGGAGGCGCAAGGGCAAGCCACGTATTGGAGTACGCGCATGGCGGTGGTGGAGCGCGCTCTCGGTGATGCGAGTGCGAGGAAAGAGGAAAGAAGCAAAGATACCGGGCGGTTCGATGCGCGGCGGTTTGAATTATCGACACGCTTGAGCGAGGCGGAAACATCTCTCGCGAGTTTGGATGCTGACAAGGCTTCCATGCGCGAACGTGAGGGTGTCCTGCATACACAGATCGAAGAGTTGAGTGTGTTCATCGAGCCTGCCGAAAAGGATTTGGAGACCGCCGAGCAGGAAGAGGCGCGCTTGCAGGATGCCGAGTCGAATGCCCAGCGTTCGCTTGCCACGGCGGAGCGGTTATATGGGCAGGTGCAGTTGGAGCAGATGCGCAAGCAGGAGGCGCTCGACAACCTGCGCCAGAAGATCACGGACGATTTTGGGCTGGTGATGTTCGAGTATGCGGCGGATGTTTCGGGTCCTGTGCCATTGCCGTTCGAAGGCATGGTGGAGGAACTGCCCGTCGTAACGGAAATCTCCCCCGACCTGGAGACGCAACTCATGCACAACCGCACGCAAGTGCGCCGCATGGGACCGATCAACCCCGAGGCGAAACAGGAATTCGATAAAGAGTCGGAGCGGTATTCGTTTATGCGCGCGCAGGTGGAAGACTTGAAGAAAGCCGAAGAGGACTTGAAGCACATCATCGCCGAATTGGACGAGTTGACCAAGCAGGAGTTCTCGAAGACCTTCGATGCCGTGGATAAGCAATTCCGCGCGATGTTCACGAGGCTGTTTGGAGGCGGTTCGGCGCGGCTTTCCCTGACCGACCCCGATAACCTGGTGGAGACGGGCATCGAGATCGAGGCGCGTTTACCCGGTCGGCGCGAGCAGGGACTGGCTCTGCTCTCCGGCGGCGAACGCAGTCTGACGGCGGTGGCGCTGGTGTTCGCGTTGCTGAAAGTTTCGCCGACGCCTGTCTGCGTGATGGATGAGGTGGATGCAATGCTCGATGAAGCCAATGTGGGACGCTTCCGCGATCTCCTGCAGGAATTGAGCAAGGAGACGCAGTTCATCGTCATCACGCACAACCGCAATACCGTGCAGGCGGCGGATATCATCTACGGCATCACGATGGGGCGCGATTCGGCGAGTCAGGTCATCAGCCTGCGGCTGGATCAGGTGACGGATGAGATGTTGAAGAGGGCATGATTCGGAAGGATGAAAAAATCGCCCGCTCATTGAGCGGGCGATTTTTTATTTGCTTGCCGGTTGAAATTATTCGGGGGTCGGCGTGTTTAAAGCCTCTGGTGTTAGAGGAACGCGTTCCGTCCAAACATCGAAGGTGGTGATGGCGGCAGTCTCTTTGGCGGCTGTCAGCCATTCGCCGAAAGCAGTTTCGCGTTTCTGCTGATACTGCTCCTCGGTGACGGGGAGTTCCTCCCTGCCGAGCACCTGAATGATGTGATACCCGAACTGTGATTGGACAGGTTGTCCGATCTCGCCAACATTCTGGTTGAAGGCGGCGTCTTCGAATTCGGCAACCATCATACCTTTGCCGAACCAGCCCAAGTCACCGCCAATGGGGCCGGAACCGGTATCGGTGGAGTACTTCTTTGCTGTGTTGGCAAAATCCACACCGTTGGCGAGAAGTTCTTCCACGGCTTTGGCTTCCGCTTCGGTTCTGACCAGGATGTGACGCGCCCAAACCTGTGTCTCGGTGCGGGATGTGTCTGTCGTCAGTTCGTCCAGCAATTTCTTGCGGATCAATTGGATCTCGTAAACCGAGCGGAGCGTTGCCTCGCTGATCTCATAAGCTTTGAGATCTGTCATGGTCTGTTCATATTCCTTGTTGAAGCCTTCCACGGTGTAAGGGGTCGCGGTTGCAGTGGGGAGTTCCGGCACGAAGGTGGGTGTGGCGGGCGCGGCGGTAAATGTCGCGGTGGGTGTGACGGACAGGTCCGGGGTGTTTGTGGGTGCGGCTGTGGAGGTGGATGTCATCGTGGAGATGGCGGTCGAGGGGTACAGGGTCAACTGTTCGGACGAAAGAGTCGGCAATGAGAATTCGGTCGCTGTGACGGTGGGAGTGTAGGTCCCGTCAGGGAAGAAACCGTAGGATTCATGGAACAGTGTGTTCAGTTCCTCTTCCGAAACGGTGATGCCGCGCTTTTCGGCTTCCTGGCGGATGATCAGTTCGTCGACCATCTGGTCCAATACCTGTTGACCGATAATGGACGGCGTTTGCAGTGTCATCAATATCTGCTGTTGGTATTGGGTCGTGTCCATGCCGAATTGTTCCTGGTAGAAGAGGTACTGTTGGTACAGGTTCAATTGGCGGACACGTTCGAGCCGGACGCGTTCCTGCCACTCGCCGGTGGTGATCACGTCACCGTTGACCTTTGCAACCGGCTCCTTCAGCAGGAAGTAGGTGGTTTTTAAGTAGCCGTATCCCAGGAGCAGGGTGATAAACACAATGGTGCCAATGGCGATCCATTTGATAAGTGCAATCTGTTTTCTCTCGCGTTCCAGGCGGGCTACGTGTTTTTTAGTGACAATTCTGGTTGTGGGACTTTGTTTTGCCATTCAATTTCTCCATGACGCAAAGGCGGGGTTCCGCGACTCGCGGAACCCCGCAGATGCTCTTGTGGGAATTTAACGTGATTCTTCCCAGTGCTTGCCGGTATAGGGAAGCAGGGCAATGAAGCGCGCCTGTTTGACGGCTTCTGCCACGACACGCTGGTGCTTTGCGCACGCACCGGTCTGCCGGCGCGGGCGGATCTTGCCTTCTTCGGTGACATACTTCCTGAGCAGGTCGACCTTCTTGTAGTCGATGGTCAGGGTCTTGTCAGCGCAGAATTGACAGAATTTCGGCTTGGCAAAGAAACGGCGTTCCCCGCCGCCTTCCCCGCCAGCCTCGTTGTTTCTTCGATCGTCAGCCATTTGTTACTCCAATTTTTCTTGTTGAAGACCTGTCGGGTCTGAATAGTTAGAACGGGAATTCATCCTCGTTGGCGGTCACCTCGTTATCGTCCGGGGCGGTCTCGGATTGCTGGGCGTGGTTGTTGTGGTCGCGGCGTTCGCCAAGCATCATCATTTCGCTGGCAACCACCTCGACACTGGTATGCTTTACGCCTTCCTTGTCGTCCCAGCGGCGGGTCTGCAGACGTCCTTCGATGTAGACCTGCTGTCCTTTTGTGAGATATTGCTTGCAAATCTCAGCCAGGTTGCCCCATGCCACCACGTTGAACCATTCCGTTTCGTTGTGGCGTTCGCCGTCCACGGTGTTCCATGAGCGGCTGACAGCCACCGTAAAGGTGGTGACGGGTCTGCCGGAGGGGGTGTAACGCATTTCCGGTTCGCGCCCCAGATGACCGATGATCTGTACTTTATTAAGTCCTCGGCTCATGTCTATCTCCTTGTTCTTCTAATAAATAAAAAGACCGAGTTTTCACGATGGTGTGACCGCTAGACGGCGGTCAACATGTGACGTAGGATGGTTTCGAGGTAACGGATATTTCGTTCCAGATCGCTGGCGGCTTTGGGGTCGATGCTGATGTTCAAAAGAACATAATGACCGTCGCGTTGTTTGCGGATCTGGTAGGACATCCGGCGGCGTCCCCACACATCCACCTTGTCCACAGTTCCGCCTGATTCGGTGACCCAGCCCTGGACGCGTTCGAGCGCGCCCTTAAAGGCGGTTTCATCCAGGTCGGGCTGGACGATGCAAACCAATTCATATTTGCGCATGAGAGATTCCTCCTTTCCATGGGATTGTTCCTGTTCAAACCGTGGGTTTGCCGGGAACGGAAAGGCACGTTGTGTGACGTACCTGTTAAGCGGGCGGAAGTTTATCACAGTTCCTGAATTCGGGGAGGGTTATAATTTGTGAAAAAGACCTTGTGAGGTTTCAAAGACCTCACAGGTCTAACGAGGAGAACTATGTTCGATCTTCCAAACGATGAAATTTTGTCACTCTCCAAAGAGCACGTTTTCTACACCTGGTCGGCGCAGGCAAAGGTCAACCCCATCGCGGTGGCGCGCGCGAAAGGCGTCTATTTCTGGGATGTGAACGATAAGCGTTATCTCGATTTCAATTCCATGACCATGTGTGTCAACGTCGGTCACGGCGATGAGCGCATCGTCAAAGCCATGCAGGAACAGGCGGCGGAACTCCCGTACGCCGGACCGGGTATGACCACCCGCATCCGTGCGCTGGCAAGCAAGGCGGTGGCGGATGTGACCCCGCAGAAAGCCCTGACGAAGGTGCTGTTCACGCTTGGCGGAGCGGATGCCAACGAGAACGCGATCAAGCTCGCGCGCGGCTGTACCGGACGCCATAAGATTTTGACGCGCTACCGCTCTTATCACGGATCGACCGCCGGAGCGATGGCGGCGACCGGTGACCCGCGCCGCGTCACCTGGGAACCGAACCTGATGCCCGGCATCGTGCATTTTCTCGACCCATACCGCTACCGTTCCACCTTCCACCGGACGATCCCCGATATATCAGAAGAAGAGTTTGCGCGTGATTATGTCAACCACCTCGAAGAGATCATCCGCTACGAGGGACCGGAGACCATTGCCGCCATCATGATGGAGTCAGTGACCGGCACGAACGGTATCATCATCCCGCCGCAGGGATACATGCAGGGCGTGCGCGCATTGTGCGATAAATACGGCATTGTCATGATCGCCGACGAGGTCATGAGCGGATTCGGACGCACCGGCAAATGGTTCGCCATCGAACACTGGGACGTAACGCCCGATATCATGACCATGGCGAAGGGACTTACGTCTGCGTATGCGCCGCTCGGGGCGGTGGCGATGAAACCGGAGATCGCGGCGGCTTTTAACGAGACTCCGTTCGAAAGCGGATTAACCTACACATCCCATCCCATCTCTTTGGCGGCGGCGGTGGCGAATATCAACGTCATGAGGGAGGATAATCTCATCGAGCACGCGGCAGGCATGGGTCCGGTGTTGAAGCGGATGCTGTCCGACCTTGGGGAGGCGCACCCCTCCGTGGGGGAGGTCCGCAACATCGGCTTGTTCGGTATCGTCGAGCTGGTCAGGGACCGGGCAACGAAGGAGCCGATGGCGCCGTGGAATGGCTCGTCGCCGGAGATGACCGCGTTGAAGAAATACTGTCTCGATAACGGTTTGTTCCTGTATACCCACTGGCACACGATATTGATCATCCCGCCGTTGGTCATCACAGAGAGACAGTTGAAGGACGGTTTCGATGTGCTGGATAAGGCGCTGGAGATCACGGATAAAGCGGTGAACAAGCGGTGAAATTATGGCAAATACACGAGGGATTCCTGTATCCCCCTGTAAGGTTGCTGTAAGTGATGGATGACCTTTATGCCTTGAGGTATTTTTTCGTATCCCGTATACTACTTATGTATACAATTTGTAATTTCAGGTCTATCGTTATGAACTAAAAGGAGTGAAGATGAACGTAAAACGAGTGTTCAATCTGGGCATGGCATTGATGATGTTGATTACATCTTTTGCCGTTTCCCAGCCGGTTGCCGCACAGGCGCCGGCAATGGTCAAGCCCAACATCCAGGCGGATGCCGAGGCTGTTCCGGGGGAAGTGGTGGTTGTTTTTGCCGATTCTCAGGATATGAACCTGGTCGAGAAGATCGAGCAGGCGGTTGAGACGGCGAACACCGCTGACGGCGAAGTGACCCGCCTGAGCATGGACGGGAGCGCCGTTATCCAGGTGGAGGGCGATGTTGCCGCCGCCACCGCTGAACTGAGCGGTCAGCCCGATGTGCTGTATGCCGAACCGAACTACATCTTTTCGGTGCCGGAGAATGAAGGCGATCCCAACGAGGTGGCAACGAGCGAATTTGTTTTGCAACCTGTTGCCCCCAACGCCGGCACGGATGGACAAAGCGTCATGGCTGTCCCCAGTTCGACCATCCAGGAAATGGTGGCGATGGGAACATACCCCACCGATAAGTATCTCAACGGCAACCCGGGCTGGTTCGCGATGGGCGCCGATATCGTGTGGCCCAACAAGACCGCCAGCGCCAATATCTGCGTGATCGACACCGGCGTGGACTCAAAGCATCCCGACCTGGCTGGCAAGATCGTTGCCGGGTACGACTTTGTCGATGCAGACCTCATCCCCAGTGATGCAAATGGACACGGCACGCACGTGGCAGGCATCATGGTGGCGCTCTCGAATAACGCGTTGGGTATCTCCGGCGTCTCCACGGGCAAGGCGGTTGCGGTGCGGGCGTTGGATGCGCAGGGCGTTGGCACCGCTTTCGATGTTGCCACCGCGATTAAGTATTGCGCCGACCGCACCGATATCCGCGTGATCAACCTCAGCGTCGGCGGAACCGCAGATTCGGCCTCAATCAGAGACGCATTGTTGTATGCTGTTACGCCCACGACCCAAACGGTAAGCACAGGGACCTTTTTAGGGCTGAAAGGCAGGGGAAAATTAGTCGTGGCGGCGGCTGGAAATGGTTCTGGCACAACGCCAACCTACCCGGCTGGTTATTCCGTTAACCCGCTTTTCACCGCCGGCAGTATCCTTTCGGTCGGTTCCACCGGTCAATTCATTGTGGATGATGATCCCAACACCACTATTCTGGAAGGCTACAACGATTACGGCTGTCTTGCGCAA
>JBFYRY010000290.1:0-4654 GCA_041302025.1 Chloroflexota bacterium | reverse complement strand
GCGACAAATTCTTATTGTTTGGCTGATTGATCGTTCCGGGGTAAATAGATAACCCACGGTCACACACCCGATTGGTGTTTTGCATGTTGTCCTCCGCCTGATCCGCTGATGGGATGGCGGAACAACCCTGAAGGGTGGGCATGGCTGATATAACGGTATCAGGCTGAAAGTCGGAGCCTGAAGCGCATAACGTCACATATGCGTGAACGTTGTTTTGGGATAAACTCGAAGAAGTCGAGACCGAAGTCAATCATCGGTTTGACCTGTGTTTCTCGTTAACAGCAGACAGATATATCACTGCCATCCATAACCGTTGTCCGTTTTCATTTTTTCAAAAGGAGAGAACCATGAGAATGAAAGACAAAGTAGTGCTCGTGACAGGCGGCGCCGCCGGGATCGGAAAGGCGACTGCATTACGGTTTGCCGAGGAGGGTGCAGCAGTTGTGATCTGCGATGTAAATGAAGCGGCGGGACAGGAGATGGTGAAACTGCTCGGAAATGATGCCGCGTTTTACAAGGTCAATGTTGCCAGCCGTGCGGAGGTGCAGGCATGGATCGATGATGTCGCCGCAAAATACGGGCGCATCGATGTGCTCGTGAACAATGCCGGCATCCTGCGCGATGGACAGCTGATCAAGTTCAAGGAAGGTCAACTTGTCGGGCAGATGTCTGAAGCAGATTTCGATGCAGTGGTGTCGGTCAATTTAAAGGGCGTGTTCAATTGCACGCAGGCGGTCGCTCCGGTGATGGCGAAACAGGGCGGCGGCGTGATCTTGAACGCCACCTCCATCGTCGGTTTGGACGGCAACTTTGGGCAGACGAATTATGTCGCCACGAAATCGGGTGTGATCGGCATGACAAAAGTCTGGGCGCGCGAGTTGGGTAAATTCGGGATCCGCGTCGATGCGGTGGCGCCTGGTTTCACCGCGACCGAGATGATCACCGCCATGCCTGAAAAGATCATTGACGGTATGAAGGCGCGCACGCCGCTTGGCAGGCTTGGGGAACCGCGCGATATCGCCAATGCATACCTGTTCCTGGCTTCGGACGAGGCATCCTTTATCACCGGCGAGACATTGCGTGTGGATGGCGGGATTGTCGTAGGCACATAACCTCACCCCTTCAGGGAGCAGACTGCATGGCTTTTCCGTCGGACTACTACGAACGCGTTTATGCCGGTGTGCTGGGCAAGATCATCGGCGTTTATGTGGGACGTCCCTTCGAAGGCTGGACGTACGAACAGATGATGGCAGGTTTTGGCGAGGTCAAATACTACATCAACGACCGCCTCGACCTGCCTCTCCGCAATCACCTGCTCGTCGTCACCGATGATGACATCTCCGGCACGTTCACGTTCTTCCGCGCCCTGACTGATTACGACAACTCGCTTCATCTCACGCCTGCCCAGATCGGTCAGACCTGGCTCAACTACATCATCGAGAACCGCACCATCCTGTGGTGGGGCGGACTCGGCAATTCCACCGAGCATACCGCTTATCTGAGGCTCAAGGATGGTATCAAAACTCCGCAGTCCGGTTCGATGGCGCTCAACGGCAGGGTGGTCGCGGAACAGATCGGCGCGCAGATCTTCATTGATGCCTGGGGCATGGTCGCTCCCGGTGACCCTGCGTTCGCTGTTGAGCTCGCACATCGCGCTGCCAGTGTCAGTCACGATGGTGAAGCGATCTACGGTGCACAAGTCGTCACAGCGTTGATCGCACAAGCCTTTGTTGAATCCGATCTCAACAAACTGCTCGATACTGCGGTCTCCTTCATCCCCGCGGATTCGATCATCCATCGACTCATTGCCAACATCCGGGAGTGGCACGCCGCTGATCCGCAAGACTGGCATGCCGCGCGCGCCAAACTTGCCGCGCACTACGGCTACGACAAATACGGCGGCAATTGTCACATCGTCCCCAATCACGGACTCGTCATCCTCGGTCTGCTCTATAGCGGCGGTGATTTCAGCAAAGGGCAGACCATCGTCAACACCTGCGGCTGGGATACTGATTGCAATGCCGCCAATGTCGGTTGCATCCTCGGTGTGCGTAACGGTCTATCGGCGTTTGAGAATGCGCCTGATTGGCGCGGTCCCGTTGCCGACCGTCTCTATCTCCCCACAGCCGATGGCGGGCGCGCCATCAGCGACGCAGTCCGCGAGACCGATTTCATCATCCAATCCGCGTATGAGATTCGCGGCGAACAATGGACTCATCCCAAGGACGGCGCACGCTTCCATTTTTCACTGCCTGGCTCCGTGCAGGGATTTCGCGCACAGGATGACAGCCTCACAGTGGATAACACCCCTCATCCGACTCGCTCCGATGAGCGGGTTCTAACCCTCCGCTATCGCATCTCTCCCAACGGGACGGCTGTTGCCGTGACCCCGACCTTTATCCCCCCTGAAGCGATCAACATGCCCGGCTATGGACTGTTCTCCTCCCCAATGCTCTACCCGGGCCAAACCGTCCGCGCGGAAATCCATGCGAATTGCGCGAACACAGCACCGGTCAAATCAGGACTGGTCATCCAGTGCTATGGCGAATCAGACAAATTGATCTCCGCTTACGGACCAGTCACCGAATTCCAGCCGGGGGAGTCAAAAACACTGGAGTGGCAAATCCCTGATTTGAACGGCGCACCCGTGGCTCAAGTAGGAGTCTCGGTTACAGCCGATGAATCCACCGAAGGCATTCTCCATCTGGATCATCTCACGTGGGATGGGACGCCTCAAGTTTCTTTCTATCCTCCTGCCGCAAGCGGTCGAATGTGGAAGCGGCAATGGGTCAACGCGGCGGATTACTTCGAAGATGAGTTCGGCGAAGCCTTCCGTGTCATCCACAATCGTGGACGGGGACTCGTCATCACCGGCACGCGCGAATGGACCGATTACAGCGTGAAAACGACCATCACTCCGCATCTGGTCAAAGCCTTTGGTCTGGCGGTTCGCGTCCAGGGATTGGAGCGGTATTACGCCCTGTTGCTCAGCGGGCAGGATACGGTCAAACTGATCAAACGGCTGGATGGGGAGAGGGTGCTGGCCGAACAGGCGTTCCCCTGGCAGTTGGGTCAGGCGTATCGCCTGCGGATCATCGTCAAGGGCACTCAGCTATCGGCATATGTTAATGACAGGCTGGTCTTCCAGGTAAATGATCTGGAACATCCGCTGACCGAGGGCGGCATTGCACTGGTCTGCGAAGAAGGACGTGTAGGCACAGAGAGGGTTTCGGTCGGGCCTGCCGGTTGATGGAAGCCTGCCTGAGCCTTCCTTGCTATTGATCTTTCAATAACCCTTTTTGCGCGGCAACGGCGATCGCTGCGGCGCGGGAATCAACCCCCAGTTTGTTATAGATGCTTGCCAGGTGCGCTTTGACCGTCCGCTCGGAGATGCCAAGTTTAATAGCGATTTCTTTGCTTCGTTCGCCGCGTGCGACTGCTTTAAGCACTTCGAGTTCACGGTCGGTTAAGTTGATTGATTCGTTTGATACGGCTTTCGGTGCATTTGCCTGTGAAAGGACGCGCGCCATGATCTCAGGCTTGAGCAGGGTCTCACCGCGTGCGGCGGCACGAATGGTATCGAATAACGTCGAGCGGTCTGTGTCTTTCAGTAAATAACCGCGTGCGCCTGCCTGCAATCCGCGGAACATGAGTTCGTCTTCGTTGAAGGTGGTGAGGATGACAACGGCGATGTTCGGTTGTTCCGCGCGCAGTTTTTCGATGGCGGTCAAACCGTCCATGTTGGGCATGCGCAGGTCCATGAGAACCACATCAGGTTTGAGTTTTTTGCAGAGGCTCAACGCTTCGTTGCCGTCTGATGCTTCGCCGATCAACTCGAAGTCGTTTTCGGTCTCGAGGATCAGGCGCAATCCCTGACGGATGATGAGGTGGTCGTCGGCGATGAGGATTTTTATCATGTGGGTATTTCAATCTTCAATGTTGTGCCATTATCATTTTTACTTTGAATTTCAAAACTTCCATTCACAAGGCGGACACGCTCTTTGATTCCCAATATCCCATAGTGACCGGATGGGATGGCAGACGCGTCGAAACCCTGACCGTCGTCCTGGATCGTGAGCAATAAGCTTTTATCCTTCATCCTTACAGCCACTGCCACGTTTTGCGCGTGGGCGTGATTCGCAACATTGGTGAGTGCTTCTGCCACAGCGCGGACCAGAGTCTCGGTAACGGAAGCAGGCAGAGGGGGAGTCTGGTCCGAGTGGAAGATGATGGGGATGCCGGTAGCGGTTGTGAAGCGGTCAAGTTCGAGGCGCAGGGCAGAGTCCAGATCATCCAAAGAAGGCTGGCGGAGATCGTCGATGGCGCGGCGGGCATCCGCGAGGGTGACGCGGGCTTGTTCCATCGCGTTGCCGATGATGGATTGCGCCTTGTCGTTACGTTGATGGGTGAGATGGGCGTCGGCGGCTTCGAGTTGCAGGATGAGACCAGCGAGACCCTGCGAAAGAGTGTCGTGCAGTTCGCGCGCCATGCGCTGACGTTCGTTGGCGATGGTGAGGTCTTCAACCTGCGCGGCATATTCGGAGAGTTGCCGGTTGGCAGACTCAAGTTCGGTGGCCAGGGCCTGCGCCTTTTCGCGTGCCTCAATCTGGCGCATGTAAAGGGTGACGTAGGTGGCAATGAAAATGACGATGGG
>JBFYRY010000289.1:0-5648 GCA_041302025.1 Chloroflexota bacterium | reverse complement strand
TTCTGGGCGGCGGCGATGTTGCAGGGACTCATCGTCCAGGTCACGTATGTGCTGGCAAGTTATCTCGGCTCGAAACAAATGCCAAGCCTGCGGGAGGGCATCGCCATCGGTCTCGTTCTCCTCAGCGTGATCGTGGCAGGCAAACGGTAGTAACGTTCATCACATAATCCATGCAACTGACAAGGAGTCTCAAATGAAGTGGATCACCCGTTCGCACATCCATGTGGATAGGGTCGCCTGTCCGTGGCTCATCACCCGTTTCATCGACAATGAAGCGGAATTTCTCTTCGTGCCCAAGAACCAGATCGAACTGGTCGCCAAAGAGACCGGCGCGATCCCGTTCGATGCGCCCGGCGTGGAACTCGGTCACCATGATGGACGCTGTTCGTTCGAGTCCATCATTCTGAAATATGACCTGAAAGAACCGGGGTTATTGCGCCTGGCAAAGATCGTCCATGCCGCAGATGTGGCGGAGGATATCGACACCGATCCCATCGCGCGCGGACTGGAAGCGATCGCCAGCGGCTACAGCCTGCGCTTCCCGGAAGACATGGAAAACCTGGAGAATCAATTCGAAGTGTACGATGCGCTCTATGCGTGGTGCAGGCTCGATGTCGCAAAAGGCAATCCATGAGCCGTGATCACCGGCACGATAGTACCATCCTCTTTTCAACACGGATCATCCGGCTGTTCTGCTATGGGTTCCTGTCCATCATCCTGGCGCTGTATCTCGCTGGGATGGGTCTCACAGAACAACAGATCGGTCTCCTGTTCACATTCACCCTCGTTGGTGACGCAGGCATCTCCCTGTGGCTGACCACATCCGCGGATCGGTTTGGCAGAAAGCGCACCCTGCTGTTGGGGGCGCTCTTGATGGCGGGAGCAGGCGTCGCCTTCCTCCTGACGCGGAATCCCATCATCCTGATGACTGCCGCCATCATCGGTGTCATCAGTCCCAGCGGGAACGAGATCGGTCCGTTCCTTTCGGTTGAACAGGCGGGGCTGACCCAGATCGTCTCGAACGAAAAGCGCACACAGGTCTTCGCGTGGTACAACCTGGCTGGTTCATTCGCAACCGCCGCCGGTGCGCTCACAGGCGGATGGCTGGCACAGGCATTGCAATACAACGGCTGGACGGAACTCGCATCCTATCGCGTCGTTTTGGCTGGTTACGCCCTCGGCGGACTGATCCTGCTCCTGTTGTTCCTCAACCTGACACATGCCGTCGAAGCGGCGCATCGATCCGATACAGAAAAACGCGTGCTTGGTCTACATCGCTCACGCAAGGTTGTCTTTAAATTGAGCATGCTCTTCGCCATGGATGCCTTTGCGGGAGGCTTGATCGTACAAAGCATGATCGCCTACTGGTTCCATGTCCGCTTTGGCGTGGATGCGGGCGTACTCGGCAGTATCTTCTTTGGCGCAAACATCCTGGCAGGGGTTTCGTCCCTGCTCGCCGTGAGAATCGCAAAACGCATCGGTCTGATCAACACGATGGTCTTCACGCACATCCCGTCGAGCATTTTGTTGATCCTTGTGCCGCTGATGCCCAATCTGCCCCTCGCCATCGGACTCTTTCTCTTAAGATTCAGCGTTTCCCAGATGGACGTGCCGACGCGTCAATCCTACACCATGGCTGTTGTCGACCCCGACGAACGATCGGCGGCTTCGGGCGTCACTGCCATCGCGCGCTCTGTAGGCGCATCTGTTTCCCCAATGTTGACGGGTCTTTTCTTCAGCGTACCGGCACTGTTCAGCGCCCCCTTCGTTTTATGCGGCGGTATAAAGATCGCCTATGATCTTTTACTCTTTCGGGAGTTCCGTGCCGTAAAACCGCCCGAAGAATTGAAATCATAAAGCCCGCCTCTCTGACACTTCATCACACCGAATAATCACCCATCGCCAGGAACGCCTCCACGATCTGCGGGTCGAAGTGTTTGCCTGAATCGGCGCGGATCCGGTCGAGAACCTCATCCCTGGGCAGTCCCATGCGGTACGGGCGGTCGGACGTTAACGCATCCCACACATCGACCACGGGGAAGATTCGCGCCGCAAAGGGGATGCCCTCCCCTTTCAAACCGCGCGGATAGCCCGTGCCGTCCCATTTTTCGTGATGACAATATGGAATGTCGATGGCGGGATGCAGGAAATCGATAGGGTTGAGCATCTCATACGCGTACACCGGGTGCTTCTGGATCAGGGTACGCTCATCGGCGGTCAACTTCCCCGGCTTCAAGAGTATCCCATCGGGGATCGCCATCTTGCCAATGTCATGGAGGAGCGCTCCGCGTATGATGTGTACCAATTGATCATCATTCACTCCCAGTATACGCGCCAGCCGCTCGGTCAGGATCGTCACTCGCTGGGTATGTCCCTCGGTCTCCTTGTCACGCATGTCGAGGGCGCGCACCCAGCCTTCGAGCGTGGCTTGATACGCCTCCTCCAGTTCCTCGTTCGCGTCCTGCAAATTCTTGAACAGCCGCGCATTGTCAATTGCCACTGCCGCCTGGTTCGCAAACGCCGAGATCACACCCAGGTCATCCTCCTGGAATATCCCCGAGTGCGCCTTGTTATCCACATAGATCACGCCGATCAGGTTGTCCTTGATCTTCAACGGCGCGCACAGGATCGACCGCAGTTGATATGCCGCAATGCTCATCTGCGCCTCAAAGCGCGGATCGTTCTGGGCATTCGTGGTCAAAACGGGTGCGCCCGACTCCGCCACCTTGCGTACGATCGTCTTGCTGAAGGCGAATCCCTCCTCATCGAGGTTGATGTGGTCGATGCCCCGCGCGATCTGCACCAACAGTTCGCCATCGGACTCTCTCAGCATCAGGAAGCCGCGTTCCGCGCGCATCAGGGCGATGAGCGTATCCATCACCTCCTCCAACACCCGCTTCGGACCCAGGGATGAGTTGATCACGTTACCGATGCCCATCAACGCCCCCAACTGGCTCTGCCTCACCTTCAATTGATCGTTGACTCCCTGCTCCACCTTCCGCAGGGTCTGCGTCACCCGCGTAATATCCTGCACGGCGTTCAAGGCATCGGGGTTGCCGGTCTTGATCAGGCGCTGCATCACGTTCGCCAGCTGGGCACTGGCATCCTGAAACTGCCGCTGGAGGGATTGCAAATCGGGTACATTCTTGACCATGAGAGGTTCCCTTTCCGTAAAATTATTCTCTCAAATCTGTATCCAAATTAAAGAGACTACATTTCCATTTTACTCCTGTATGCCTGCACAGGTATAATCGTCTGCAGGACAGAAGTGTTACGATTTGATATTTTAGCGATGTGATATTCAAGGAGAACCTATGACCGTAGAAAATTATCTGGCAGAAGCCGGGGCATTGGCAACCCTGGCGGGGTTATTGGCTGGTTTTGGTATTTCAGCAGTAATCCAATTCCTTACCATGGATAACAAGTCGAAGTTGGTGTCTGCCGCGATCATCACCTTCTCCACTTCGACTGTGATGTTCCTTTACTCTCTGATCGTATCCATCCTATTATTCGCCGCTGCAGCCGAACTGGGCAGAGTCCCAACTGAAAAAGACGGGCTTGCCACCTGGGCTTTCCTGGTGATCGTCGGCGCGATATTTGTATTCCTGACAGGCATTGGTATCACTGGCTGGATCCGTTCACGTACCACAGGGATCATCACAACCATCGTGTCCGTCATCACCATGTGCCTGACTGCTTCTGTTTTATGGTCAGTGCTCTCACTGTTTGCGTAACCCAATCAGAACAAAAAAGACGCCTTTTCGAAAGAAAGGCGTCTTTTTTGTTCTGATTATTCTATTTGATCTTGAACATCTGCATCATCTTCATCGCAAGGTTCAAATCGCCAGCCAATTTGAGCTTGCCCTGCATGAAGGCTTGCATACCGTCCAACTCGCCGGTGAAGAGTTTGACGTAATCGCCAGAGTCAGCAGTCAGGGTCATGGTCGCTTTGTCGGCGGGAGCGCCTTGAGCCACAGCGACTTTGCCGTCCGCTATCTTTGCATTCCATTCGCCTGCTTCCGCACCCGTAAACTTGAAATGGATGATGGCATTCACTCCCTGGGCTTTTTCGGGCAGGAACGCTCCGGGCATTTTTTCCATGAGTTGTGATACTGTGAGGGGCATATTCTTTAGTCTCCTAGTCTGTTGGTTTGATGGTCTGATAGTCAAAGGTCAAGGACGTTCGACCTTTGACGTTTGACTCAGTTTTGAAGGTTTTCGAACACCGCCGCGGCACCCATGCCGCCGCCGATGCACATGGTGACCATGCCGTACTTCGACTTGCGGCGACCCATTTCGTAAATAAGTTGCGTGGTCAGTTTTGCGCCGGTGCATCCGAGAGGATGACCGAGGGCAATCGCGCCGCCGTTGACGTTGGTTATCTCTTCATTCAGTTCGAGCGTGCGCATTACGGCAAGACCCTGGGCGGCGAAGGCTTCGTTCAATTCTATCAGGTCAATGTCATTCAGGGATAGCCCCGCTATTTTGAGCGCTGCCAAGGGAGTTAATCCAAGCTGACGCGCTTTCTCCTCCGACATGACCATCACCGCCGCCGCGCCATCGGACATTTGGGATGAGTTGCCCGCGGTCACGGTGCCGCCTTCCTTGAACGCGGCTCGCAGTTTTGCGAGACCCTCAATCGTCGAATCACCACGCGGACCTTCGTCACGCTTGACGGTGAAATGTTTGGTCACGGGTTTTCCGTCCGGGCCAAGTTCGGTCACTTCCACATCAATGGGAACCAGTTCAGGGTCAAACAGTCCTGAGTCGACTGCCCTGGCGGCTTTCAAGTTACTTTTGAGCGCGAATGCGTCCTGGTCTTCGCGGCTGACGTTAAGTGCGGATTGGGTGAGAACTTGTAGCCCATCATCGGCACCATGGACATGGACTCTACGCCACCCGCGATCCCAACTTCGAGATCACCCGATTTAATCGCGTACGCCACATGCGCAACGGACTGCACACCCGAGGAACAATAACGGTTGATCGTCTCAGCAGGGACCGATTCAGGCAAACCCGCACGCAGAGCGATCATACGGGCAACGTTCATGCCCTGCTCGCCTTCAGGGAAGGCACAACCAAAGACCACGTCCTCGATCTCAGCGGGGTCAAGATTCGGCGTCCGCTTGAGCAAGGCTTGGATAACGGTGGCAGACATCTCGTCGGGACGAACCGTGGCAAGTCCTCCTTTTTTGGCTTTGCCGACGGGAGTCCGAACGGCGCTTACGATTACAGCATCTTTTGTCATAATCATGCTCCTTCGTAGAAAGTGGAAAGTAGAAACTATCCCACTTTCCATTTTTCTAGTTTCTAAGAGGCTTACCCGTTTGCAACAGCGACCACATGCGCGCCTGTGTCTTCTCTTCGCCGCAGAGTGAGAGGAATGCTTCACGCTCCAGATCCAGAATATATTGCTCGCTCACCCATTGCGGCTTGGTGAGAGCGCCGCCCGCCATGACGTGCGCCAGTTTGGTGGCGATGTGCGCGTCGTATTCGGTGATGTATTTGCCTTCCTTGAATGACCACGCACCGATCTTCATCGCGCCGTACATGTCGCGCCCTGGGGCGTAGATGAGTTCTGGCGCAGGCGGACGATAACCAGACGCCGCCAAGTGCAGGACTTCTTTCCTGGCTTCGGTGAGCAGGTG
>JBFYRY010000288.1:0-4692 GCA_041302025.1 Chloroflexota bacterium | reverse complement strand
ATACTCCGTTGGGGGCACACGGGTGCGGAGGACGGTGTCAGTTGTCAGCTGGCTTATTATCCCAAACACAAACTGGATGTTGTGATCCTTGGCAACCAGACCGGCGGCGCAGGCAGGATATTGCTGGATATTCACGAATTGATCATGGAGACAAAATGATCGAACTTGAGAAACATGAATTCAAGAGAGTTGTGCATTTACTGAATGGCGTCAAACAGGCTGTACTGCCTTATGCTGTCTGCGAAGGATATAACCCTGGTCGTGTTTTTGTGGACGATGTCAATCACCCTGAAACACTCCTGATCTGGACGCCCGTGGGATATTACTTCCTTGTTTTGGGTCAGGTCCAAATACTCGGCGGTCTGTCGAGACTATTGACCGAGACTTTCATCCCCGCATCCAAAGAGTTAGGCGAGACGGGATACATTCTTGTCGCCGCTTTGGATGACTGGCAGGAGAAAACCTCCGCGCTGTTGGGCGGACGCGAAGTGATCAAGATCTTCCGCCGCCCCTTCTCTTTCAACGTGGACAAATTCACTGCACGTGGAAATTGGCGCGCACAAATTCCCGATGGTTTTCAACTCAAGCGGGTGGACGAATCCCTTGCGGAAAAAGCAGGCGTGTTGGGAAGTTGGGCATCACTCGATGATTTCATGGCACACGGTATTGGATACGCCCTGATGGATGGCGATAGAATCGCAAGTGTTTGTGCCAGTGTCTTCGCATCATCCACACATGTTGAAATTGACGTTCACACCGAAGATGAATACCGCCGCCGCGGATTTGCCTCCATGACAGCCTCGGCATTGATCGAGGAATGTCTGCGGCAGGGCAGACAGCCCAATTGGGAGTGTTTCTGGGACAACGTGGAATCCACTGCGCTTGCCATCAAACTTGGGTTTGAACAACTCGCGGATTACCCGGTCTATTTTTGGGAAGAAGCCAATTGATCGGATCTGGAATTTTCATTCTGGAGGAACAATGAACACCCAAGCATTTCGAGAATTTCTAAAGACGCGCAAGTTGACCGATGAGAAGATCGAAGCCTCGATTGCACTGGCGGAACGATTTGAGGCATACATCCAATCCGTTGGCGGAAAGCCAGATGCAGATACAACATGGGCGTTCTGCAATATTCTCATCAAGGAAGGACAGAATACGTACGACAACCTCGTCACCGTGGCACGCTATGGTCGCTTTTTGAAGAACAACGAGATCTATGTAGCGATACTGGAACTATTGGATGGCGCAGAAGCCCAGCCAAATCTATACCAGAAAGTCGGGGAGATGTTCGGGGAAAGCGTGCGTGAGGAGGTTTTTGCAGGGATCGGAGTTGCGCCACTGGGAATCCCGTCCACCGAGAAACCCCGCTTTATGTTCCCCGTGATCGAGCGGTTGATCGAAAGGGTTGGACAGAAGAAGGTTGAGAAGCTTCTCTCTGCCTGCCTGCGCGACCTGCCCGATGAGTATTACAAAAACGAGCGTAGGAAGTACTTGAAGTCCCGCGACATTGAAGATTACATCGCAAAGCGTCACCGCGCTTTTTTGCGGACCCTCCGAAAATGCCAGCGGCAGGGCGAGTTGTTCTTCTCGCAGGAGATCACGGACGAGGTGGTGGACTTCGTCAAGAAGAACCCTGAGATCGAGAGCGGCGTGCGGGATGGGAACATCCTGTACATTTCCAAGATTCCCTACAATGCCAGGCAGTTTCTCGCCGAGACCGACCCGACCATGAAGCGCTATTACGCCTGTCACTGCCCGTGGGCGCGCGAAGCGATCAGGAACGGCAATGTAAAACTGAACTCTGTTTTCTGCAATTGCAGTGGTGGGTTCAGCAAGAAACCGTGGGAGATCATCTTTGGTCAAACGCTTGAAGTAGATTTGCTTGAGTCCGCCTTGCAGGGTGATATGCGCTGTCGTTTCGCGGTCCATTTACCTGAGACAATCAATCAACAATGAAGCCTTATTCAACCCTCACCGTGCGCGGACAAGCCCGCCATCTGGCCAGCATGTGTTCAACGTGCTCACCTACAGAGCAAAGCCCAATCCGACCGCCTTTAGGATATTGTCGGTTTCCGAATCGTTGGCAGACTGAATGGAGTATCCATGAAAACCGATTTCCTGAAAAACGGACTTGACATACTCGTTCACCAGACGATGGAACGCTGGCGCGTACCGGGGCTGGCGCTGGCCATCGTCAACGGGAACGAGGTGCTGCATCTGGCTGGGTATGGCCTGCGGGATATTGCTGGCGGCCTGCCGGTCACGCCCGAAACACTTTTCCCGATCGCATCCTGTACCAAAGCCTTCACGGTCATGGCGCTCGGCTTGCTGGTGGATGAGGGAAAATTGGAATGGGACAAGCCCGTGAAAGAATACCTGCCCGGCTGGCAGATGTATGACCCCATTGCTTCCGAGACTCTGACCGTGCGTGACATGCTCTCACACCGAAGCGGCTTACCCTCCCACGACTGGCTCTGGCTCGGTTCGTATTTCAACCGCCGCGAGGTGCTTGCCCGTCTGCGCTACCTGGAACCCAGCGCACCCCTGCGGGCACGCTTCCAATACCAGAATATCATGTACATGATCGCCTCGCTTTTGGTGAACGAAATCACCGGCATGAGCTGGGAGCGTTTCGTCCAAACGCGCATCTTCGACATGCTGGGCATGAAACGCAGTAACTTCTCCACGCTGATTACACAGCAAGATCCCAACCATGCCCGCCCGCATGTATACCAGGAAGGGCAGATACGCGAATCCCGTTTCTGGGAGCAGGATGGCGAAAATTGTGTGACCGGAGCCGCCGGGTCTATCTGCTCATGCGTCAGTGAATTGACTGACTGGCTGTCCCTGCAGATGAACACAGGAAAGGTCGGGGAGAGACAGTTTATCCAACCCCAAACGCTCGAAGCCATGCACCTGCCCAATATATTCATTGACGACCCTGATGCCAGAAAAAACTTTGGCTACGAGTTCATGAGCTACGGCATGGGCTGGTTCCTGCGTTCGCACAAGGGACAAATGCTGGTCTCGCACGGTGGTTCTGTGGACGGTTTCGGGGCAACGGTTTACTTCATGCCACGTCACCGTTTGGGTGTGGTCGCTCTGACCAATTGTGACGAAGGCCATAACCCCGTCGCGCCCATCATCAGCCTGACGATCTTCGACCGCCTGTTGGAACTGGAGCCGAGCAACTGGGATGGGTTATTTTCACCAGCCTACGAGCAACCGGTTCCAGTTCCCGCTCCAGACCTGGAACCTGTCACGCCGTCATCCCGGACCATCGAGTCCTACACTGGTACATACGAACATCCCGGCTATGGACGGGTCTCTGTCCACCTGACAGATGGACGCATGCAGATGTCTCTGAACGACCGCTGGACATTCGAGGTGACCCATACCAATGGCGATACCTTCAATGCCCATGAATCGGAGTGGAACAACAGCCTGAAACTAAAGTTCACTGCCGACGCTCAAGGACAGATTGCATCTCTTGCCATCCCGCTCGAGGAAGCAGTTCACGACATCGTCTTTGTCCGGAAGGCGAACGTAGGCGGGTGATCATTTCACCTTGGGATGAGTCTTGATCAGAATTAAAAAATATGAAACCCTATACATCACTCACCGTGCGCGGACAAGCCCGCCGTCTGCGTCAACTTGCGCTCAATGCGCTCACTCATTACGACCTGGATGTTGTACGTTTGCGCCTGGTCACCAACGACATGAACGGCATCTTCCGTGTTGATACGCGCGGCGGCGAAAAATATATTTTACGCGTCACGCTTCCCGAAGGCGGTCACAGTCTCGATCATGTCACTGCCGAAATGGACTGGCTCGCGGCGCTGGCACGCGATACAGATCTCAGTGTGCCGAGTCCGCTCCCAGCGAGGGATGGCTCTCTCGTTGTCGAAACAGGCGCGGGTGGAGTCCCTGAAGCGAGGCTGTGTGAAGTCTTCTCATGGGTGGATGGGAGGGATCTTGCCGAGGACATGTCCGCAGTCAACATATCCAAATTGGGAGAATTGATGGCGGGACTCCATGCCCACGCGTTGACGTATCATCCACCGTCCGATCTTTCGCTCCTTCGATTTGACCGCGTCTTTCCCTTCCCCGAGCCTGTGGTGCTTTTCGATGAGGCGTTTTCTCCCCTCTTCCCTGCTGAGCGGCGCGCTGTGTATGAAAGGGGGATCGCGTGGGCGCAAAATTCAATTGACGCGTTGAAGTACAGCGGTGAACCGATGCATATCATCCATGGCGATTTGCATCAATGGAATGTTCGTAACGCGCGCGGCGTACTCTCGCCAATCGACTTCGAAGACTTGATGCTGGGTTGGCCCGTGCAGGATATTGCAACCACGTTGTATTACTTTCCCGGGGAAACGTATTCTGCCCTGCGCTCCGCCTTTCAGGATGGATATACCCGACATAGTCCGTGGCCCGAACGACATTCGGGTGAGATCGACTCGTTTATCGCGGCGCGCGGACTCGGCCTGGCGAATTTCATTCTCAACGATCCCAACCCCGCCTGGAGGGAAAAGGCAGATGAATTCATCGAGCGCGTTGAAAAACGTCTGCTCGCATTGATGGGCAGGAACAACATCTCATGAAACTGACCATGCGTTTATACAACAGCAATGAAGACTACTGGCGCATCCGCGAATTTTTGCGCCAGGTGATGTTGCTCAACAACCG
>JBFYRY010000287.1:0-9474 GCA_041302025.1 Chloroflexota bacterium | reverse complement strand
GTCGGCGAGGAAGAAGCGAGAGTCCCTGTCATCGCAGGGCTGGCACGGGCGAACAAATCCGATATCGATAAAGCGTGGCAGGGAGTCAAAGATGCACAGCATCCGCGCATCCATACGTTCCTTGCCACGTCGCCCATCCACATGAAACACAAGTTGAAGATGGATCCCGAGGATGTGGTGGCGCGTGTTGCAGAGATGGTCGCGTATGCAAGGTCGCTATGTGAGGATGTCGAGTTCTCGCCCGAAGATGCGGGACGTTCCGATCCTGAATTTTTGTATGTCGTGTTGGGCGAAGCCATCAAGGCGGGCGCGACGACTCTGAACATTCCCGACACGGTCGGGTACACGACGCCCGAGGAATATTACGCGCTGATCAAAGGCATCATCGAGAACACGCCTGGCATGCATGATGGCATCACTGTCTCGGTGCATTGCCACGATGACCTGGGCATGGCGACCGCGAACGCGCTGGCAGGAATCCGCGCGGGTGCACGTCAGGCCGAAGTGACCGTGAACGGGATCGGCGAACGCGCGGGCAACACTTCACTGGAAGAAGTTGTGATGTCGTTGAAGACGCGCAAGCCTGTGTATAACCTTGAAACGGGGATCGATGCGACGCAATTTGCGCGTGTCAGCAAACTCGTCAGTAATTACACGGGCATCGTTGTTCAGCCCAACAAGGCGATCGTTGGCTCGAACGCGTTCGCGCATGAAGCGGGCATTCATCAGGACGGGATGCTCAAGCACCAAACTACGTATGAGATCATGCGCCCCGAGGATGTAGGTGTCAATCAAACTCAACTTGTGTTGGGCAAGCACTCGGGTCGTCATGCACTGCGTACGCGTCTTGCGGCAATGGGACATTCGCTCGATGATGTTGAACTCGACAAGGCATTCGCGCGTTTCAAGGAACTTGCCGACCGCAAGAAAGCCATCACCGATGTTGATCTTGAGGCGATGATCGCCGACGAATTCTATCGTCCGCGCGACGTGTATTATCTGGATGGCTTGCAGGTCACATGCGGGACGATGGGCATGCCCACCGCAACCGTCCGCTTGAAGGGACCCGATGGCAAGGTGCATTTGCAGGCGTCGATGGGTTCAGGTCCTGTGGATGCAACGTATAAGGCGATCCGCGCCATCATCAACGTCCCGAACAAATTGCTTGAGTTCAATGTCCACGCCATCACCGAAGGCATCGACGCGCTTGGCGAAGTGACCGTCCGCATTCAGGCAAAGGACGGCGAACAGAAAACGATGGACGCGCAAAAGGAGATTCCCTACTCGCGAGTCTTCGGCGGTCACGGCGCGGATACCGACATCATCGTCGCCAGCGCGAAAGCCTATATCAATGCCTTGAATAAACTCATCGTTGCGCAGACCGAGGGATTGAATCCCGTCCACGAGAACCACGCGCACGGTGTCATGCTCGGATAACTGTAATGCGACATTCATGTCGCAATGTAATCAACAAAGGAGAAATCATCATGAACCCCGAAAATGAAGAACGTGACGTTATGCAACAACATTGTTTTGAGTCATTCCCCGAACCGCAGACCATTCCCTCTGGCTGGGACACGAGCGCGATTCTTTCCGCGCCGATGCCTGCTCCTGTTCAACAGACTGAGGACTCGGCTGAAGATTAGCCTTGCGAGGAGTGTTCGCTGCGACGAAGCAATCTCCTGTACAGTGGGCGGTTGCTTCGTCGTTCACTAGCGTTCACTCCTCGCAACGACATAAGATATTCCTATGCCCAAAACCCTCTTCCAAAAGATCTGGGACTCACACGTTGTAACCCAACAGCCTGACTCTCCCGCCATCCTCTACATTGACCTGCACCTCGTGCACGAGGTCACTTCGCCGCAAGCCTTTACCGGTCTGCGCCAGCGCGGACTCAAGGTCCGCCGCCCCGATAAGACCCTCGCCACGATGGATCATTCCATCCCAACAACCCCGATCGATGTCCCGATCGCAGACGCCATGGCTGCCGCGCAGATCAAACAAATGGAAACCAACGCCGCCGAATTTGGCATCACCCTGCACGGCATGGACAGTCCGCATCGCGGCATTGTGCACGTCATCGGGCCCGAACTTGGACGTACCCAACCGGGCATGACCATTGTCTGCGGTGACAGTCACACTGCCACCCACGGAGCCTTCGGCGCGCTGGCGTTCGGCATCGGCACCAGCGAAGTGGAGCATGTCCTTGCCACGCAGTGTCTCCTGCAAAACAAGCCGAAGACCTATGAAGTCCGCGTGGAGGGGACTCTTGCGAATGGCGTCTCGGCCAAAGACATCATCCTTGCTTTGATCGCGAAAATCGGTGTCGGCGGGGGAACGGGTCATGTTTTCGAGTACACAGGTTCCGCCATTCGTTCGCTCACGATGGAACAACGCATGACTATCTGCAACATGTCCATTGAAGGCGGCGCACGTGCGGGCATGATCGCTCCCGACGATACCACCTTCGAATACCTGCACGGACGTGAGTTCGCTCCCAAAGGCGAAGAATGGGACAAAGCTGTATCCATGTGGCGTGCCCTTCCTACCGATGAAGGCGCGACCTACGACAAATCCATCACCCTCGACGCCTCTGCCATCGAACCGATGATCACCTACGGAACGAATCCCGGCATGGGCATGAAGATCACGGACAGAATTCCCACCGTAGATTCGTTTACCGAACCTTCGCAAAAGTCCGCGTTCGAAAAAGCCATGGCCTACATGGGACTTCAACCCGGACAGTCCCTGCTCGGCCAGAAAGTGGATGTGGTCTTCATCGGCTCGTGCACCAACTCGCGCATTTCTGATCTACGTCTCGCCGCGTCCTTCCTCAAAGGCAAGAAAGTGGCCGACGGCCTGCGCCTGATGGTCGTCCCCGGCTCGCAGGATGTCAAGAAGCAAGCCGAACTCGAAGGGCTTGATAAAGTCTTCAAGGAGGCAGGTGGAGAGTGGAGAGAAGCTGGGTGCTCAATGTGTATTGCGATGAATTCGGATCAGTTATCCCCTGGTCAATATGCAGTTTCGACAAGTAATCGCAACTTTGAAGGTCGCCAGGGCAAAGGCGGACGCACGTTCCTCGCATCTCCGTTGACTGCCGCCGCGACTGCCATCCATGGCAAAGTTGCTGATCCGCGTACACTGTTAGGATAAATATCATGGCGCAGTTTACTTCACTTACCTCTCGTATGATCCCCCTGCCCGTCAACGACATCGACACAGACCAGATCATCCCCGCGCAGTTCCTCAAGGTCACCGACAAAAATGGACTGGGCGATGCGCTCTTTTTCAACTGGCGTTATAACGCTGATGGTTCGCCCAAAGCGGACTTTGTCATCAACCAACCTGAATCAGCAGGCTGTCAAATTCTTTTAGCCGGAGACAACTTCGGGTGCGGTTCGAGCCGTGAACACGCTCCCTGGGCGCTTACTGCGTACGGATTTCGCGCGGTAATCTCCACCTCCTTTGCGGATATCTTCCGCAACAACTCGTTGAAGAACGGACTCATTCCCATCATCGTGGACGACGCGACTCACAAGATGCTCTTCGACCTTGCGGAAGAAGCGCCTCGCGCCGAACTGACAGTTGACCTGGCGACCCAAACCGTTTCCTACCCCGCAGGCTCGTTCACCTTTGCGATCGACCCGTTCAACAAAACCTGCCTGCTCAATGGTGTGGATGAACTTGGATACATCATGGGCTTTGAAAAGGAGATCGCGGAGTTTGAAGAAAAAATCTAACATGTCATTGCGAGCCCCGAGGCTTAAATGCCGAGTGGGCGAAGCAATCTTCTTATAACCGGAGATTGCTTCGTCGGGAAGAACACCCTCCTCGCAACGACATAAGGAAACCTATGCAACAAATTCAAATCTACGACACCACCCTGCGCGACGGGACTCAGTCCGAAGGTTTTACGCTTTCGAGCAATGACAAGGTCCGCATCGCGCAGAAACTGGATGAACTCGGCGTTGCCTTCATCGAAGGCGGCTGGCCTGGTTCGAACCCAAAAGATGTGGAATTCTTCGAACGTGCGCGTGACATGCAATGGAAGAACGCGCTTATCGCGGCGTTCGGCTCCACCTGCCGCGTCAAAGGCGGACCCGAGGACGATGCCAACATCAAGGCGCTCATCGATTCAAAGACGCCCGTTTGCACCATCTTCGGCAAGACGTGGACTCTGCATGTGACCGAAGTCCTGCAAACCACTTACGAAGATAACCTGCGCATCATCGAGCAATCGGTGGCGTATCTCAAAGCCAACGGCAAACGGGTTATCTACGACGCCGAACACTTCTTCGACGGCTACAAAGCGGACAAATCCTACGCGCTCGAAACATTGAAAGCTGCAATTCGCGGGGGCGCAGAGACGGTTGTCCTATGCGACACCAATGGCGGGACATTGCCTTGGGAAGTGGAGAATATCATTCGAGAACTCAAGCCTGATTTGAATCATCCGTTTGGGATCCATACACATAACGATTCGGAATGTGCGGTCATCAATTCGCTGGTTGGCGTGCGCGAAGGTGCCATTCAGGTGCAGGGAACGATCAACGGTGTGGGGGAGGGCAGACTTGGAGCTCAAGATGGGTTACCAATGCCTGCCTAAAGGCAATATTCAGCACTTATATGATCTGTCTCATTTTGTGGCGGAAGTGGCGAACGTGACACCTGACGAGCATTTGCCATTCGTCGGAAAGTCTGCTTTTGCGCACAAAGGCGGAGTCCATGTGGCGGCAACCCGCCGTTCGCCGCAATCCTATCAACACGTGGAGCCTGAAAAGGTCGGGAACAAGATGCGGGTCGTTGTGTCCGATTTGTCCGGGCGTGGCAACCTGTTGAGCAAAGCCGAAGAACATGGGGTGGAAGTGGAGGGGGAAGAGGTTCTTCCCATCCTCAATGAGATCAAGGAATTGGAATCGCGCGGCTTCTCGTTCGAGGCAGCGGAAGCATCCGTTGCGATGATGTTGAAGCGGCAGGAATACGGATACAAGCCGCCGTTCGAGTTGATCGACTTCTTCGTCAACGTGGAACATCGTGACAAGCGCGGCATTTTTGCCGAGGCGATGGTCAAGGTGCGGGTGCAGGGCGAAGTGTTGCACACCGCCGCCGAGGGAAATGGTCCCGTGAATGCGCTGGACCTAGCCTTGCGCAAAGCCTTGAAGGACTATTACCCGCGCATTGCCAACTTCCATTTGTCGGATTACAAGGTCCGTATCTTGGATTCAGACCACGGCACCGAAGCCATCACCCGTGTCTTGATCGACACACGCAACTCCACCTCCCGTTGGAGCACCGTCGGCGCAGGGACGAACATCATCGAAGCCTCATGGCGTGCGCTGGCACGACATTGAAAATGGAGATTCATGAAAGCACATATCGTTTTACTCCCCGGCGATGGCATCGGACCTGAAGTGGTCGGTGAAGCCGTGCGGGTGCTGGAAAAAGTTGCCAGCAAATATAATCACACGTTCAACTTTCAGGAAC
Source organism: Chloroflexota bacterium (assembly GCA_041302025.1). GTDB lineage: Bacteria > Chloroflexota > Anaerolineae > Anaerolineales > Villigracilaceae > Defluviilinea. Next base: position 3,990 of record JBFYRY010000287.1, on the reverse strand, counting down.
GCCTGATGGGCGGATGTTCCATTGACAGGTACGGTTCATCCCTGACCGATGAAACGCTTGCCAATTGCCAGGCATCAGACTCCGTTCTGCTGGGCGCCGTCGGCGGACCGAAATGGGACGATCCCAACGCCAAGGACAGACCCGAACGCGGATTGCTCGCCCTGCGCAAGGGATTGGGCGTGTTCGCGAATCTACGCCCGGTCAAAGTGCATCCGGCGTTGATCGATACCTCTCCGCTCAAGCCGGAGAAACTCAAAGGCGTGGACATCATGGTCGTGCGCGAACTGACCGGCGGTTTGTATTTCGGCTTCCCCAAGGGACGCGATGTCAAAGATGGTCGTGAGCGCGCGGTGGATACGCTGGAGTATTACGATTACGAAGTGAAGCGCGTGGTCGAACTGGCTTTCGATCTCGCGCGTGGACGAAAGAAGAAAGTAACGTCTGTCGATAAAGCCAACGTGTTGGAATCGTCGCGCTTGTGGCGTCAGATCGCGACCAAGATCGGAAAAGAGAATCCCGATATCGAACTCGAACACATGCTGGTGGATACCGCTTCGATGCGGCTGATCACTGGTCCGGCGTGGATGGATGTGGTCGTCACTGAGAACATGTTCGGCGATATTCTCACAGATGAAGCGTCTGTGTTGGCGGGATCGATGGGGATGTTGCCGTCCGCCAGTTTATCGGGAACAACTGTCGGGCTGTATGAACCGATCCATGGGTCTGCACCGGATATCGCGGGCAAGGGCATCGCCAATCCGATTGGGACGATCCTGTCATCGGCGATGATGCTGCGTCATTCGTTCAAGTTGGAAGCCGAAGCGGAATGCATCGAGAAAGCTGTCGAGCAGACCATCACCGATGGCGCGCGGACTGTTGATCTCGGCGGCAAGTTAACGACCCGTCAGATGGCGGATGAAATTATCAGACACATGTAATTTCGTAGGGGCGGGGTCACCCCGCCCCTACATATCAAAAGGAGAAGAACTTATGGGCATGGAATCCAAATTCATCTGGATGAACGGTGAACTCGTGCCGTTCGAAAAAGCGACGTTGCATTTTCTCACCCCCGCACTGCATTACGGCGCGGCGGTATTCGAGGGCATCCGCGCATACGATACGCCGAAGGGACCGGCGGTCTTTCGTTTGACCGATCACATCGAGCGCCTGTTCGATTCGGCGCGTGTGTTCGGCTTTCGAGAATTTCCGTGGAGTGTTGCGGATATTGTGGATGCAACAAAGCAGGTCGTGAAATCCAACGGCTTCAAGGATTGCTACATCCGCCCGTTGTTGTATCTGGATAACGGCGGCTGGAACTTGAACGTGGACAACGGCAAACCCTCGCTCGCCATCGCGGCATGGGAGTGGGGCAATTATCTCGGTGAAGAGGCGCTGGCGAAGGGCATTCGCGCCAACATCTCATCGTATACGCGCCATCACCCGAATGTGTTGATGACCAAGGCAAAGGTTTCGGGCAACTATGCCAACAGTTTCCTCGCCAAGACCGAGTCTGTGCGGCTTGGGTTTGAGGAAGCCATCATGCTCGACCCGCAGGGATATGTGGCGGAATGTACCGGTGAGAATCTGTTCCTGGTGCGTCACGGAAAGATCGTGACGCCGTCCACCGCTCCTGTGCTCGAAGGCGTCACGCGCCATTCCATCCACACCATTGCCAAGGACCTGGGCTTTCGTATTTTGGAGCAACCCATCTCGCGCGACCAACTTTACATCGCGGACGAGGTCTTCGTGTGCGGCACTGCCGCCGAAGTGATCGGCTTGAGCGAGATCGACTTCCGCAAGATCGGTGACGGCAGGACTGGCGCAGTGACACGCAAATTGCAGACCGTCTATCACGACGCGATTCGCGGCAAACTGCATAAGTATGAAGAATGGTGTGAGTACGTTGGGTAGCGCACGAATCGTCCCGAAGGTTCCATGGAAGATGCGGTCGAACAAATCGAACCTTCGGGACGGTGCTTGTAAATTTTGGATACTCTCTTGAACCTCAATCAGCAATTTGAATTGATCCGCCAGTCTGCCACCGTGGCAATGGCGGATCGAATCCTTGCTCTCAAAGCCAGCGGACAAAAGGTTATCGGTCTGCAAGTGGGCGACCCGGATTTTGCGACTCATCCCGCGATTTTGGATGCGGCGATGAAAGCCCTCCAAAGCGGATTGACTCACTACGGACCCTCCCGCGGCTACCCGGACCTTCTGTCTGCCACCGCTTCCAAGCTGCTACGCGACGAAGGCGTCTCCTACGACCCTGCCTCCGAGATCCTCGTCACACATGGTGGCATCCATGCTTATTACACGGCGATGCAGTCCATCTTGAACCCGGGCGATGATGTATTGATCCCCGATCCATCGTGGGCGACTCATTCCAACATGGCGATCATGCTGCGCGGAAATGTGATCCGTATCCCAGCGCCCGCTGAGAACGGATTCATCCCCTATTTCGAATCATGGGAAAAAGCATTGACCGCCAAGACGCGTGTCATCGTGTTGAACTATCCATCCAACCCAACGGGCGCGTATCCAACACGCGAGTATCTGCAAAGACTACAAGACTTTGCCAAAGCGCATGACCTGTGGATCGTCAGCGATGAAGTGTACGGAAGTCTGTACTACGGTGAAAAACCGACTAGCGCGGCGGCATTCGATGGTGCCAAAGAGAGAACACTTCTTGTAAATAGTCTGTCCAAGTCTTATGCGATGACTGGTTGGCGGGTAGGCTTCCTCGCTGCGCCGAAAGCGGTCATTGATAACGCCTTGAAGGCAGGACAAAATTCCATCACTTGTGTTGCACCATTCATTCAAAAAGCGGCGGCGTTTGCGTTGACTGACCCTGAAGTCCAGCAAGTCACGGCGAACATGCGTGCCGCGTACGCGCGCCGACGCGAATTGGTGCTGCGCCTGTCACATGAATTGGAAAGCGATGCCCTGAGCGTGTCGAAGGGTGAAAAGGTGCTGGTCACGCCGCCGCAGGGAGCGTTCTACTTCTTCCTCGATTTCCGTCCGCTGAAAATGTCGTCGCTGGAGATCTGTGAACGCATCCTCGACCAGGCTGGCGTGGGGCTGGTCCCCGGCTCGGCGTTCGGGAGTCAGGGTGAGGGATTCGTCCGTATGACGATAGCCGCCTCGGACGAAGAAGTGGAAACGGGCTTTCGTAAGATCGTCGAGTGGGCGGAGAGGCAGTAGCCCAGTAATCAGTGACCAGTTATCAGTTGGTGGTTTCGATACGGCGGCGCTGGTTGAGTAGTGCGAAGCACGTATCGAAACCCGCCGCCTACTCAACCACCATAGAGGAGTTTTATGCGAGTAGCGTTTCAAGGCGAACCCGGCGCGTACGGCGAGCAAGCCATATTCAATTATTTTGGAAATGTCGAAACGAAACCATGCGAGTCATTCGATGTCGTTTTTGATTCGGTGGTCTCGGATGCCTGTGAGTTCGGCTTGATCCCCATCGAGAATTCGTTGGCGGGTAGCATCCACCAGAACTATGACCTGCTCCTGCGGCATGACCTGCACATCGTGGGCGAGTATCCGTTGCGCGTGCGTCATTGTCTGATCGCGATGCCGGGTGTGAAAAAGGAAGAGATCAAAAAAGCCATCAGCCATCCTCAAGCGCTGGGACAGTGTGCCGCCTATCTGCGCAATCTGGGCATCAAACCGGAAACGGTCTACGATACCGCCGGGAGCGTGAAACTGCTCAAAGCCAGCGGCGAACGCGCCACTGCCGCCATTGCCTCCCGCCGCGCCGCGGAATTGTATGAGATGCAGATCATTGAAGAAGGCATCGAAGATAACGCCGAGAATTACACGCGTTTCCTTGCCGTTTCGAAAAATGCCATCCAACCGGAGGGGGAGGCGAAGACGTCCATTGTCTTTACACTGAAGAACCAGCCCGGTTCCCTATTCAAAGCGATGAGCGTCTTCGCCCTGCGCGATATTGACCTGACCAAGATCGAGTCGCGTCCGTTGCAGGGA
>JBFYRY010000063.1:0-15182 GCA_041302025.1 Chloroflexota bacterium | reverse complement strand
GAATGGCGTAGGATTCAAAAAGCGGCTTCTTCAAAATAACGATCAGGATGCCCATCACCACCAGACCGGAAAGGATGGCAAGGACAGGCACGAGGATGGAATCCAGCAGTTTTCTGAGTTGTTTGCTTTTCATGAGGTTGCCTCCTGCCGGGCGTCCTGTTTGCTGTCTTTCTGGTATTGTTTCAGGTCTTCCGTTGTCCCGCCTGCCATCAGGATGCCCACTTCCTCCTCCGTGGCGGTGGCGGCTTTCAGTTCTCCCTGGATCCTTCCACGGTAGAGCACCAGGATGCGGTCAGCAAGCGCCATGACCTCATCCAGCTCAACGGACACGAGCAAAACCCCTGCGCCTTTATCGCGCTCTTCGATCAATGTCTTGTGGACGAATTCGATACTGCCCACATCCAATCCGCGGGTGGGTTGGTTGGCGATGACAAAGGATGGGTCGCCGGATAATTCACGTCCGACCACCACCTTTTGCAGGTTGCCGCCGGAAAGCATGGAGATACCTTCGCCGGGGTGTGCGGCGGAGATCGAAAATGCCTTCACCACTTTTGCGGCAAATTCGTTGATGGTCTTCATCAGCAGGAATCCATAGCGGCTGAACTCGGAATGGTTGTAGCGTGAGACGATCAGGTTCTCATCCAGGGTGGTCTGAAGGTTCAAGCCCACCACCATGCGGTCCTCGGGGATGTGCGCCATACCCATATCGCGTCTGTCACCGACCGAAGCCTCATTGATGGATTTGCCCCTGAAAAGGATCTGACCGCCGTCCAGTTCGTTCATGCCGGAGATCGCTTCGACGAGTTCGGTCTGCCCATTGCCGCTGACCCCTGCAATGGCAACGATCTCGCCTTTGTGGACATTGAACGAGACATGTGAGATCGCCGCCAGGCCGTTCACATCGGCGACGCTGATATCTTTGACTTCCAGTACCGGCTCGCCTCTTTCGATTTTCTTCTTGTTCACTCTCAATAAAACTTCGCGTCCCACCATCATTTTCGCCAGCTCAGGGATCGAAGTCTCCGAGACCTTTTTCGTGCCGACCATTTCCCCGCCGCGCATCACGCTGACCCGGTCGGCGACCGTCATCACCTCGATCAATTTGTGCGTGATGAAGATGATGGTGTATCCCAGTTTGGACAGATTACGAATGACCGTGATCAATTCGCTCACTTCCTGAGGAGTAAGGACAGCCGTCGGTTCATCCAAAACCAATATCTTTGCGTTGCGTTCCAATACCTTCAGGATCTCCACCCGTTGCTGCATACCCACCGGAAGGTCTACGATTCGTGCTGCGGGATCCACCGGCAGGTTGTATTTTTTAGCCAGTTCATCGACCAGTTCGTTCTCTTTCTGCTGGTTCAGGAAGCCCATTTTGTTGGGTTCCATGCCGAGCAGGATGTTCTGGGCGACGGTAAAAGAGGGGACCAGCTTGAAGTGTTGATGGACCATGCCGATCCCATGTTTGATCGCATCATCCGGGTGGCCGATGCGGACCTTTTGTGAGTCGATGAATATTTCACCGGCATCCGGTTTGATCAAACCATACAGGATGTTCATCAGGGTTGTTTTTCCGGCGCCGTTCTCCCCGACGAGTGCATGGACCTCGCCTGTTTCCACCGAAAAATCAACATGGTCATTTGCAAGCACGCCTGTGGATGCAAAATACCGGGTCATGCCTTTCATTTCGATTGCCAGCGTCATAGGCACATCCTTTGGATAGACCCCGGGGTTGTTCCCCGGGGTCTATTTTCACACACAGATTTTCAAATTACTTGGAGAGCAGTTCCACACATTCAGGCGTGTCGGCGAAGAATGCATCACAGACCTTGTATTCGCCGTTGACGATCTTCGTGCGCCATTCTTCCACGAGCGCTTTGATCTCAGACAGTTTTGCCGTCATATCGGCCGGGCCCTGGGTCTCGAAGGTGGTTGAGCCTTCATCCCAGGAAAGACCAGCGAAACCTTCCTTCAGACCGCGGCGCTGGAAACCGCCGGCAAACGTACCATCAACGACCAGTTTGATCGGGTCGAAGGTGGTGGATTCCACTTTCTTGAGCATGGAAACGATCACATGTCCGGGCTGGATGTCATCCTGGTTGGAGTCAACGCCGATGGCGTAGAGATCGCGCTGGGCGGCGGCTTCGAGCACGCCTTCACCGGAGCGGCCTGCAACCTGGTAGATGATATCGGCGCCCTGGTCGTACAGACCGAGAGCGGTCTCGAGGCCGAGGGTCGGGTTGGAGAATTCAAAGCCGAGGTAGCTGACCAGCACTGTGCAGTCCGGGCAGACTTCCAAAACGCCCTGCTTGTATCCATAGTAGAACTGGTTCAGGCCGGGGGCATCACCACCGACGACCGCGCCCACAATCTTGGTCTTGGTCAACGAGCCGACGATCAATCCCACCAGGAAGCTGGATTCGTGAACATCGATCTGGTAGGCGATCATGTTCGCGGGCAGGGTGTCGAGGAAGATCTCGGAGGGGGATGCGAACTTCTGATCGGGGAACTCAGTGGCAAGGTTGACGAACATTTCCGTATCCATTGCCAGGCCGAGGATCAGGTCGTAGTTCTGGGCGATTGCGCCGCGCAGGGCGGTCTCATGCTCGGCTACGCCATTGGTCTCGATGATGTCGCATTTGACGGGGAGCTCGGCATTGGCTTTTTCGATGCCGCGGGCAGAAGCATCGATAAAGGAGCGGTCACCCAATGGGTTGGGGGTGATCAGGGCGCAGGTGAACTTGGGGGCTTCTTCAGTAGCGACAGGTGTTTCGGCAGAGCCACAGGCGGTGAGCACCATGGAGGCGACCACCAAAAGGCTCATAGCGAAAAGCAAACTTTTCTTCATCTCTTATTCTCCTTAGTGATTGATTGATTTGGGGATTTCATGTACAGGTTTCTGAATATTTTGCTCGATCACCTCCTCCATAAAGAACAGGAATCCTTTCATGGAACCACAAGTTAATGGGCCATTCATTGGGATCATCGATTCTTGAAAAGGCATTTTCAACCTGAATGTTTTGGAAAGGATGGAGTGATTATACATAAAAAGGCGACAGGTGGGTTGTGGAAATCATCCGAGTACTTTTCTGACCATGGCCACCCCAGCAGCAATGATCGCGCGGCGTAGCTTCCTTCCATATCCACGGCTGGCGCGGCGAGGGTACCTCTTGCGGATATATTCAGGCAACCCTGCCATGTCCAGTTCGATGGTTTCAGGGGCATGTTCCATGTGGACGAGGTCGGGATAATACTCCAGCATCAGGGATGTTTCCCATTCCGCGGCGTGGTCACCGGCATATGGCCAGGTGAGCGTCACATCTTCAAGTTCCTTGACCCTGCCTTGAAGAAAATTAAGTGCAGTCATGAATTCACCCTGGATGGAAGGCGCTTTTTTGATCCCCTCTATGATGGCTGAAAAGTGTTCCATCTCAAAATGTCCGCTGAACAGGATTGCCTTCTGGAAGCCCATCTTTGCGTATCCCTGCAAAAGGTCTGCCACAAGATTGGTTAATGTCTTCTCGCGGATCGTATCCACAGTGCCGACATAACCGCGTTTCGGTTGCAGATCCCTGCACACGCCGGAGGAGATCAATGGCGCGACGACGCATCCCGTGCGAAGGGATATCTCTTCGCAGATCGCAACGCTGAGCAGGCTGTCCACACCCAGGGGGAGATGGTCGGCGTGCCATTCCACCGTGCCGATCGGGATGAGGAGCAACGGCTTTTTGGCGACCCTTCGTGAAAGTTCTTTGGGCGATAGCTCGAGAAGTCTGATGGTTTTCATGCAGTGGTCCCTGCCGGTGGTTTGCACCGAGCGGATGGCTTCGATCCTCAACGAACAGCAGGTATTATATCCTGTGCGTACTGTATGTATGCCTGACTCGTGTTTTATTTTCCCAGCATGCAGTGCGTATTCGACATAACCCCTCCCGGGAGGGATATGTCGCACTTGCCCGCCGCCTTGTTTGCTCGTACAATCAAAACCACGAGATCATATCAACGCATCAGAAAGGGACATCCTCATGACCGACTTGAAAGAGTTTGGAGAAAATCTCATTGCAAACCTTGAGAAGGTGATCGTTGGAAAAAGCGCCTCTGTGGAATTGGTGGTCATCGGGTTGTTGTGCCAGGGACATGTGCTGATCGAGGATGTGCCCGGTGTGGGCAAGACGGTGCTGGCGCGCAGTCTCGCCAAATCGCTGGATTGCACGTTCAGCCGCATCCAGTTCACGCCCGATATGCTTCCCAGCGACGTGACGGGCGTATCCATTTTCAACCAGCAGAAGCGGAAATTCGAATTCCGTGCGGGACCCATCATGGGACAGATCGTCCTGGCGGATGAAGTCAACCGCGCCACACCCAAAACGCAAGCCGCCCTGCTGGAGGCGATGGAGGAACATCAGGTCACAGTGGACGGGGTCACGCATCCCCTGCCGGCGCCGTTCATGGTGCTTGCCACGCAGAATCCCATCGAGTATGAAGGCACATTTCCCCTGCCCGAAGCACAGTTGGACCGTTTCCTCCTGCGCGTGCGGATGGGTTATCCAAACACTTTGGAGGAGATAAAGATCCTCGGACAGCAACAACTCCGGCACCCGATCGAATCGATTGAGTCCGTTGTCAAGGTCAGGGAATTGTTGGGCGCCATCGAAAACATCCGCAAAGTGTACGTGTCACCGGTCATCCAGAGATATATCGTGGACCTGGTCGGGCGCACGCGCCAAAGCAGTGACGTGTACCTCGGTTCCAGTCCACGCGGAAGCCTGGCGCTGTTCCGTGCCGGGCAGGCGCGCGCCGCACTTAACGGGCGCGACCATGTCCTGCCTGACGATATCAAGGCGCTGGCAGTGCCCGTGCTCGGGCATCGCATCATCGTTTCACCCGCCGCGCGTTTGCGCGAGTTGAGCGCAGATCGGATCGTGCAGGAAACTCTCTACAGCGTGCCCGTACCGGGCGGAGATTATCAGGCGGCGGCGAAATCGAAGGCAAAGGCAAAGTGACACCGGGACGCATCTTTTTGGTCCTGCTCCTTGCAGTAGGCGGCGCGGGGATTCTGGTGGACGGAGCCGTCTTTTATGTGCGGTTGTTCTATGTGGGGATCTTGTTGCTTGTCCTCGCCTGGTTGTTGACTTATCTTTCCCTGCGCGGGATCAGAATGGAACGGCAATCGCGCATGCAACGCGGGAGCATGGGCGATATTTTCGATGAGCATTATGAGATCCAAAATACCAGCCTCCTGCCCAAATTCTGGCTGGAAGTTTCGAACGAGACCGATATCCCGAATTCATCCGGGTCGCGTGTGCTCACGTTTTTACAACCCCGGCAAAAGCGTTTATATGTAGCCCGCACTTGGCTCACCGTCCGCGGTGGATTCAGGCTGGGTCCCACCCGCATCACATCCGGCGACCCGTTCGGGATCTTTCGAGTTTCGCGGGTCATTCCGGCATCGAAGTCGCTGGTGGTGCTTCCCATGATGTTCCCGATCAATGAATTCCCTTCACCGCCCGGCATGTTACCCGGAGGCAGGGTGATCCGCCGCAAATCGATCGATGTCACGCCTCATGCATCGGGTGTGCGGGAGTATGTGGCGGGCGATCCGATGAAACGCATCCACTGGCCTACCAGCATCCGCCGGGAGCGGTTGATGGTCAAGGAATTTGAACAGGATCCCCAGGCGGAGGTATGGCTCTTTCTGGACATGCACAAGAACGTGCATGTTTCAAGATCTGCCGGCGATCTCGATGAGCATCCTGTTGACGACCTCATGTTGCTTCGCCGGCGCAAATTGAAATTGCCTTTTTCCACGCTCGAATATTCGGTCACGATCACCGCGTCGCTGGCGCATTATTTTCTGGGGCAACGGCGTTCGGTGGGATTGGTCACCGCATCCGAAAAGGAATATAAGGCGATCCCGGCCGAACGAAGCGAACGGCAGGAGGCGAAGATACTTGAAGAACTGGCGTTCCTCCGCGCAGAAAGCACCTTCACACTGCCCGGGCTTGTCACTGCGCAAATGGGACAGTTGCCGCAGGGGAGCAGTGCCATCCTTGTCACGCCCATGATCGGGTCCGAGTTGTTGCTGGCGGTGGACAGTCTCCAGCGCCGCAATCTCCGCGCGGTGGTCGTCCTGCTCATGACGCAGTCGTTCGGCGGCTCCGAGAACAATGAGGACCTTGCCGTTTCCATGTTGGCGCGCAATGTGCCGGTCTGCCGCGTCTATTGCGAAGCCGACCTGTCGGAAACACTCTCCAGTTTTTCAGCCAATACATTTTCACAGGAGACCTCATGGCGCATGCCCGTGTTATCACGCTTGACTTGAATTTTCAGGGACGCGCACATGCCATCGCATCTTATTTGATACGGGATGGAGATTCGGTCGTGCTCATCGAAAGCGGACCCGGCTCGACTCTTTCTGCGCTTGAGGCTGGTCTCGCCAAAGAGGGCTTGTTTCCCCGCAACGTGACCCACGTCCTGCTCACGCACATCCACCTCGACCATGCCGGCGCGGCGGGATGGCTCGCCCGCCAGGGCGCGGAAGTATATGTGCATCCCGTCGGTGCGCCGCACATGCTCAACCCGGAGAAATTGCTTGCCAGTGCCGCGCGCATTTACGGGGAGCGGATGGAGTCGCTTTGGGGTGAGTTTCTGCCGGTTCCGCAGGACCAGCTCAAAGTCCCGAATGATGCGGAGCCGGTCCAGATCGGTCGTCTGGAATTTATTCCGGTCAATACTCCGGGTCATGCCGAACATCATTATGCCTATCTATTCGAGGATATTTGTTTTAGCGGCGATGTGGGCGGGGTGCGCATCCCCGGTTATCCCTATTTGCGTGTCCCGATGCCGCCGCCGGAACTGCACCTGGAACGCTGGCACGAGAGCATCACGCGCCTGCGAAAGTTGAAGCCCGCGCGCATTGCGCCAACTCACTTTGGCATCTTCGATGATGTGGATTGGCAGTTGCGCGAAGTGGAGAAAGGATTGGACTCTGCCGCGCGCTGGCTCGAGCAGGTGATGCCCTCCGACCCGCCTGTGGATGTACTGCGCCGGTCCTTCACGGATTGGATGATGAAGGAGGGGGAGCAGATCGGCCTGGATGAGGATGCTGTGAAAGTGTATGAACTCGCCAACCCGCTCGGCATGAGCGCCGATGGGTTACTGCGATATTGGAAGAAAGTGAAGGCTGCCGGGTAATGTTTTTTATCGACACGGTTTTATTCGCCTTATATTAACCACTTTTTGCAACCGGACACGATCATTCCCGACCTGTCCAATCCGCAGGGGTGGAATCGGTATTCGTATGTAACGAATCGACCGGTCAATTTTAATGACCCTGATGGACATTGCGCCCCAGTATGCACGGCAATATTAGGTGCTATTGCAGGTGCGGTCGTAGGAGGGTTAGCATATAAGTTTAATGAATCAAATTCCGGCCATACAGGTACAAGTGCAGAGTTTTGGACTGCAGTTGGAATTGGTGCTCTTGCTGGAGGATTAATAGGATCAGGATTAGGTGCAGTTGCTGTAGGCGCTGGAACCGGTATGCTGGGCAGTCAGGTTGGTTATACAGTTACTGCCGGTAAGAATTACAAGACTTCCGCGATGGTTGCTTCATCGTTAATAGGTGGAGCAAGTGGCGCATTTACCGCATATGTTGGTGGAGCGAAAACTCTTGGTGCTACAACCAAATTTGCATACAAAGTTGGTGCATCTGCGTTGTCAGGTGCCTTGCAATATGAGACAACTGAACTAGCGAATGGCCGTGCCCCATCAGTGTCAAATACGTTAAGAGCAGCGTTTTGGGCGGCGGCAAATGATATAGTCCTTGGCGATATGATTCTTGGTGGAAAGCTTTTCGGCAATAGCCCCTATGCAGCTAATAGAATACTTGGCGACATTATTGATGATATGGGACGCTCAATGATAGTAAATACAATATCAAATAGAGTTACTGACGATGTTATTCCAAATACAAACAAAAAACTATCAGGGAAGCAAAAAATCTTAGCTGAATAGGTGTTGCTGACTTATCTGTAACGAGAAATTCTTGAGGAATTTACAAAAGGCATTTATCGCATGGAAGGACAAAAAAATATGGTTTATATTTTGTTTGGAACTGTACTATGGCTTATTGGGCGACAAACGTCTGGTTATACCGGTGTTTCTGAAATAGAAATTGCAAGAAATATTTCTGGTGGCTTTGTATCTTTACCAGCGTGGCTATATTTACTTTGTGGGAAGCCGATAAATGAGAACCTGCCAGAAAAGGTTGTATCGGCAAGATCCCTTATGACTCAAATAGCAGGAATCTTGTTTGTCGTTTACGGATGTTACTCTGAATATTCAAATAAGCCTGCCGAAATTACTAATCCAGAGTCGTTTATAGTGCCGCTAATTTTAGGGGTAAGTCTCGGATATCTCTTAAAGAAACTCCGACCTTTTCAACAATAGAGTATGCAAAGCACTTCAATAATTTGCTTGTTGAAAAAAGTCCGGCTTCGCCTTATATCAACCGCTTTTTGCAACCGGATACGATCATCCCCGACCTGTCCAATCCGCAGAGTTGGAATCGGTATAGTTATGTCACGAATCGGCCGGTCAACTTTAATGATCCGACGGGTCATGCCGGATGTGACGGTGATTATCAAGGGTCGTGCGCGGATTGGGCCAAGTCGCTGAAACATCCAGACCAAGGTGGTGGTCCTGATGATGAACTTAGCGGAAACGGTGATGAATCTGCCACAGGCCTTGAAGAATTTTACGATGTCATGGATTACGTTGCAGCATGGAACGAAATAGATCCTTATTATGTCGATGCTAAAGTTATGTCTTTTAATTTTGTAATGGGGATAGGGAATTGGTATCAATTTATAGGACTTGACGTGGTAATTTCACCTGAAGCCATAGTGCCATTTTTCGTATATGGTGATGACCTGACATTGTTCGCACCGGGTGTACATCCCTTTGCAGCTCCCGAGTCTGTTGCTTTGATGTCGCCACAATTTGGAGTCACTGCAAGTTGGGGTAATGTTAATTCTGCAGAAATTCGATTGGATCCAACGCGGAATGGCGTGATAAATGCTTATAGCGGCACATCGAAACAACAAGGTGCAGGAGTTTCTCCACTAGGCTACAATGCATTTTCTTCTGCTGATCCAGTCACAGGTAAACCAGATTTCAAAACATTCGGGGATAGTATTGGGATAAGTATTGGCTTTCCTGATATTTTTGCAGAATATCACACCTACTATACAGATGCGCAGCCAATAATCTTACCAAGGTTACCATCATTGCCTTAGCTCTATCAATAGTCGATAAATTAAACCAAAGACTGAGTAGTTACACCAAAGAAGTATAAAAAATGAAGACAAAAATTTTTGCCCTTACAACTATATTCGCTATTGCGTTGACAATTGCTGTAGAATTTTTTCTTAAGAAAACGTCTCCTGGCATCGAAACTGATGCTGCATACAGTATCATGTTAAACGAGAAATTGTGGTCGACTAATTTGGTACACAATATCATAAGTACACCATTAGTGTTTGAAGAAAACGTAATAGTGAGAACCACTCGGGATATAGTCGCGTTAAACAAAGAAAATGGAAGTGTTGTTTGGAAAGCGCCATCCATTGCAGGCAAATTAATTCCAACTATATCAATAGTTGAGTTCCCATTGGTAGGCAACTCAGACATACTGGCAGTGGTTGAACGCACTGACGTCGTTAATGTACGCTCGCCAGCAACAGGTACTGTCATCTGGGAGTCGAGAATACAACCAAGTACTGTCGATGAGATTTTGCTAGTTGATCATGTTTTATTGGCGGTGATACACGATTTTAAGTTGGTTGCGTACAAAGCGAACTCGGGCATGGTGCTTTGGGATGTTGATGTACCGCATCGTACCGGCTTAAATATAGCTGCCAACCCAAATTACGTTGTGTTGAGCGCAAGCAATCAAGTTAAAGTATATGATATTCAAAGTGGCAAGCTGGTAAAAGAAAAAACATATGAAGATTTGGTGCGCGACATTATTCTCGATAACGAAACGCTTTTCTTGACCTACACATACAATAGGGAGTGGTACATCGCTTCAATCGATTTAATTTCACTCGAAAATAACTGGACGTTCAAATCCAACAATGCCAACAATCTGAATTTATCAATAAGCGGCGAGTATCTATATGCTTATAATAATGCTCTAATTTCAATCAAAAAAGATAACGGCGAATTTCAATGGCAGGTTACCAGTCAGGGATTGTTTTCCGCACCTGCTACTTACGATGATAAACTTTATTATATTTCGTTACTGGAAAATTCTCACAAAAATATTTGCAGTCTAGAAACAAAAAGCGGAATTGAAAAAGAATGCATTTCTTTATCTAGCAAATACACCTACATCACCCCTCCACTATATATTGACGGGCCAACAATTGTTGATAGCATCATCATCTTCAATAATGAAGATACTATTAATGCGTTTCGAGTAAAACCGTGACACAAATTTCTCATGCTTTGCAAAATCAAAGAGCAATATAATATCTTATTCAAGGGAAGAATTCTGCTCGTATAAGGAAGTAAAAATAAAGCACCTTAACAACTTATCTTTTTTCTTTATTGAAAATCAGCGAATTCGCCTTATATCAACCACTTTATTCAGCCGGATACGTTGATTCCGAACCTGTCCAATCCGCAGAGCTGGAATCGGTATAGCTATGTCACGAATCGACCGGTCAACTTTAATGATCCGACCGGTCATGCCGGATGTGACGGTGATTATCAAGGGTCGTGCGCGGATTGGGCCAAGTCCATAGAAGGTGGAAACAGAATTAAAAAGAAAATTCTCGCTGCTACGGTTAGGATAGGTTTTGGAAATAGTGATGTAGACGAGGATGGGAACGTATTTTGCCCAAATTTGGGTCCACGAAGAGATGGTAAGATGAGCTGCGCGGCTGGACTAGGAACCGTAGTTGGAGACAATCAAACAATTTATACGGGTTGGCATACCTATGACAACGCCCTCGTGCCATCACTCTTCTACTTTCGATCACCCGATGGAACTCTGAATGCTACAAGTGATTTCACTTATCAGCATATTAATGGTACGGATGTGATGATTATTCATTTAAATGCGCCACTTAGTGGTTTTGTTCCAGCAGAATTGGCACAAGCGAGCATATTCCACGGAGGAGAAAATGTAAGTGTGGCTTATCAAGATCAATCTCGTGGTCTCCATGTTTTTGATACTCACGTTCTAACGGACCATACATATCGGACGGGTGTCTACGGTAGCCTGGGTCCGGGCGTTTATAATGCCCCTGATGCTACTGTTGACCCAAGCAAAAATGCTCCGTATATTCTCAATAGTGGCGACTCTGGTGGAGGCGTATTTTATAATGGTTATTTTGTTGGCGTAAGCAGTTATATTAACCCCCCGGGATTCCCAGAGACCATGTGGTTTGAGCAACCCTAATGAACGCTGCAATAATTTTGATCATCGATGATAACTGTGATTGGGCAACCATAATGATTAAAAAGCACTACATCCTAATCGTAATAGTTTTGCTGTTAGTTGTTGGCACAATAGTTTCCTCTAAAAGGGAAAACGACAAGATTATTGCCCTATGCAGAGATGCACTGTCATCTAGTCCCTTCATTGATGCTACCGATTTGAAGTACAGTTATATGGACGGCCGTACTGTATATTTTTACTATAGACAGGATATTGCTTTTTGCCATGTCCGCCGTAATGGTTCAGAATGGGAGGTGGATAACGGTGGTTTTTTGGGGATATCGACGAATCCTTAGATAACTCTAAACTGGAGTCGGGACTCCTCTCCCCACCGAGAATTGCCTGGAGGCAAACTACTCATTAAAAAGAATATGTCGTGATTTTGCACGGCATGGCGGAGCACGGTTGTATCTTGAAAATCGGCGAGTTCGCCTTATATTAACCACTTTATCCAGCCGGACACGATTATTCCTGACCCATCCAATCCACAAAACTGGAATCGGTATTCGTATGTCTCAAATAATCCTATCCGATTCAGCGATCCTTCTGGACATGCGGCAACTACAGATAGTAACGAAGCTGGATGCGATACTCCGGGCAGTCCCAAATGCATCCTTGAAAAATATGCTGGTGCGTCCACTGCAAACGAATGGCGGCGAGACGTAGAATTATATTACTACCAAGTAGCCTATCCAGAATACGATGCGAGCACTGATCCATATTTGATAGGACCGGAAAGAGTGGCCGTTCTCGCACCCAAATCGAGAGGCGGTTGTGTAAACGGTTCAGGGTGGGATTGTTTTGCGATGGCAGCAATTTCTACTCTGGGATCGTGGGGCATTGGTCCAGTGGCGGCAGGAGGCTCGACCCGATTAAATAACAACTCCATTCCCAGGAATTTGATTGATGACGTGATTCCACAACCAAATTATGATCCTCAAGCGCGTCTTCCTAATATGGAAGTAAGAATGTGGTACGATCCACGAGCCAGACAGATTAATACTATGGGACCAAGAACAGAAGAATTTGCGAGGAATATTGTTGCTCAAAGAAATGCACTTAAGGTTCAAGCTAGAGATATGATGGTTGATAGAGCGGCTGCTGCACTTCTTGATAAGACCAGACCTATTCAAGCTTTTGATTACTATGTGCAAAAATATTCCGCACAAGGATATAGCGGAGAGGATCTCTGGGATCAAATCATCCTAGCCGGTACGAGACCTAATGAGGATATTAGTAAAATGTACATCCCGCGGAGATAGGAGTTTAAATGAGTGATGTAAAAATGCTTTTTAAGAAAGGTATTGTTTGGCAAAAAGCAAAAGGAGAGAACGGTAAGTGGTATACAGATTTTAATGGAGAAAGATTTACTTTACAAATGAATGATTTCCCCGACGAACCTCTATTTACTGTTTTTTCAGATAGCGACGCTGTAAATTTTGACGATCCGCCACTAATGTGGTTTATCCCCTATGAATAAGCTCATCTCCTTAGGATATAGGTTTGAAAAGCTGAAACAGAGCTAAATTTGTCTTGCACAAGAAGTAAAACCTAACGTACATTAAAAACTTTTTTCTTCTTGCGAAGAGCCGCCTTCGCCTTATCTTAACTCAGATGGACTTTGAGAGAAATCTCAAAGTCCATTTTTGTTTTTACGCAGATCCCTATTTTGCATCCAGTCCGGACCATGCGCCATCGGGCTGGTTTTCCAACGTATCCAAGGCTCGGAAATAATCCAGCATGACCGTCTGATCGAAGGCACGCGCATAGGTCATCGTGGTATTTAGATTTGTGTGTCCGAGCAGTTTCTGAATGGAAGTCACCTGACAGCCCACATTCAGCAATTGTGTGGCAAAGGTGTGCCTTAAACGATGTGGAGATACAGTCACATCGACTTGCCTCCCGATCGTTTTCAAGCGCTGTGAAAGATAATGCCGCTTCAACGGCACTCCATTCCTCACGAACACAAACCCACCGGCTTTCTCAGTGCCACGCACGGTCAGATATGAGCGGAGTGCATCCAACACCATATCCGTCAGATAAACAGCACGTCCCTTTCGCCACTTGCTGTCCCGCACAAACAATCGTTTGGCGTGGTTTGCTTGTGATATATAAAAATCGGAAAACCGCAGTCCCTCCACTTCACCGGACCGCAATCCACCCTGCCACAAGAGATAGAACATCGAACGCATCAGCAAAGCATCATACTTTTTCCCCATCGCGGCGTCCGTTTCGATTACCGTTTGCAAGCGCTGCACCTGCTCCGAAGTCATATATCGGGGCAGCCTCTCCGACTCCTTCAATCGCTGGATGTTTTCCAGGGACGGATGAATCTTCACCCCATCTTCCCGCAAAAAGAACAAAAAAGACCGCAAGGCACTCAGGCTGCCATTCACGGTCTTGGGAGAGCGTTTCTGATCCAAGCGAAATTGAACATACTTCAACACATGCTCATGGCGCAATTCAGTCACTCTCTCCAACTTACACGTCTCACAGAAGTATTTCCACATCGCCACGTGCATCCCATAGAAATGACGTGAATTGGCTGTTACGCGTTCTGGACGCCAGCGATTCGCTTTCAATTGGCGATATGCCTCCAGTTGCTGGACCAGTTCTCCAGTCAGGCAGGAGGTGGAAGCAGGGATCTCAACGTGGATGGTCTTCTCCTCCGATGACTCATCCTGTGTGATGGACTCCAATACGCTCTCCATGCCCGTCTCTTTCTCTCGACCGTCTGCTTGCGTCGCTTCGATCAACAATCTCCAGCCTTCGATCTTTTCACAGGCGACATAAAAATCGGCTTCCACCTGTTTGTCATTCGCCACGGCATAATTTTGCGTGGTCTCCACAAAACGATGACCCATCAACTTTTGAATGGAGGTGATCGGCATGCCTGCCGAAAGCAGGTTGTCGGCAAAGGTGTGTCTCAGCCGGTGAGCGGTGAGGTGTACCCCACTTTGCCTGCACAGGCATTGAATGCGCTTGCTGATGCTGGTGGTAGAGATTTTCTTGTGCTGGTAGCTGATGAACACATGCTCACAGGAGGCTTTCGGGCGAACCGCCAACCAATTATTCAGATCGCGCTCTGCCTCCGGGGAGACATACACCGTACGCTCCGTGGAGCCTTTTCCATGAATGATCAGGCGTGAGGGCGCTTCGCCCAGATAGAGATCGCTCTTCTTCAATTCAGCCACTTCCCCGATCCTCAATCCACAGCGCAGCATGAGCGTACACATGGCGCGATCACGAGGATCGTGGATAGCGCCGAAGAATGTACGCAAGTCCTTCTCATTGACCGGACGTGGCAGTCTTTGCGGTTCCTTCAAATAATGGCGCTTGGGCAGTATAGGGGAAACAACCTGCTTGCCTTCCCGGATCAGAAAAGCATAAAAGGAAGCAACAGCCGCCAGCCTGCGGTTGACGGTACTGGGTTTGTATCCCTTGCCAACCTGAACATTTACGAACTCGTCAATATCCCGAGGGCGGATTTCTTCGATGCCCTTCGCACCCATAACCTTCATAAACAAATCCAGGTCGCATTTATAATCCCGCCATGTGCGTGCCTGCGGGCTTCGCATGCGTACCCAGTTGATGAACTGTTCTACTTCGCTTTGCATGGTTATATCTCCTGAGTTCTTGCAGCAGAACATCGTTTCAATATATCCGTTTCTCT
>JBFYRY010000062.1:0-20542 GCA_041302025.1 Chloroflexota bacterium | reverse complement strand
AATCGAACATGGATCTCAATTCAGGGGTAACTCGATCTGGACTTATTTGGATCATGAAACGTTTTCCTCTTAATCATCCTTCGGGAATGAAAAATGCATCTGCACGATGACCCATTTGCCGCCGCGTTTTTCGAGCATTCCCGTCCAACGGCAATTATCCCACCCTGTGGGCTGACCGTTCCACTCGGCGTGGTCGTCGAGCATGCACGAGTACCAGGCGGCATTTCCCAGCTCGGCAAATTTCAAACGCAAATCCCTGATCGCATAATCCGTGGCTTTGAACGCGTCTTTCATCCACACGCGTTCGCCCAGCTTCTTGAATGCCTCGAACCCGACGATGGTCGATTTTGAATCGGGATGGAAGATGAAAAAATCATCATCCTGTGCCATGATGGAAAACAGTCTGTCAATATCCTTGGTCAACGCCCAACCGATGGCGTCGTGGATAACTTTTTCGACTTCGAGTCTTTCTGTTTCTGTTGGCATGATGGTTTCTCCTTTTGAGCATTTAGAAATTTTCATGCATGAAGGGATTCTTTTTGGGGAACATTTCACGCATTTTGGATTGAAGAATGGGATCGGGATTTCCCCAATCGCGTAATGGAAAATCCTGTGGGTCATGTGCCCCGGCGATGAGAGCGGTCAATCCCTGGACTTTGAGCTGGCACTCCGCCTTCGACGTTTTCCTCACTTGGAGTTTGCCTTCGCTCGATTCAAAACGCCAAACGCCTTCATTCCATGGGCAAAGCGGATCGATCACCTGCGCCGTGAAACTCCCCTCACCCACGTCCATCCCGCCGATCCTTTCGACATCGAGCACACGGCTCATCGCGGCGCGGATGGCTGATTCCGTTTTCACTTGAATATCCGCCAGCCACATCTCGGGGTATTCATCTGCCGGCAGCCAGATTTCGGCACGGTCAGCCTGGTCCACATGGCGGGCGATCCAGTTGAGCATGAGATAGCGCGCGCGGCTGGTTCGATAATAGAAGCGATACGCGACAAAATTATATTTCGTTACCTCCTCACCCAGGGTTCGATAGAGCATCATGCCTTCAATGTTTCCATTGAATTTGGGGAGTGCCAGCCAGAACGTGTTGCGATTGGCATCAGACCTGTTACCAAAGTCAAAGAAAGCCATACCATGTGTACGTCCACGCATTTCTGCCAGATACTCGCGGTAAGTATCATAGGCTTCGCCGATGAGCTTTAACTCGATCTCTCCTCCAGTTTCCATTTTCAAAATCGGAGCGAGAGACGCGGGCGCGAGTTTTGCGATCTTCGTCAATGGGAAGGAGACATATCCCAGCCTTTCGTAGAACGATTCGCGGAAGGGATAGAGATTCGAGAAGACCTTCCCCGAATCCCGTTCGACGGAGAGCAGGCTTGCCATCGTCTGTCTGCAATATCCATTTCGCCGCGCAGATGGGAGCGTGGATACGCCCCAAATCCCGGATGCGGGATACAACGTTCCGCGCATGTTCTGCGTCATCGCCGTGCTGACCGCGATGGACTTTGGCGTCTCATCTTCGAATGTGGCATGACAGGTAACACCCTTTCGCCCGCGGACGATCCCCATCCATTCATCCTTGTTCTGATAGGGCGGTGATGGATGCAAGGAATACGAATTCAGCGCATAGAGGGTTTCCAGCATTTCCTCTCCTTGCAAATGACGTGTTGTAATATTCATGATGTCATCTCCTGGTTTTAATTCGAGAGTTCTTCCACGATTTGGTCAAGTTCAAAGGTGTGGACCGTTCCTGAGTAAGCCTGTCCCATGACAACCTGCACCTTGCCGCTGGTCATGTGATAGACAATGGACCATTGGGTATGATCCTGGGATACATCCTCAAGCAGGCGAAGGGATGCGTCAGGCGAGACCCTGCCATCCAGTTCATTGAGCCGTTGACTGAGTTGATCGTACCTCCAGCATTGTCCCTGCTCATTTCCATTTGTGTCTGCGAGCAAAAAGTTTGTTGCAACCTGCCACGGTGCCTCGTTTCTGAACACCACCATCTCACCCCGATAGAATTCCACAACCGCAGAATCGCCGGATGCGCTGGCGATCAGGTAATGGATCGGGACACTGCCCATGTCAATGTTGAAACTGCCGAGGATCTCAATCGCCTCATCCACCGTTCCGGCGTGGTCGAGGATTTCCCGGATTACCTCAAGTTGACCAATTGTCTTTTTCTGTGGGTCGTAGGGCATATCTTCCTCCGGCACAGCCGCCATACCGATTGCCAGTCCCTTCTCATTCATGCCGTCGAACGGCAGGGAGGGGGCGTCCAGCAGCGTGCGGAGGTCTTCGAGGGGTAGTTCGGTCAGATTTCTGGAAAGTTCGCCTGCGAAGCCGAGATACTCGATGTCCACCATGGAGACGGATGCGTATCCATCTGCCGGATCGGTGAACAGGAGCAGTGCGGGGCTGAAGTTCCAGTCAAAGTTACGCCCAAAGAGACGATTGTCCTCGTCTCCCAACGCAGCAAAGAGGGAACAGCCCCAGGTGATGCGGCAACTTGTTTGTGCAGAGACAATCATCGGCTGGGAAAGATCGGCTGATCCGTAGGAGTCGGAATGAGTTTGCGCGGTGTACGATCCAGCGTAGTGCATCGTGTATAACGGATAATCGTCCACCTGCTCCAGAGAATTGAGCATGGCCTCCTCCTCATCGGTAAAGATGGTATTTGGGTCAGGGAGCGGGGTTGGTAGAGATGTGGGTTGGAGCGTTTGCGGTGTCTCCGAAAGATGGGGCGTTGAGCAGGAGATCAGCATAATAAGTGTAAACGCAATCATCAAAGATTGGATTTTCATTTTTTCACCTTCCGGGCAAATCATTTGTTCAGGGTTTTTACAATTCCGCGCACGCCATCCACAAGCGTGTGTTTCCAATTGAAGCGTTTGATGCGGGACATTTCACAATTCTCCTTTACTTTTATCGAACGGCCTGGAAGTGGATCGCCGGATGGACAGGTAAATTCCAACGACCAGCAGGAGAATTCCAATCACCAGCAAACCATAGGTGCTCAACAATCCATTGTTGTGTAGGACGATTCCAGCCGCAGTCACAAGGATGCCCGGAAAGATGGGGAGAAGACGCCATTTTTTCCTCGTCGCTCCAATAAGGATGCCTGCTCCACAAATCGAGTAGAGACCTGTAATGAGCAGTTCCTGTCCCCAGCGAATCCAAAACGGGACCTCAGGTTGGGGGTAGCCTCCGATAGGGATTTCCTGGCTGGTGATGATCAACGATGGTTGCAGCCATCCCAGGTCCTGCGGGCAGAGGCGGATCCAGCCAGCCATCCAGCGCCACTCGCCCCTGCCCGGATAATCGTCACGTTGGCCGGCGCGGATTCCAAAGTGGAGATGCGGCTCCAGCAGATTCTTCTCGCTGCCGCCGTTCTCATCGGGATCGCCGAGATAGGCGATTAAATCGCCTCGCTTCACATCCGTGCCAGAGTCCTGTTTCCACCGGCTGGGGCTGAGATGCCCGTAGAGCGAGTACAGATTCGCCTGGGGATGGTCAATGATGATCAACCAGCCGTAGCCGCCCGCCGTCCCTGAGAAACTGATGCGTCCATCCGCCATCGCATAGACGGGAGTCCCGGCGGGTCTCCAATAATCCTCCGCAGCATGGAACTGCACATCGGGAAATTCATAGCAGTCTTTGATGTCCGGGGTGCATTCGTTTGAAACACCAAACCAGGCAAAGTAACGGCGTTCATCACCACTAGACTCATCGAGCGGGAAGCGGAAGGGCAGGCTGTCGTCGCCCGCGATTTCTTCCGCGTCGAGCAATCCAATGGGCGTACCAGCTGGACAGGACTGCGGGTATTCCGTGTTGCAACCTGCCAGCAGAAACACCGCGAGAAAAAGACATGTCACTAGGAGCGGGTTGAACATGCTAACCTGTCTTTCCAAATAGAGTGACGAGGGATGACTCGGCAAAGATCAAACCTGTGACGAGATGCAATATAACCGCATATCTTCCCAGCGTGATCATCCGTTCCGAACGCGCGTCCTCATTCCATGAGACGACTACGATCTTCCACACGAGCCCGATCAAGAACAGCGCGATCAAGGTCAATGGAGAAGTGGATGCCGAGATCACGGCAACGATCACCGTTCCAAAGAACGCCGCCGCAAGCACAGGTACGCCAAAACGAGCGGAGAACTTCGCGCCAAATTCAAGGACCAGCGTCCTGCGGCCGGTCCTTTCGTCATCCGAACTGCTGGCGAGTTCCTCCATCCAGACCCACAAGCCGGTTGCGACAACCAACGGCAGGGAGGAAAGATATACTGTGCGCGTGATGTCGCCAACCTGGACGAGATACGCCCCAAGAACGGGGATCATACCCAAGCCTTCCGCGACCACGATCTCGCCTCCCATCCGCTGGTAAAAGTTGAGCGGCGGGATCACATACAGCGCTCCGACAAACAGCGTGACGAGTCCGTAGATAATGAAGATGCCTCGCAGAACGCCGTAGTGCAGGGTCAAACCGCTGTTCAAATGAAGACCGAGTAGACAAGCCGCAATAATGCACACACCTGCACACATCCGTAATCGCGGTTTAGACCATGTGGATGTCGCCCTGCCTTCAAACAACGCGAGCAGGAAAGAGAACCCAGCGTGGAGTAAGAGGGTCGCGAGAAGAAACTCAATGGCGGCAAACCACCGAAACGAGAATCCCGGCGGGCGGAGCCAGAACGGCAACGTTGTGCCGACAAGGGCAGGGAGCAGGGACGCCGTCCAGTAGCGGAATCCTGCAAAGCGGAGAAAGGCGCAAGCACGCTCAAAAGATTCTTTTGTCATACAATCATTCACTTCATTTCTGGTTTTCTCTCCACGTGACAAGCCACTTCTGGGCTTTTTGATGTTGTTTCTTGTCGGTCTTGCAAATGCAAGTCGCCAATCCCGGTTCCGGTTTGCCCGGATGGACAAACATGGCGTAAATGCACGAGTTGCATGAGACACATTCCGGCAGACGTTTGCCGATGCCTGCCCGCCAACGATTGGGCAGATCAGGTTCGCGGATGAGGGGACGGCACAATGCAATAAAGTCCACTTTGCCATCTCGCAGGATCGTTTCCAATTTCTCTACATCTCGATTTCCACCTACAAGGATGACGGGGATCGGCAAATCCAGCTGTTCGGCGTACTTCAGAAAATAGCTTTGTCGTTCAGGTTTCTGAATTCGCGTGTGTGACTCGGGAGCAGGTACCGGACGAAATCCCAGCTCTGCCTCCGAACGGAACAAACATTCCCACATCCCGCCGCTGAGTTCGATGGCATCCACACCGGCGCGCACAATTTCCCGGGCGAGCATCGGGAAGTTTTCGATTTCCACTCCGCCCACTAGATAATCTGTGCAGTTCATTTTTATGAGGATGGGGAAATCCCCGACTAGTTTTCTTGCTCTGGTTACAATCTCCCGGATGATCTTCGATCTGTTTTCTGGCGCACCGCCGAATTTATCCTCGCGATGGTTGGTGCATGGAGATAGGAAGCGGCTCAAAAGTCCACCATGTGAAGCGTGAAGCTGGACGCCATCAAAGCCGCCATCTTTCATATCGACAATGGCATATACAAAACAGGCAACGATTTGCTCGATTTCATCAAGCGTGAGCTCCCTGACCGGCTCATTGGCAAAGGGTGTGGATATGGATGAAGGACCCGCCTCCACAAACCCGACTTCAAGCTGGGCAAAAACCTTGCAGTCCGACCTCGCCCGATGAATTGCCTCTGCCATTTTTTCCAAACCGTTGACGCGTAGATCAGAATACAAACGGACTGGTTGTCCAGAATCTTCCTCGGGAAGACGCTCCCGATATACCGGGAATCCACCTGTAATAATCGCTCCAACTCCGCCCAGGGCAAGATTGCGGTAGAGATTCAAAACTTCGTCTGTCATCTGCCGCGACGTCAGAATGGACGGATCCCAGGTTGCCGAGCGGATAATACGGTTGGAAATGGCAAGTCCAGCGATAGCGCCTTTGGAGAATATCTTGTAATGGTTGCGGTTCGTAGACATTAGTTTTCATGCCTCCAGAGTGTTCCTATCCATGCTCCCAGCCGGGCGGTGTAGACGATGGCATTGTAGGAATTGCCCAACAAGAGCAGGAAAATGGCGGGCAACAGAACAGTGGCACCTGCCAGTGGGTTTATGAACATGGTCGCGATTGCATACACCAGCAAGAGCAATCCGACGATCAGGATCAGGCGGCGATATGCCAGGATGAGATAAACCAAATAATATTCGAGTCGTTCACGCGCCAGCCGTCTGCGATTGGACATGATTACTTCATCTTCCTTCACTATTCCAAACTTGATTATCGATGGCTGGCACATCGAAAGGCCTGTAGATGGCTGTGAAATCAGCCGGGACGCCCTGGTAGAACTCACCGGGCGATAGCATTGTTCCTGGCTGCGGGTTTGTGGATAATTCTGGAAAAGAAGGAAGACCTGTCTTTTCCTCGACAAGCAGGAATTGGATCGGTCCAGGTTGTGAGAATTCGAAGGTGATTTCCATACCTTCTAGGGGTGTGCCGTCGAAGCGCAACCCCCAATTCTGGACTGGGGGTAGTTCTGTTCTCCGATTGTTTGGAAGGGTGATCGCCAGCAGGGGAGAATCGTTGGGGATGATGAGGTATAGGCGATCGTGCATCGAGGTTGTAATCTTTGCCTTCACTATTCGGCGATCAGTCACCCATTCATCCTCTATGACTTCCAAGTGGGGACCATCCAGCGCCAGCATAGGAGCATCGCTCGTCCAAATGGAAAACGGAGGAGCCTCGGGGAATAAGTCTGTGTAGGACATTCGAACGGGGTTGATCAGGAGGCGGCTTTGTCTCTCGTCCATTTCCTGTGGAAAGGCGACTTGCACACGTGTCGTGGTGCGCGCATCGGTTCGATATCCGCCAATGAACGCGACCCACCTGGTTTGGGCCTTCTCCGCGTCGAGCCAGTAACCGATCGAGTTGACCAGGGGTGGAGGCGAATTCTTGCCGACCAGGAAATGTCCGGCCAGAAGGAGACCCAACCCCACCAGCAAAGCGGCTAGCGGAAAAAGCCAGCGGCTCGGGTTAGTAACCCAATCCAAGGCGGGCAGAATGGCTGCTATCCAGAGGGCAGCCATCCCGATCACTAACCAGGTCAGCGGCAAACCTGGATTCTGGAAAGCAGTATTTACGATTGGAATCCAAAGAAAGGTAGCCAAGATGGCGCTGACCAGGAAGCCCGTTCCGGATACAGCCCATGAAAATTGACCTGCTTGGGCAATCAAGGCCAGCAGGAGCGCCAGTGAGCCAAATAGCAGAATCCCGGTGGTCAAATAGCTCATTTCAGGAACCAGGACAGTCACTGCAATGGTTGCAACAAGCCAGAAGAGCAACCCGCCAGCAGCCAGATTGCACGCCGTGGTCTTCATGCGCGCCACGGCAATCGAAGCAGAGGCGATGGCAAGCGCCAGGCAGAAAAAACCAAAAGCATAGAGGGCGTCATCACTCAGATGTGGACGGAACGAGGAAATCTGGTACTCAGGATGAAGCGCTTGAATACCCAGCCATAACAGGGAGGTAAGTCCCAGGCCAAGAGCCAGGCTGATGAGCAAGGTCAACAAACCTACAGCCAATCCTTTCCAGGTTAATTCCTTCTTGTGGAACCCATAAGCAATCGTTCTGATGAAAAACAGGCCAGCCACGAACGACAGCGGCCAAGCCCAGCCGATTGGATAATGTACTAGCGTGCCCAGCATCGGGAAATAGAGTTGCTCAGGGATGCTATCTCTACCAGCACCATCCATTTCTGATATCGGCATATCCGCTAGGTAGCGCACCAGTCCCAGAATATGGCTCCCAAAATGTTGCAGGCTGGCAGGGTCAACGGTCTCGGGTAGATCCAGCATGGTGTGTATTTCTTGCGCCGCAGTTGAGAGGGCAAAGAAGGCTCCTGGGATTCCTGCCTCTTTGAATGGAACCAGATCCTGATCACCGGATGGGAACAAGCGAACTGGCACCGAAATATACGTTGGCTTATCCGCGGTGCGTGCCAATGCCTGGATTAGGTAGCCGTTCCCTTGGCTGGTCTGCACGATTGCCGGGAACCCCTTCCTGCCGACATCCATATTGATCACAAGCCTGGTGTCTTCGAACCAGGGATGTTGCGCGACGAAGGCATTGGAACCGATCAGCCCGGGTTCCTCCCCATCAACAAAGAGAAAGATCACATCTTGACGGAGCGGAGAACCTGAATGCAGATTGCGCAGGATTTCCAGGAGCGCCACCACTCCTGTGCCGTTATCCCCTGCGCCGGGAGCCCCCGGCGTAGAGTCATAGTGCGCGATCAGCAGGATAGCGCCATTGGGATCGGTGCCCGGCAACCTGATGAGTATATTCTCCACCGCCCCGCCAATGATGAATCCCGGCGCAACAAAGCGAACGCCACAGGTATCCTGCACCTGCGGCTCAAGACCGAGTTCACGGATCTCGCCCAGGAGGAAGTCACGCACAGCGGCGTGCGCTGCGAATTCCCCCATGGGATGCGGCTCACGAGCAATAACTTCGAGATCCTGCATGGCCCGCCCGGCGGAGAATTCTGTTATGGGCGCGTCAGCGGGTAGAGGTGCGGGAGGGGCAATCAGGATCAGGGTCAGGTAAACGGCGTCGCCGAGGATACACAGGGCGAGGATGGAAAATAGAATTTGCCTGTTCATATTTCCTTTCCCAGCACATAACTTTGGGCCAACATCCAAACAATGGACGAGAGGATGGCTAGCCATTCCCAGATTACCGGGGCAGTACGGCTGACTGTCCCTTGCTCATAGAGGATAAACATGGCGAGGAAAACCAAGTACAGAATAACCATCAGCAGGCTTAACGATGGCAGGATTTTGGGAACTTCTTTCAGCGACCATTCCTTGAAGAAAATTATCATTTGCAACACAATCACTCCCAGGAAGTACAGCCCGATGCCTGTTTTGTGGATGGGCATGGACACAGTGTAGGGTGTGGCAGTCATTAAGGCTGTTCCGGTGGTGGATAAAAAACCAACGATCAGAGTTGCGACCGCAAACGATTTGCCTGCGCCCAGTTGCCTGAGTCGCATGACCAGCAGTACTAGCACAAGATAGCGTATTGGAACCGCGATGAGCGTGCTGGCGTTGAATATGATCTGCGGCCAATCGGGGGTGGCGCCTATGTCACTGAGATAGGTACTGAATATCGAAAAGTCGGGATGTTCGGGGAAGTAGGCGAGCGTTGCTCCTCCGATGGTCAATATAGCCCATATCCCGCCGATGATGCCGACTACTTTCAGGCTATGGGGGATGCTTATTGAAGAAATTTTGATATCTTGTGTTGACATATTGAACTCCTATCTCGAAAGTGGTTTCCGCATTGACCCTTTTCTAGCTTATCAACCGGTCGTCAACGATGCGAAGGATCGAAAAACAAACAGGTTTGAAATACTTGAGCCAGAAACGCGTACCGAGCAGGTTCATCGGTTCAAAAGGCACCGCGCATCGTTCGTAGCCGGATTCGCGCGCCGACTTTAACGCATGGTCAAGCAAGGCTGTGGCGATACCTTCGCTTCGCGCCTTTTCCTTTGTAAAAGCGGCATAGATGCTGGTGGTCTTCTCATCAATGATGATTGTGCACACATCCTCATCGGCTGGTCCCAGCCTCATGAAAGCCACTGGCTCATCATTTGAATAAGCCAACCACACCACCTTGTTTGGATTCCCCAACCATTCTTCGTAGTAGGCGCGATCCCTTTTCTCCGAAATAAGAAAGATCGGGGCTGATTTCATGTACTGCCACAAGGCTTCCTGCAGTTCAATTACCTGTTCAATATCGCTTGACTCTGCGCGTTGAATGCGCACATCTGCCACGTCGGTCTGTATTGGATCCAAACCGCGTAAGGCATCAATGGCGAACATTCCAAACCCCATCCAGTTCCATGCTCTCAACGCATCAATATCGTTGGGGAACAGGCTGATGTAGTGGGCGATATATTTATCTGCAAGCCAAATCGCGGATAGATGGCTGTACATCTCTTCATAGATGCGCGCGCTATCTTCCATATCTGCCGCATTTGCCCATTCAGGACTATATGCGCTTCGTTTTCCCCTGAAGGATGGCATTTGCCAACCAGTGAGGAAACCAACCAACTGACTTCCCCGTATCGCAGCCACACCGGTTCCGGTCACCTTCAAGATATTTTGCAAAAGAGGTAACAGGTTGCTGACTTCAGCATAACGGTGCGGAAGGTGCGGTTCCTGTTCGCGCAGCCGCTGATAGCGTTGACTCACTAATAAAGCGGCATCTTCAAGATGTTTTTCACTTAATGGAACTGTTTTGAACGTTGCCATCCATTTCCTTTCCAGGCAGCCACCTTGACGAGAAAAATCTGGTCCACAAAATCATAAGCGTCGTTGGAACAATACCAAGCGAGAAAATTACGCCATACAAAGCCTGCATCTCGATGGAAGCTCTGCTTTGCATGTAGCCTGTCAATGAGCTGATGAACACGTTGCCGAGGTAGTGGACGATCATCGGGGGCAGAAGGCTGTGCGTTTTCCTGATTCGCTTCGGCTGGATATTTTGTTGACATGTCAGACTCCTTACTTGTGTATATCTGAATTGACAGAACCTACTCCTCGACGAACAACGCGTTGGAGATGACTGCCCAGACGGACCAGTCGATGCCCCCCTGATTCGTCAGCATGATCGCTACCAGTTCATCTTCTGGATATCGCATGATCAGCGTGGCGAATGCCGGCCCACCCCCCGCGCCAGCGACGATAGGCCGGCCTCGATCTCGTCCCACGAACCAACCATACCCATAGCCGAAGCCCAACGCGGCGGGTATTCCGGGGGTGTTGTCGCCTATCTCACGGACAAAAGGCTCAAACATCAACTCCAGCTCAGTCCGAGGCAGTAACTGGTCGGTATAGAGAGCCTGGTCCCATAGGAAGAGATCTTCGGAAGTGGAGTACAGATGTCCCGAGCCCTCGGAGACGGGCGGCGACCCAAACTGCACTGCCGTTGTATCTTCGCGATCGGTGTAGATCCCCGCCACTCCGCTCGAACTATCCTGGTATCCTGTGTCCCGCATGTTCAGGGGTGTGAAGATGGCCTGCTCGAGGAAATCCGCATACGATTGGCCGGATACCTGTTCGATGATGTAGGCCAAAAGAATGTAGCCGAAATTGTTGTAAGCGTACCGCTCGCCCGGACGAGTATCCAACGACCACCCACGGGTGAGGCCAAGGCAGGTCGCGTGATCAGCCGGTGTCACCGGACCGCTTGGGCCAGTCTCAATCGCTCGATAAAGTTGGTCTGACAACTGACTAGACAACCCCGATGTGTGTGTCAGCAGGTGATGGATGGTGATGTTCTGCCACGCCGCAGGACAGTTGGCAATGTAGTTGCAGATGGGGTCTTTGACGCTCAATTTGCCCTGGGATTGAAGGATGAGAATCGCCATCGCCGTGAACTGCTTGGTCATGGAGCCGAGGTGAAAGCGCGTCTTGGGCGTATTGGGGATTCCTTGCATGCGATCCGCGAGCCCATACCCTTTGCTGAGCAGGACCTTCCCGTCTTGCGCGATCAATACGGAACCCGTGAAGTTGCCATCGCGGGTCATCTGGGCCAGCATGTTGTCGACCCGAGTGATCGCTTCGGGTTTCACAGTTTGTTTCATGGTAAAACTCCTTTCACTGTTGAGACAATTCAACATTATTTTTCTCACCTAATCCCGGCGTCTGACAAACCGCCGGGTGATCGGAGGGCAGTTTCTTCCACATGTGGTCGGCCAGAATCATCACTAGTGCAGCGACTGCCAGGACCAAGATAAGGATCAGCGAATCCATGTTGGAGAAAACCGCATTGCCCGTATTGGCGGCCGCGTGGGCGACACCTGCAATCAAGATACTCCCCCTGCTACGATTGTAGAGCCAGCCGATGATCAGTGCAGTGGTTATATGAAGCGCATATTGGACGATCCAGTACTCCCAGGAAGAGAATGGATTACCCTCCGCTTTCCACAGGAACAGATGCCAGTTTACCCATAGAAGGGAAATGATCAGGCAGGCGATCAATGGGCTGAGGCGGGCTTGCATCCTGGATAGCGCGAAACCGCGCCAACCGGTCTCTTCGCCGACGGCGTTGTAGAAGAACAACTGGTGGAAGAACTTGAGCGCGATCAGGCCGATCACGACCCAGCCGGTTGGCCCGGTCTGCGGTACCTGGTTGACTGCAACAGCCTGCCTGCCCAGCGATGCGCTGATGATGTTCGAAAGCAGGAACAAGGCCGGGAACAGGACCAGAGCCAGAATGATCCAGCCCCACATGCCTCGCAGCCGGACCAGCGAGGAGAGATAGCTTTTAACCGCCGGGATGCGCGAAAATGCCATGCTGATCACGAAGGCGACCGGGATCGCCGTAATCAGGGTTAGAACGAGTAAAAAGATGGAGAATGAGGTGATATTGCTCGTTAGGATGGAGGCAAGGGAGATGAGCGCCGACACGACCAGGGCAATGAGAAAGGCGATCCAGCTGGCTCGCTTCGTTCCTTGTTTCGGCTGCGTATTGGTGATCGCAGTGACGATGATCCCCGCCAGCCCCGGTCCGCAGGTGGCAACCGCAACCAGAGGGAACAGGAATACCTTGCCTTTGTTCAAGACGGCGTCGTAGGAGAATCCCAGCCCCCAGGTGATCGCGAAGGTGATGAGGAAGAAGGCAGCGATTTGATGACACTTGATCCAATCCGTTGTCTTATTCATGATTTTTCTCTTTGTAACTATCAATGAGAGCGTTTCAAGAATCAGCGACAAAGTGAAATGATCTTGTCTGACTCGCGCAACGCCGCATCCCAGGTGAATTCCCGGTTATCGCTGAAGTAATAGTACGTGATCCCGTTTGGGAACAACGCCACCACATTCCCGCTGACGCCGAGCATCTGCGGCACCCAAAACTCACAGGCGAATCCATTCGCTGTGGTGTAGCGGTTCGCCCAGAACGAGTTGTTGTACATGCGCTGACTGTCAATGTGCACGCCACGGTCATCGGGATTCTGTTGCAGTGACGCCGCCAGCAGATCAGGGTGCAGGATCTGCTCACCATTGATCTCCCCAAGATCACGGATTAGGAAAGTCCCGATTTTGGCGATGTCGTCGGGGATCCACCATTGACCGTAACCGCCCTCGGCTTGTCCCTGCCAGTCATTGTCGGCAGTGCGCATGGTGGTGAAGGCACCGGGACCAAGTCCGAGCGGACGATACACTTCATCCACCACAAACTGGTAGATGTCGGCATCCGATCCTTGCTGGGTTTGCAGGTAGTTTTGCATGGCACGGGTCAGGATGAATGTGTCGCTGGTGCGGTAGACCCAGCGTGTGCCTGGATCAGTTTGATGGGGTGCGCTGAATGCCTCCTTGATCCGTTCAGTGTAAGGCTGGGCACCGAAAAACACACCCATCTTGTCGCTGTCATCATCCACCATGAATCCCGCTGAAACATAGTTACCTGTGGACATGTCGAGCGTGTTGTTGAAAGTCACCCGTTCCCAATCACCTGGGCTGGCGGCATACTCGGGCACGTAATCCTTGATGAGCAAGTCTGCCACATCCGTGCCGTATTTTTGTGCCAGCCGCATCAGCGCCACGCTGGCAAAAGCGGATTTAGCTGTTGAGTACGAGGTGGCGCGCATTGATTGGCAATAGGGATAACGACCGAAACGCGTCTGACATCCGCCGATGTAGTTGACCCCGTTCACCACAATGCCATACCAGGTCATGTGCCCGGGAGTCACGCCGCTCCCAAACGCAGAAACATCCACACCGGGATAATCATCCGCCAGTGCTTCGATGGGCTTGACCGGCATCCGTGCAGACAGTTCTGCGGCAAAATCCGCCCGGATCTGGTCTGACCCGGTCACTGCTCCCGGATAATAAGCCGCATCCAGCAACCCCCACAAATTGGCGCGAGTGTAACTGGTGGTCTCCTGCGTGACCTGATACCAGATCTTCGAGACGTGCTGGTCATCGAACAGGAATGTCAGTGTGCCGTTGAAGGTGGCGTTCCCGCCCTTGACCGTCAGGGCAAATGGCAGTGAAGCACGAGAAAAATTGCCGTCGCCCGCTTCCTGCCAGACGCGCCCCGGTTCGAGAATGATGTTCCAGGTGGGATGTTCGACGATGATCAGCCCGCGCTGGACAGGGATCAAGTAACCATTATCCTGCACGAACTCGAAATCAAACTCCGGCAGGTATGTATTTTCCGGTTCCAGTTCGCCGCGCAGGATTTCAATCTTGCCGTTCTCTTTTTCCCCGAGCAGTTCCAGGCGACCTTCAAAGATGTGTGCGGCTGGAGATGCATCATCGGGTGGGGTCAGCGCGGACTCATCCACCGGATCATCGAACGCGAATCCATCCGTCAGTGCGTCGGCAGTCAACAGAGTCCGCTCGGGCTGAGGCGATGCCTGGGTGGCGGATGGCAGGCTGAGGGTAGGTTGAGCCGTTTCCATCCCTCCGCCGCAGGATGCGATCAAAAACGTCACGATCAAAAAGCAGACGGTTATCTTTTTCATCAGTATTCGTCCCAATCGATTCTCGGTGACAGTCATCTGCATCGATGACTGTCACCTTGTTGGATCATTTCACAAACGGGATGCTCAATGCATATCGGATGGGTTTGTCCGACAGCGCCCGCATGGCATTGACCACGCCCTGATACGTGCAGAAGATGCCGATGAGGATCAGGGGCAATGGCAGGCAGATGGTCGCCAGGATGAAGGCGGGTGTATTTTCCATGGCGCTCACGGCCTGTTCGCCCACCAATACGAGCCCGGCGGGAAAGACCATGAGCAGGAAAGCGGCGGCGAAGAGGCACAGGATCATGGTGATCTGGAAGTTGAGCACCTGTCGTCCGTGCTGGTCGATCTTGAAGGATTGATTTTTCTTCCACGACCACAGCAGAAGCGGAATGATGGGGATGCAGAGTGTAGTGCAGGGTATAGGCGCGCGGGTCCACTTCTCCGCTTTCGATGCGCTGGATGGTGCGGGCGCTGACTTCACAGCGTTCCGCCAGTTGCTCCTGCGTCAGTGCTTTTTGCTGGCGCAGTTCCGAGACTTTGAGTCCGAGATCAGGTTGGTTCATGTTTTACTCCTTTCAGGTTTGATGCCATTATCGGGAGCAGTACCCAAAATCACAACGGCGTGCGGGCGACATTTGGGCGACATTTGCCTTTTTTGAAGCGACATTTCGATTCGGACGACCTTTTGCCTGATTCAGCATCACGAGCATCTCCTCATCTGACGCGTTCCCTACTCTCCAACCCGTCCCTCGGCATCGGTTCTCAGAATGAGCGCATCATAGGAGCGACCTCCGATAAGCTCGATCAGACCAGCAACGAGATAACCTCCATCCTCGAGTTCTGCCAGCGCCATACCGCCATACACGGTCTGCGGATCGAGCAGGGATCGCCTCCACAGGACAGTGCCATCTTCGTCAACGCGGTTGAGAAGCACCCCGTTCGCAATTGCGCCGATCAGATAGGTTCCATCGCTGAGGCGGATCATGGAATTGGCATAATCATCGAAGTTTGCTTCCCCGAAGGAGGTCTCCCAAACCAGTTCGCCGGTAGAAGTGCTACGGGCAAGCCAGGTATCCGCCTGCCGGTTGGGGCTCATTGAAAAACCCGTCAGAAGGAATCCGCCGTCATCGGTTTCGGCGATCTGGGAGGCGTACTGCCAGCCGGGGAGTTCGTAACGTTGTGTCCAGACGATCTTCCCTCCGGCATCCAGTTTTACCAGCTCGCCATCTTCATCGACGTTCGCAGCGAGGACGAGATTCCCTTCCGGGGTTTCGAGAACATCCAGCACAAGCTCCTCACCGGGATTTTCAACAGTGTATTCCCAGATGATGCTGCCGTCCTGCGCAACACGGATGGCAAATTCATCCCTGCCCCCTCCGACGGATTCCGTGAATCCATAAAGCAGCAGGTCACCGTTCGAAAAGGAAAGCATCCCGTAGGGCCACTCTCTGCCCGATCCGCCGTATGTTTCATACCATTCCTCTTCGCCATCTTTGGTGATCTTTAGGAGGAAGAAATCCCGATCGCCAGCGCCATAGGAATCGGTTTCGCCAAAAATGTAGTACCCTCCCTCTCCGGCTGGTACCACCGAATCCGCCTGATCATACCCGTCACCACCCCAGGTACGCTCCCAGAGTACGTTGCCTGCAATGCTCAGTTTCATGAAGAGGGCATCCCCGGAATACGGTGGCATGTGCAGGTGATTGGTCGCGCCAGTCACTAGAATGTTGCCGTCATCGGTCAGGATCACGTCAAAGAACGCGCCATAGTTGGAACCCTCAAACAAATTCACCCAGGTTTTGGGCGGTGGATTGGCTGGCGACGGTGTTTGGTTGGCGGGTCCACACTCACCGCGGAAGTAAGCCCACTCGTCACATTCGCTTCCATCGGGAAAGATGCACACGCCGCTTTGGCTGCCATCGTCCGTTGTACGGATCTCGGAGCGGTATCCCTGCTCCACGCAGTAGGCGGAGGCGGGGTTGGCAATGCCAACTTGTTGGGCAGGCGTCGGGGGCGGGGCGCAGGCGGCCAGCAGGACTAGCGCCGGAATGCCAATCAAAAGTTTTGTGTTCATATTTTTCTACGCAATCTTTTCCACGATGAGCAGAAAGTCCACGCGGGATGCCCAGGTCATTGGTGTAACCGTCACATTTGGAATGATCGCGATGATCTCGCCTTCCAGGTTATTCAGAAACTGTTCCAGTTTGCTTTGATCGGCGGTCATGCGCAGGTCAAAGCGATGGACTCGATATTTGTTGGTGGACATGGCAAACTCCTTTCATTTTTCCTGTCCATGATTTCGTATTATCCTCCTGCAAGGAAGTACGCAACAATCGTAGCTAAAAGCAGGACGCCGACCAGCGCCAGACCAATGACAACACCCAATTTCCGCCGCTTCTGCTCCTGCTCGGTGAGCGAACGAATGTTGTCCTTGTTCCTCCGCTCCAGTGATGCGCCGATGCCAGAACCGATGGCAATGCCAATGGCGATCCCAATACCGATATTGTCGAAGATCGGACCCATCGCGACGCCAATTGCGACACCTATACTGATGCCAACGCTCATCCAATAGCCTTTGGGGTACTTCTTTTCATTTTTAGACATGTCAAACTCCTTTCATGGCATTTACATTTACATCTTGTCAATACTTTAGTCTTTTATCCCAAGCGGTGTCAGCAAGGATTGAGGGATCACCACTTGCGTCTTGCCGCCTTTCTTGAAACAGAATTTACAGACCGGGGATCCATCCGCGATGGTTGTCCTCCGGTACAAGCCCCAGCCCATCAATTCGCTGATGGGTTTGTCTGTCGCGCACACATACGGGGCGATTTCGAAGGCGTTCTCGGCCTGAAGGAATTTGCAATTGGCACATTCGATGTAATCAACCCCATAATCGAACTCCTGACCGTCGCCTTCCACGTAGTTCATAACAAAGTCGGCCGGGTATATGCGTTGCTGCGACTTGATTGCCCTTTTCTTGATCAGCTTCCTAAGCCACCGGGAAAACCAAAGAATCTCCATGACTCGACGGCCACGAGTTGGGATCGCCAGCGCTTCTTCTGTACCCATGCGATAGATCAGGTGCCCGGCCTCCTCAACGGTACGTCCCTGTTTCTGCAGGGCACGATATACGGCAAGGTAGCGGGTCACCGGCATAAAGAAACTGAGCGTCGCCAAACTGTTTCCAATGAAGGGGATGCGGGGAATCAACGCTTCATATTCCTGGCGTGACTCGCGCATGAACCGTTCAGCCTGCTCGTTGCCAAGCCATGAAATAACCGATGGCTTCACGCGAGCAAGCAACCGATCAAACGATCTCATGAACTGGTTCCTGCGATGCAAATAGTTTTCGTGTGACATTGGAATACTCCTTTCTGTTCCAATATCTGTCAGAAGCATATTGAAATATTTTCAGCGGTCATAATACTCATCATCAACCGATCCTTTCAAGTAGTTCTACCGTCCCCGCGCTGCCATCCACGGTGATGGTCTGACCATCCGTGATGTGGCGTGTGGCGATGCCGATGGCAATCCAATACCCATTGGGATATTTGCGTTCGTTTTTAGTCATGTCAAAATCCTTTCAATTCGCTGTTGGTGCGTGGTATTTGTGACTCTCTGTGATCAGAGTCCTCCACGCCCATACAATGATCAATAGGATGGCAACCACCACGCCAGCAGTTGCAAGTATCTTGCCTGTCTCGTCTTGTAGCGTTGCAGTAAAGGGGATCAACGCGTGAAGAATGACATCGGCAAAGAGGTGTGCCAGTATGGCGCTTTCCAGCCCAAACGTCCAGAACAACCAGCCGAATGCCAGACCACCAAGGCCGTTCAAGACAATCGTACGGGTGATGACCAAAGCGTTGATGGGCCATCCGATGGCAGCCGCAGTTTGCAGGTGCGCCGCGCCAAAGGCCAGGGCAAAGAGGACATTAGCTGTCCATAACACGGCGGGTTTTGGTCGCCCATCGGGATCATGGAAAAGCAACCCACCGAGCCATGCCAGCAGGGACAGGCCAAACAGCCGAAAGAGAGTCTCTTCTGTAATTCCAGCAGAGATCGCGGCTAGAAATCCATAAAGAGGCGGTGTAGAGGCTTCTGCTGGCATCTCAATGCCCAATTCACCAAACATGGCTTTCATTGGTGGTCCGAAAACCATGCCTTGCAGGAACAGGATCAACAGAACAAAGCCCACTGCCGAGATCCAGGCAATGGCGGTTACATTGCGGAAACGGGATGGAACCGGTTCGCGCTTGACCCACCCCTCCACAAACGGCATTCCAAGCCCAATACGATTTGCCAGTGCCAGACCAAGTCCGCCCAAGATTACGATCAACAGGCTGTTCACCAGCGTATTAATCACAATGATCTCCCATCCAAATCTGGTAGTGATATCCTGTTGGTTGTAGGCATTCTGAAGATGGATGGAATAGGGCAGAATGGCAAATGCCGCTGGAACGATCAACCCGACCAGCACAAGGAATACTTTCCAGTTCCAGCGGCGTTTGGTTGCAAGAATAATCTTTTTCATTTTCTTTACTTTCTTTTCGTTCAGCAGATCGTTTGCTCCACGTAGTCATCCTAGCACCGCCTGCCAAGTGGAAGCCTGTTCATCCTGGATTTGGAGTGTACCGATGCCTTAATGCCTGCAGAGCGGGGATGACATACTGTGGTTTATTTCTGCTTTGATCGGTTATACATGTCAACAACGGCGAGAAGCACGCCGACACCCATCAAGCTATAACCAATCAATCTGTCATCACTAAAAACGACGCCTAACACCGTACATGTAAAAGCAAGGCTGGCTAATGGCGTGAGTCTGTTTTCCTTTCTGTTCTTGCTTACGAAGAAAACAAGAAAGGCAACAATCGCCAAAGCTATGATGGATACTGCAATATAAGTTTGTGAGATATTCATGTCAAACTCCTTTCAAGGTTTTGTTGTTCGCTTACTGCGAACAAGGACAAAGATGGCGACCGCAAAGGCAACCACGGAGAGTCCATCGAAAAACCCTCGTGCGAAATCAGTTGCGGTTTCAAAGAGCACAAAGTGCTCAAGGAAGGACGAAATGCTTGATGCGAATAGACCTGCCGCAAGAACAGCCAATCCTGTGACGAAATTTCTATCGTTCATGAGATCTAATCTCCTTTTCATTTTCTCTACTTCAACTCCACCGTTCCCACGCCGCCATCCACGGTGACGGTCTGACCGTCCGTGATGCGGCGTGTGGCGATGCCTGTTGCCACTACCGCAGGGATGCCATACTCACGCGCCACGATGGAGCTGTGGCTGAGCGGACCTCCCAAATCGGTGACGATGGCGGAGGCAAGCGCGAAGAGCGGAGTCCACGCAGGGGTGGTGGTGACCGCGACCAGAATATCGCCGTGTTTCATCTTGCCGAAGTCTTCGGGTCCGAACAGGACGCGCGCCGTGCCAGTGACCTTGCCTGCGCTGGAGGCTACGCCTGTCAGCACGTTGCTGGTGGTGTTGGCACGGTTCCAAGGCAGCATTTTTGCCCAGATGGAATTTTCAGGGAGCATGGCAGGCGGGACGAGTTTCATCTGTTCATGCCACACGGCTTTTCGTTCACTAACGCGGGCAGAGTGATCGGGCAGGACTTCATTTCGTTCGAGCAGGGATGCAAGTTCACTCACTTCGTCTTCGATCAGCCAGTAAATATCGTCCGTGTTTTTGATGGCGCTTTGCGCGGCAAGTCGTTTGCCCAACTCGCTCAGCATGCGACGCAGGGTGGTATGACCCATGCCTAGGTCTGCGATGCTGTCTTCGCGGTCGGGTCCTAGGCGCGTTGCATAATTGGCTGATTTATCGAACCAGCGGTTCGGAATCAACTTGAAGCGGTTTCGGATACTTATAAATGTCTGTTCACGTTGTTGGTCTGCTTCGCGTTGACGAGCGTATGGGTCACTGCCTTTGCCTTCGCTGTAGAGT
>JBFYRY010000286.1:0-10762 GCA_041302025.1 Chloroflexota bacterium | reverse complement strand
CCGGGCATCGAGCCGCGCGGCATTTTGCAGGAAGTGGTGGTGGTGCCCAACCTGGTCAAACTGGAGCAATACAGTTATTTGGGGGATTATCTGGTCGAAGACCTGGGATATACGCGCGGCAAGGATTTCTTTGAATTCGCATACGATTGGCGGCAGGATATCCGCTTGACGGCGAAACAACTCTCCCAGTTCATAGACGCGTTGCCCGTTAAGCCGATCAAATTGGTTGCCCACAGCCTGGGAACACTGGTCAGCCGGTATTACGTGGAGAGGCTGGGCGGCAAGGACAAAGTCGATAAATTGATCCTGATGGGAGGTCCGCATTTGGGAACGCCTGCGGCGGTCTCGAGTCTGTTATTCGGACCGGACGTCCTGCCGTTCGGTCTGATGGGCGAGACACTGCGGAAGGTGATCTCCACGTTCTACACCTCCTATCAGATCCTGCCGGTCTATGCCTGCGGCGCAGACCAGTTCGGTCAGCCCTACAATTTCATGAAGGATGGAGGCTGGCTTACGCCGGAACAAAAACCATTATGGCAGGCGGCGCGTGACTTCAAACGGGAACTGGGTCTTTCCACGAGCGTCCCGACCACCTGCATCTTCGGATATGGACAAAAAACCGTCGACAGCATCAAACTCCAGCGCAGTTCTGAGGAACGGATCGTGCAGTCGGTGTACGAATCGAGGGCGAATGGCGACGGGTCGGTCCCCGAGAACAGCGCGATCCTGGAGGGCGCCGATTTCCATCCCGTGCATCAACTGCACGGCGTGTTGTTCGTGGATAATGACGTGAAGATGCGCCTCCGGTTGGAATTGATCGGGAAGCCGTTCATGTAGGAAAAAGTCAGTTTGAAATAATCACTCATCAGACAGCAAAAACCTCTGCACAACGATGACCGCGCCAAGAAACGCGATTCCCAAAAAGCCGGTGATGGACGGTAATATCCACATCCCGGCGGAGCTGGCAAAGGATTTGATCCGCGCATCCAGCGGATGGTCTGGCTCATACAGGATCGTGACCTCGTCCCCAATTTCATAGGCAGGGGGCCAACTGCCTTCGTTCAACTGAACCTGACGGCGTTTGCCATCGTTGGCGGTGAATTCCACCACCGGGTAATACGTTTCACCGATGATCCGGTCTCGATCCTCCTCATCATATTCGAGCTGTTTGGTCATATCCACCACGCGACCGGATGCGCTTTCCTCCCTGTTGATTTTCCTGATATTGTTGAAGGACGCGATCCCCGCCACCAACAGCATGACCACGGCAACGCCGGTAAAGATCGAAAGGATGATCTTTTCGAAGGGAACCTTTTCGATGCGTTCCAGGTCCTTCCGGTCTTTTTCGAACTCGGCGTCGAATTCGGCATCTTCGGCGGAATCCATCATCGCTTCGAGTTTCAGCCGATCGTCCTCATCGGGCACGTCTTCCAGGCTCGTGTATTCGACCCCGTTCACTTCGAATGAAACGGCTTCATCATCTTCCCAATTGATGGAATATTTCTTTTTCTTTTTCGCCATTGATCTCTCCATTACCTTTGAAAAAGTCGGCATTTAGCCGACTTGGTACCGATATAAAAGCTCATGCCGCATCTGCCGAAACATCAGCCTGCCGATTTCAACACCGCCGCCGCGCCGTAACCGACAACCGACGAATAATCGCCCGTCACATCGCCGGAGGTGGCATGATGCAGGACTTGCACCTTGTTCCCGCCCAATTCGCGCGCCGCCCATAGCACCGCCGCCACTGCGGCATGACCGCAGGCAAAGCCCTTGCCGGTGCGCTCGGCATCGAAAATGGAATCGGGCTCGAAGGATTCGAAGCGACGCAACATCTCTGCATCGAGACGGTTGGCGGTGTTTTGATCGTAAAAATGGGACAGGTCTGTGCTGGCGACGAGAGCATACTTTTTGCCGCGCAGGACTTTGGCAAGCGACTTGCCGAGCGCCTGCGAGAGACGGGGTTCTTGTCCACGCACCATCACGGGCAACAATTTCCACTCGTGTTGGAAGACACGTTGCAGGAAGGGCAGTGGTAATTAACGGTTCGTAATAGGGCTGGTGCATCGGCGAGATAACGGCGACCAGTTCCGGGCTTGTGTCGAGCCGCAACGAAGCATCCCGAAGCGCGGCAAAGGCGTATCCCGCCACGGCGCCGGAGTAGATGTGACCGGCGTGCGGAGCAATGACCGCCACCACCTCCCCATCCA
This sequence comes from Chloroflexota bacterium, assembly GCA_041302025.1. Classification (GTDB taxonomy): domain Bacteria; phylum Chloroflexota; class Anaerolineae; order Anaerolineales; family Villigracilaceae; genus Defluviilinea. The sequence goes on along the minus strand of JBFYRY010000286.1, from coordinate 8,552 downwards.
GCGCGGGGAGTTGCGCGGCGTTCAGATATTCATCCACTTTGCGAGCCAGCGTTTTGGGATTGCCCTCATACCATTGACCCGCGATCGGCGAAGGACGGAGGTCGGTCAGCGTGTTCATAAAATTATTGTAGCACACGTCCCGAAGGTTTTCACGCGGTCTGCAACGGATTCAATCCAAACCTTCGGGACGATTAAACAATGAGACCGGCTTGCGCCGGTCTCAAGAGTTGTCAGAAACGGTTATGGAACGCGATAACTGTCAATAACAGCCATCACCGTATCGAAGTATTGATCCTTTACAGCGTCTCCCCAATTCACCGTAAACATCAGGAAGTTCACTTTATCGCGTATTTCAAAGTAGGAATACCCCGAATACTTCCCTTCCTTGGATGTCCAGATCAGGCGCTCGCTCCCATCCTTCATGATCTGGTCGCTCGAAACGCGGATATCACCCTCCAGACCGGTCTTGCTATAGAACTTGTTCAAAATTTGCAGAGCGAACTTACCATGCTGACTGCCAGTGAAGGGTTCGCCATCGTTGTAAACAATATTCTCAATCACCGCGCCGCCATCGGGCGAGGTGAAGGTATCGGTGTAAACGATATTGTCATCTGAAACGGAGTGTTCGTAGGTCCAATCCGCGGGCACGTCAATGGCGTAGAAATTATTCTGGTCGGTGAAAGTCGTCAACCCGCCCGAAGTGTTATTGGTTACCGGCACTTCGGTGGCGGGTACTTCGGTCGGCTCAACCACTGGAGCTTGGGTCGGTTGCTGTACCGGCGGCTGGACCACAGGCACCTCGGTAGGCGTATCGGTTGTCAGACCCGTGCATAAACACCCCACACTGATCACAAAAACGAGCAAAGCAAGGAATGGAAAAAAGACAGCACTTCTGGTTTTCATTTATTCTCCTTTGTTGAATAGGCGGGATTATACAAGCATGATCTACTTTTAGTAAGGGGAGTTAATGGAGTACCAAAGTGGGATTTTATCTACCAAGCAAAACTTTTTGCGTGGCGCGGAACGCCAGCGGAGGCAACTCATTTAATGGGAACCAATCAACAGCATCGGCATCATCGGCGGGAGTCAACTCGCCGCTGACGATCTCCGCATGGTAGACGATGACAAAGTCCGCGCCGCGCGGATGCTCCTTCCCGGCGACGATATCGAACACACGCGTCACTCGCACGTTCAAACCTGTCTCTTCCAAACATTCGCGGGCGGCCGCCTCAGCGGGGTCCTCGCCGCCGTTAACGAATCCCGCCGGTAATGTCCACATGCCGCGGAAGGGTTCGTTCACACGCCGCACCAGCAACACGCGCCCATCCTGTTCGATCAACACCGCGGCGGCGACCTTCGGGTCTATAAAATGAATCCACCCGCATCGCGGGCAGACCGGTCGCACTTTTCCAAAACGTTCTTCATGTACGACAGCCATCCCACAACGCGGGCAGAAATTGTATTCGGTGTTTGCCATGGTTTAGAAGCGGCAGTCATCTTCGAGGTGACTGCCGCTTGATTATCATTTCCAACGCCTGGCCGAGATTCGACGCATGATCGTCATAAAGACTACGCCGATGAACGCGGCTCCCAGCAGGATGAATTGCCACACGGAGGAAATCGGCGGCAGGACCGCTTGCGGTTCCTGCGGGACTTGAGGCTGATCCTGAACAACGACATTTTCCGTCTCTTCGCCGCTCTTCGCGGCGGGAGTCTCCATGATACGGGCGGCATCCTCGGCAGGGACAGTCATCGTCGGCGCAGGGGCGGCAGGCTCGGCGGCGGCTGGCGCCTCCGTGGGAGCGGGAGCCGCAGGTGCGGGAGCTTCGAGCGCGGGCGCTTCCTCCACGGAGAACATTTGCACTTCATTACCATCGCCTCCACCGCCCAACCCGGCGGCGGGACGGAATTGCGGGACGAGGAAGTTGACACCGTAGGTCAGGAAGAATAACAGGGTCGCAAGCGCGGTTGCAAAGCGGAAAGCGGGGTAGGCACGCGGGAGCGGCGGGTTTTGTCCCACCATTTTGCGGGTGAGGGTGAAGTTGCGGGGAGCGCGTCGCTTGGGGAGTTGACGGAGATAACCCCGGGCGGTGCGCAGGTCGTCCATGACGGAGACAAGCTCCGGGTCCGTTTTGAGGCGGGCTTCCAGTCGCGCGGAAACGGATGGGCTGAGTTGTCCATCCAGATAGGCAGAGAGGAGTTCTATATCACGTTGTTTCATCAGGCGCGGCCCTCCATTTCAAGACGGTATGTGGAAGGCAAAAGTTCCTCGAAGCCAGCCAGACATTCGCGCAAACGCAGGCGGGCGCGGGCGAGGCGGCTCTTGATGGTGCCCAGCGGCACGCGAACGGCGGCGGCGACCTCGGTGTAATCCATGCCCTGAATATCTGCCATGATGACCACGGTCTTGAATTCGAGCGGCAGGTTGTTGAGGCAGTGCTGGATGGCGTGCTCGAGTTCGTCGGCTTCGGCTTGCTGGTCGGGGGTCATGTTCGGGTCGGCAAGCCAGCGCGGGGAGTCCATCTCCTCACCATTGCCGGTATCCGGTTCGAGCGGCGTGGTGGGACGGCGTTTCTGTCGGCGCAGTTCATCGTAACAGGCGTTGGTCACCGTGCGCATCAGCCAGGCTTTGAACGATCCGCCGCGGTAGGATGTGATATTTTTGAAAGCGGAAATGAACGCATCCTGCGCGGCATCGGCGGCGAGGTCATCGTCGCCAAGGATGCGAAGCGCGGTGTTGAACACACTGTCCTGGTAATGCAGGACCAGTGTGTTGAAGGCGTCGAGATTGCCGCCTTGCGCGTCCTGGATGAGGGCTTGTTCGTTCATTGTGGGAATTGTATCACTTCAACATGCGAAAGGATGAAGGATGTATTATGAAGGATGAAAGTTGTTAGCGGGTTTTGCGGCGTAGCAAGAAATAAATTCCACGCCAGAGGAACATGCCGAAAGCGGATGTCGAGGCAAGCACCACGGCAAAGATGGGAATGATCGGAGCGTTGAGGAGCAGTCCACGCAGGATGGCGGCGAGCGGCGCGGCAAAGAGCATGGCAAGCACGGGTCGCCAGAGTTGTTTGGGGTTGGAAATAATTTCCATTTGAAAGAGTCCAAACCAGGGGGCGAGCAGGAACCACGCAATCGTCAACGGGAAGAACGCGGCAGCCATGCGCGGGAGGAAGGACAAATCCGCTTCACCGTGGGTGGCGAAACCGATCATGGTCACGATGAGGATGGCGAGAATATCGCCAGCGATGAGGATGCTTCTTTTGTTCATCTTTACTTTTTACAAGGCAAAGTACACAAAGGTTCTTTAGGGTGTTCCTTCGTGTACTTTGTGTCTGTCGTGTTTAACTCTTTTCACCGAATTCTTCGTTCCTCAGGGCAGGGAACAACAACACCTCACGTATGGAGTGTTTGTCGAGCAATATCATGGCAAGACGGTCCACTCCCATGCCGAAGCCGCCGTTGGGCGGCATGCCATAGCGCATGGCGCGCAGGTAGTCCTCATCCATGGGGTTCTTTTCTTCTTCGTCGTCCGCGTAGTCGCGTCCCATTTCGAGGAAGCGCTGTTCCTGGTCGAGCGGGTCGTTCAACTCGGTGAAGGCATTGCACAACTCGAAACCAGCCACATAGCCTTCAAAGCGTTCCACGGTCAACGCATCGCCCGGTATGGACTTCGCCAGCGGCGAAATATCGCGCGGATAGTTGTACAGGAACGTCGGCTGGATGAGTGTCGGCTCCAGAAATTCGCCGAGCAGGAAGTCGATCAACTTGCCGCGCGTGACGTGCGGATCCGCGACTTTGTTCGGATGCTTCGCTCTGATGGCGTTGAGCAAATCTTGTGCCGTTTTGTGTTCGGCAATGTCAATGCCTGATGTCTCGAGAATGCCCTGGCGCATCTCCAACCGTTTCCATGGCGGGGTCAGATCGATCTCATTATCTTTGTATTTGATCTTCATCGTGCCACGAACCTGCTGGGCAGTGAAGGAGACCATCTGCTCGGTCAATTCCATGACCTGTAGATAATCGGCGTATGCCCAATAGAACTCCAGTTGCGTGAATTCGGGGTTGTGCTTGAACGACACTCCCTCATTGCGGAAATCGCGCCCGATCTCGTAGACCCGCTCCAGGTTGCCGACAAGCAAACGTTTGAGATACAACTCGAACGAGATGCGCAGGTACATATCCTGTTCCAGCTCGTTATGATGCGTCATGAACGGGCGCGCCGCCGCGCCGCCGTAGATCGGTTGCAGGATGGGCGTTTCCACTTCGAGGAAGCCCTTGTCGTCGAGGAAGGTCCGCAGGGCTTGCGGGGAGCGGACTCACGGATTTAGCGAGCAGGCTGAAGTTGTGGACGTGAAGCGTCACTTCCCCGGTCTTGGTGCGGAACATGACTCCCTCCGCCTGGATGAAATCGCCCAGGTCGAACATCTTGTTGAAGAAATCCAGATTTTCTTTGCCGATCTCATTCAATCGGAAGAATAATTGGATCTTCCCAGCGCCATCTTCGATGTGAGCAAAGGAGATCTTGCCCATCGTACGCGCCGCGCGGATGCGTCCAGTGAGGGTGGCTTTTACTTCAACGCCATCCTTCTCTTTCGCCTCGAACTCGGCAATCGCATCGGCGGAGGTGTGGGTCCGTTTGGCGCGTGTGGGATAGGCTTCAATGTTCTCCGCACGGAGTTCTTCCAATTTTTGCAGGCGGATTTTTTCGAGTGAATTGTATTCAGCCATGTAACTGCTCCCCCCTTCTCCCCGCAGGACATTGTGTCTGAAGGGTGGAAGGGACGGGGATGAGGGAGATTTCTCCCTCGCCCCTGATTGAAAATAAACGCCCCGCGTCAGAAGCGCGGGGCGGATGAATTGCGTCGCTCCTGAGTCTAGCCGATCTTCAGGATCTTGACATTATATGTACCGCCGGGTGTTTCGACTTTTACGGTATCGCCAACCTTGTGGCTCAGGATCGCCTTGCCGATCGGCGACTCGTTCGAGATCTTGCCCTCGCGCGGGTTGGCTTCCGCCACGCCGACGATGGTAAAAGTCTCGGCTTCATAGTTGCCTTCCTTGATGGTCACCTTCGAGCCGATCTGAACGGCATCGCTCTTCTTCTTGCCGTTCTCTTCGATGATCTTCGCGGAGGCAAGGAGTATCTCCAATTCCTGGATGCGTCCTTCCACAAAAGCCTGTTCATTTTTGGCGGCTTCGTATTCGGCATTTTCGATCAGTTCCCCACCCTCCATCGCCTCGTGCAGGCGATTGGCAACCTCCTGCCGCTTGGCTGTACGCAGGAAATCCAACTCGTCCTGCAATTTTTGGTACCCCTCTTTAGTCAAAAAGTTGTTAGGCATCTTTCTACCCTGCTATAAGAATTTTGTCCCGACTGGCGGGACAAATTTTTAAAATCACGGGTTTTCTATCCCGTAGAGCGGGCATAATATATCACGATTTATGTGTCAATACAAGAGACTGGACGCCTGTTTATCAATTTGTAACAAAGTGTAACAAGCGGATGCCCTGCCGCTCCGCCCAGTAGGATCGGATCGATTCACGAGCCTTTTCCGGCGTGGACATCGCCTCACCCAGCCCCGGCAACTGGGATTTGTACGACAAAACCGCCTCCTGCCAGGAATCTAGGCCTGTTTCCGTTATGGAATGAACGGATTCTTTCATCCCGGCAGATTTTGGCACCAATTCCTGGGGTTTGAGGAACAAATAGGGGATGTCGATACCATAAAGGAGGGGGCGCCCCAGTAATTCGGCGGCTTGCCGCACGAGGACATGGTCCACGTGAGAACCAACCGCCAGTTGGCAGACCAGCACATCGTCCGGTTTGAGGCGTGCGGAAATCGCCTCCGCAATCTGAGCCGGGAGTCCGGCATCGTCATCGAAAGGCGGGACCGAAATGTCATGGTACAGCCACGCACCATTCCTGCCGCGCCGGTAGATGCAATCCAAAAAATCGAAGTGGAGCACACTTGCGCCCACGATTGCCGCGGCATTCGTATCCTCCCTGCGCCGCTCCCGGATGGTCTCCTCGGCGGAGGCAAACCCCCAATCGGCATGGAGCAATTGCGCGAACGGGGAATATTCCTTGTCCGAGGGGTAGCCGCACATGAAGGTCCATATTTCAACGGGGATGTCCGAATGGGTCTGGTCGTAGATCAATCCGCCGGCGGAAAGAACGGCATCATCCAAATGAGGGGAAAGATAAATCCATCGCATGACGCCGATTCAACCACAGATACCCGGTGTGGAGAAAGATTTTAAGATGGTTGCACAATTGATTTAAGTCCTCAAGTCATGTAAACTATACTGTGGAGACCAAAATGCAGGAAAGACGCAAACAACCGCGCAAAGATCTGATGTCCTACTCGCAGGTGTACGATGTACACGAGGGTCTTTTGATCGGATATCTCGGAGATATGAACCTACTCGGCGCAATGGTGATCAGCGACCAAAACATGGATGTGGATACCATGCTGACCATCTCCGTCCAATTACCCGAACTGCCGGAAGTCAAAGACGAGACGATCATTCTGCCCGTTCGAGTGGCATGGTGCGACCGGGATATCAGCCCGGAATATTACAACCTGGGGCTGGAGTTCAAGGTTGTTTCAGAGAAACAAAAGGAGATCATCGAATTGATCCTCGCGAATTACGAATTCCGCAGGCAGGCTCCCAACTATTCACCAAGACGTCCGGAAGAGATGGAAGATTGAATATCACAGCCCTTTGAGTAAAACTCAGGGGGCTTTTTGTTTACCTAATCCCGTTTTTATCCTATAATCCAATCATTCAACTCTGGAGAGAGGTCGGCACATGAGCACATCCCCTGCCCCATATTTTTTCATGAGTTACAGCCGCGAAGATACCGCCAAGCAGAAGCGGATCGTCAGGGAACTGCGCGAACGCGGCATCGAGATCTGGGTGGATATCGAAAACCTGACGCCCGGCACCCCCACCTGGGAACGCGAGATCGAAAAGGCGATCCGCGGCGCCACAGGGATCATTGTGCTCCTTTCACCCGAATCGAACAACTCGGAATGGGTGCGGCGCGAGATCAGCTTTGGGGAACAGCACCGCAAACGCATCTTCCCGGTTTTGATCGAAGGCAACGACAACACATCCACTCCCTTGAGACTCGCCAATCACCAGCGCGTGGACCTGCGCACAAAATTCGAAGCCGGGCTGGACGAACTGGCGCTTGCGCTCAAAGAGTACATCAATGTCAAACAGGACATCGAAACCGGCAATCAGCCCGCTGTAAAAAGAACGGCTCATCCCAAACTTGCGGTTGACATGAAAAAATTCGGTCTGCCCGTGCTGATCGCACTGGCTGGCATTGTTCTCATTGTGGGCGGCATCTTTACCGCACGTTTCATTGGGAAGGATGTCACCCCAACAGCCACAGGGAAGGTAACCACACCCCCTGAGACCGAGCCGCCTACAAAAACGGTCACCGCGACCAAACCCGTCGTCGATCCGGATGAGCCCACCGGCAGGATCGTGTATACCTGTAGTATCAACGGCGACGAAATATGCATGATTAACGCCGACGGTTCGGACTGGCGTCAATTGACCAACTCCGACCTGGGCAATTTCAACGCAAATCCTTCTGCGGACGGCAAGAGCATCGTCTATGTTGCAAGCGACGGGAACAAATCCGAGATCCATGAAATGCAGGTTGCCAGTGGAAAAACAGTGCAACTCACGAAACTTGGCAAATCCCTTGGCGCGCCTGAAATTTCCCCCGACGGCAAAACCATCATTTTCCATTACCGTTCCGGAAACAGCAATGTGCAGATCTGGATCATGGACCGCGATGGAAGCAACCCGCAGGAGTTCCTTAGCAAATCAGGCAATGACGTTCACGATGCCACGTGGTCGCCGGACGGCACGCAGATCCTTTTTGCCATGGGAAAGAACGACAGCAACAAACTCTACATCATGGATTTCAACGGAGGCAGTCCCGAAGTGGTCAACGACACCATCGACACGCGCGGACGAAGCGACTGGTCGGTCAACACCCTGATCTCCTTCGACCAGGGTGGTCCATTCGCACATGATGTTTATCTCATGAACACGGATGGGAGCGGTCTTCGCCGTGTCTCACAGGCGGGCATCAATGCACAGGGAGCAAGCGTTTCCCCGGACGGCAAATGGATCGCATTTTCCGGATACACCAACGTTGCAGATAAAGACCTGAATTCATGCGAGATATTCATCATGCGCGTGGATGGCACAGATGTGCGGCAACTCACGGACAACAGTTATTGCGATTACCAACCCCGCTGGGGGAAATGATCCCACATCCTCCAGGCTGACATCTGACTAAATATATAATACCCACGGTCAAAAATTGCGCTTTCGCATTCCAAAAAGGTGCAATTTTTGACCGAGTGCGGTATAAAATGATTGTACGCTGAACTTGTTTGAAAATGCAATCAAAAATGTCCTTGTTATGGTTATAATGACAAAAAATAATAATCCAGCCAATCCTGTTACAAAACTGGCTTAAGTATGGAAGACGACAATATGGCGGTCGAAAGGAT
>JBFYRY010000061.1:0-15302 GCA_041302025.1 Chloroflexota bacterium | reverse complement strand
CCATGAGGTTCTCCAGTTGCTGGTCGGGATACCTCAACTGTATTGAATCTCATGGACTTTTGTCAACCTTCTTCCCAAGGTAGCAACTTGGGTTAGTTACCAAGGAACAAACATGAGAGTATCTGAATATATTGCCAATACGCTTGCTGATTTCGGAGTTCGCCACATCTTTATGTTGACCGGCGGCGGAGCCATGTTCCTAAATGATGCGCTTGGCAATCAACAAGGAATCCAGCCTATTTTCAACCACCATGAACAGGCATCAGCCATCGCAGCAGAGGGATACGCGCGTGTGACCAATATGCCCGGCGTTGTCAACGTTACAACGGGTCCCGGTGGCATCAATGCCATGAACGGTGTCTTTGGCGCCTGGGTGGATTCAATCCCGATGCTTGTACTTTCAGGTCAAGTCAAGCGCGAAACGCTTCTTTCATCCTACAATGTGCCCGGGCTTCGGCAAATCGGGGACCAGGAGGCGGATATTATTGGCATGGTCAAAGGAATCACCAAATACGCTATGCTGGTCAATGAACCTGAAAGCATTCGTTATCATTTGGAAAAAGCCTGGCATTTGTGCAAATCCGGCAGACCTGGTCCATGCTGGTTGGATATTCCGATCGACGTTCAATCCAGCCAAATAAAGCCTGAAAGTTTACAGGGATATTTACCGGGCGACGTTCACAAAGTTGATGAAGCATATCTGCACGAAATATGCGCTAATGTACTAGGCAGGCTAACTAACGCCGAACGTCCCGTTATCCTTGCGGGCAAGGGAATTCGTTTGGGAAATGCACTTAATGATTTCGAAGATGTTATTCGCTCCTTGATCATTCCTGTTGTGCCCGGGTGGACATCCATTGACCTGTTATCTTCTGATGATCCATTGTTCGGTGGGCGTGCCGGTGACTTGGCGACACGCGCCGGCAATTTCACGGTTCAAAATTCAGATGTCCTGCTCGTACTTGGCACCCGCTTAAGCCTGAGACAGGTCAGTTACAATTGGAAATCATTCGCCCGTCATGCATTTAAGATCCAGGTGGACATCGATCCAATTGAAATGAAAAAGCCGACAGTTCATATCGATATGCCAATATGCGTAGATATAAAGGTTTTCCTAAAAGAATTAGCGCGGCAAATTCACTCTTCTGAATACAAGGCGCAGAAACATGAGAAATGGCTGCATTGGTGCCGGGAAAGAGTCCGACGGTATCCAGCCGTTCTGCCTCAATATCGTGAAGAAGCGCACGGTCGTATTAATCCCTATTATTTTATTGAACGGTTGTTTTCATATCTTCAAGACGATGATATAGTGGTATGCGGTGACGGTACTGCCAACGTGGTCACCTTTCAAGCTGCAAATATCAAAAGGGGACAGGTGGTCTTTGCCAACAGCGGCGATGCATCCATGGGTTACGATCTACCCGCCGCAATTGGCGCCGCCGTTGCTCGAGGCGGGAAACGTGTGATCTGTCTTGCCGGAGACGGGAGCATACAACTGAATATTCAAGAACTCCAGACTGTCGTTCATCACCAATTACCTGTAAAATTATTCGTACTGAACAATGATGGCTACTTGTCCATCAGGCTATCTCAAAAAAATATGTTCAAGCGACTGACCGGAGAGGGGCAAGGAAGTGGTGTTTCCTTTCCTGATCTTGTCAAGCTGGCAGAGGCTTACGGCATTCCGGCTCAGAGAACTGATTATAAAAATGTTGATACTGATATTCAAAAAGCGCTGGAGCAAAGGGGCCCAACCCTATGTGATGTTCTACTTGATCCTGAGCAACCCTTTGAGCCACGTGTCAGTGCCAGGCAACTACCAAATGGACAAATGGTCTCTTCCAATTTGGAGGACATGTCCCCGTTTCTCAGTGACCAGGAATTTGCCGAGAATATGCTAGTCCCATTTGATCGCTAGGAAAGGAGTTTACAATGGACGTTCGTGATATTTTTGAAGATTTGTTTGTGTTGGAGATGACCAACAATCATCAAGGGAAACTGGAGCGGGGAATTCAAATCATTCGCGAACACTCGCGAGTGGTGCGTTTCAATAATGTTCGCGCGGCCATCAAGCTGCAATTCCGCAACCTTGAGACATTCGTGCATAAAGACTTTGTTGATCGAACCGATATTTATTATATTCGCCGTATTCACGAATCCCGCCTCTCGCGCGACGATTATGCCGTGCTAGTAGAAAACATTCGCAAAAGTGGATGCATTCCCATTTCAACCCCATTTGACGAGAAATCGGTGGACATGTGCGTGGAATTCGAGCTACCCATCATCAAAGTCGCCAGCGCAGACGGCAACGACTGGCTGTTAATTGAAAAAATAGCTAAAACCAAAAAGCCGGTTATTGTTTCCACGGGTGGGGTTTCGTTGAAAGACCTGGATGATCTAGTCACCTTTTTTGAACACCGGAACATCCCGCTTGCGCTGAATCATTGTGTCGCTGGTTATCCAACGGAAGATAACGAAATGGAACTGGACCAGGTCGATTATTTACAGAAGCGCTATTCCAATCACCCAATCGGTCTATCCACCCATGAATACCACGACTGGTCAAGCTCAATGTATATCGCGTACGGAAAAGGCGTGCGCTTATTTGAACGTCATATCGATATCGAAAGTGATGGTTTTCAGGTTGCAAAATATTCATCTCTACCCGGGCAAATAGACACCTGGTTCAAAGCATTCGCCAAGGCACGCCAAATGTGCGGCACGTCAAGGGATGTTCGCAAGATTCCAATTGAGAAGGAAGTAAAGTATCTCGATTCTTATGTACGTGGAGTTTACGCAAAACATGATATTGAAACCGGTCAAAACCTGACTGAGGACGACATTTATCTTGCCATCCCACTTCAAAAGGGGCAGATCTCAACCCGCGAATTGATGCTGGGGCGTTACGGACACAAAATGGTTAAAGCTTGTCCGAAAGATCATCCTATTATCATTGATATGGTGGATACCCCCTATTCCAACGAAGAATTAATGCAACAGATCTTGAATCGAGGTTTGTAGACATGCAGGCCGCTCTGGTCACCGGAGCGTCAAGAGGCATTGGCGCGGCAATTGCTGTTCGATTGGAAAAGGATGGTTGTAAGGTACTAGCGCCCTCCCGTTCAGAAATGGACTTGTCCTCTTCCAGTTCAATTGAGCAGTATCTCGCAAATCTCAAAGTAGATGTGGATATCCTGGTAAATAATGCAGGCATTAATCAAATTGCTGTACTTGATGAGATTGAAATTACCAATGTAACCAATACCCTTCAAGTCAATTTGCTTGCCGCATTTCAACTCTCCCAATTCCTCTCAAAGGGTATGAAGCAACGAAAGTATGGGCGCATCGTAAACATCAGTTCACTTTGGAGTGTAGTGACCCGCAATGGACGGATCAGTTATGCAATGAGCAAAACTGCCATTAATGGCATGACACGTTCAATGGCGGTTGAACTGGCCGCCTTCAATGTCCTTGTTAATGCCGTGGCTCCGGGCTATGTGCTTACCGATCTGACCCGTCAAAACAACTCACTTGAAGAGATTGAAGGAATTGCCCAAACCATCCCGATGAAACGATTCGCAGCACCTGAAGAGATCGCCAATTTGGTGGCATTTATGTGTTCTGAAAAAAACACCTATCTGACCGGACAGACAATTGTCGTGGATGGAGGATATTCCTGTCTATGAAACTCTCAATCCATTCAAATATTCGTGATTACGAAGCGGTGTTTGAAGAGACAGATGCCTTTATCAATTTCATCTCAAAGTGTTCACAGGCTTGCTTTGTGGTCGATGACAGTGTTTGGAAAATCTACTCCCATGCTTTACTAAAACAACTCCCTTTAGAACAAGTCATTGTTATTCCAATTCACGAAAACAAAAAAAATCTCAATACGGTTCAAGACTTGTATGACCGCCTGGTAGAGTATCCAGCCAAACGCAACTTGACAATGATCTCGATCGGCGGAGGAATTTTGCAGGATGTAAGCGGATTTACCGCATCTACAATCTACCGCGGAATTAATTGGATCTACATCCCAACTACGCTTCTCGCCCAAGCCGACAGTTGCATCGGCAGTAAAACGTCGCTCAATTACCGCAACTATAAAAACCTGGTTGGCACTTTCTATCCTCCCACTCGTGTTCATATCTACACTCCTTTTTTGAAAACGCTACAAGAATCCGACTTTTACAGTGGGTTTGGAGAAGTGATCAAGTTACATCTGATGGGTGGACGAGATATGTTTGATTCACTTGTAGAACTCACGCCTCTTATACTGCGCCGTGAGTCTGCGGCACTAACAAAGGCCATTCATCAGTCTTTGAACATCAAGCTAAGTTACATGGCAGATGATGAATTTGATGTGGGACGTAGAAACCTACTGAACTACGGACATGATTTTGGTCACGCCGTTGAAAGTACATCGAATTTCGATGTGCCACATGGTCAGGCTGTTGTTTTTGGCATGCTTGCTGCAAACATTATCGCCCGACAACGCGGAATACTGGATGCAAAACTCGAAAAGGAAGTGGCTGAAAAACTACTTTCCCCAAATTTGCTTATTAAACCATCATTCGACGCTCTTGAAACTAAAGCGATGATCAACGCCATGAAAAAAGACAAAAAACGAGTCGGCAACAATTTGGCGTTGATCATGATGGACAACAATTTCGTATTTTCGCGTGTAAATGACTTCACCGGTGAAGAGGTATCATTGGCGTTGAATGAAATAAAAACAAGTTTAGGATATTAAATATGAAATTGATCAGCATCGTCACCCCCTGTTTCAATGAAGAAGAAAATGTCCTTGAATTATACGGGCGCATCAAAAAAGTGATGGAAAATTATCAATACGAATACGAGCATATCTTCATTGACAATGCGTCCACAGACAGAACCGTCGAGTTGATACGCAAATTGGCGCACCAGGACAACAATGTAAAAGCCATTTTGAACACGCGTAATTTCGGGCACATCCGTTCCCCGTATTACGGCATCCTTCAAGGCACGGGAGATGCCGTCATCATGCTGGCATCCGACCTGCAGGACCCTCCTGAAAGGATCCCGGATTTCATTCAGAAATGGGAACAGGGTTATAAAGCCGTGGTCGGTATAAAAACCAAAAGCCAGGAAACCGGGCTGTTCTATTTCCTTCGCACGATGTATTACCGCTTCCTCCGTAAACTTTCAGATGTGGATTTGATCGAGCATTACACCGGCTTTGGCTTGTATGATAAACAGATCATAAAAATTCTCAACGAGCTTGGCGATCCATATCCATATTTTCGCGGCATCATTGCCGACCTTGGCTTCCCTCTCGCCCGCATTGAATTCGAGCAACCCCGCCGAAAACGCGGGCTTACCAAGAATAATTTTTATACGCTGTACGACATGGCAATGCTGGGAATGACCGGCTATACCAAAATACCGCTCAGAATGGCGACCTTGTTCGGCTTCATCACAGCCTTCCTCAGTTTTTTAGTAGGCTTGGTTTATTTATTTTATAAGCTGTTGTTCTGGCAGGAATTCGTGGTTGGCTCCGCCCCCATTGTGATCGGTCTGTTTTTCCTTGGGTCAATACAATTGCTCTTCCTTGGTATTGTCGGAGAATATATCGGTGCGATCTATACTCAGGTGATGAAACGCCCGCTGGTGATCGAAAAGGAGCGGATTAATTTCTGAGTCCCATACGAAGCGGCGGCAATCAGCAGGCAGGGACGTTTCGACGCCTTATACGCGTCAGGACTACAAAGATGTCAGGACCGCTGAATCAGGCTCCGGCGTATAGTGAAGCGTTCCATCCATTCGATCCGTGAGGATTTATGCATCCAGAAAATTATATGGTTCAAGATCTGTTGGGGATATTCATTGCATGCGTATTATTTACGACAATTCTCATCATTCCCGGATATATCGCCGGACATATGTCTGATTTTTTTGAATTCAGAAAACACCAGTCCTTTATCCAGTTTGGAATTGCACTGCTTTTATCCGCATCCATCAGCCCGGTTCTCTTCTTTCTTGCCCGCCGCCTTTTCCCGGAAATCCTTACCCGCGTGACATTGACTGCGCTCATGCTTCTTTTTATCATCATGATAATCCGGACACAGGCACTTCAAAGGCTGGCAAAGGAAATAACCGGCAACCGGTATGCAAAAATGGGATTGATCATTGCGTTGATATGGTCTCTTTTGTCAGCACTCTTCCTTGTTGATATTCAACTTGGCAATCGGCTTTACTATAATATTACTGCCTATGATTATTCCACGCGCGTATCCGTGATCAATGCCATCACCCGTACCGGTGTTCCGCCCGCTAACCCAAGTTATTTCCCGGGTGACCCTCAGCCGCTTACACAGGTTTATTATTTCTGGTACATCCTTTGCAGTCTTGTGGACGAGATGGGCGGCTCTCTGGTGGATGCCCGTTCATCATTGATCGCGAGCATCATCTGGACGGGGCTGATCCTTGCATCAGCCATCGCCCTCTTCACACGGATACGAAATACAGGCAAGGATGGTCAAACCATCTGGCGGAAGGTATTTACAGGCATCGGTCTTTTATTCGTGACCGGGCTGGATATATTCCCAAGTATTTTTTACATATTTTTCCCCCGGTTACTTCCCGGAAGGATCTTTGAAGGCGACATCGAACAATGGAACGAACAGATCACAGCCTGGATCGGCGCCATCACCTGGACTCCTCATCATGTGATCAGCATGCTCGCCTGCGTTCTCGCGTGGACTATGATCGCATCCAACCGGACCGAAAACTGGTCCCGTCAAATTGGTGTCAGTCTCATCGCCGGGCTTGCCCTCGCATCCGCTTTTGGATTGTCGGTTTGGATCACTTTCATTTTCATTGTGGTCTGGGGAATTTGGTTCATCACCAGACTTATCCACAAGGAGTCATTAAAAAAACTATGGATCATGATCCTTCCCGGAGTCTTCATGGCGCTGGCAATCCTGCCCTTTTTGCTGGATTTGGCTGGCGGTGCTCAAGGTAACCTGACCGGAGGACGGTTCCCACTGGCGCTGAACATCCGCGCCTTTTACCCGCTTGAAATCATTACCATCGCTTCGCCGATCTGGGAACGGATGCTCATTTACCTGCTTGCCCTGCCAATAAATTATTTTCTTGAATTGGGATTTTTCTTTGTGGCAGGGATTATCTGGATGCAAAACTGTTATACAGATCAAAGGTCGACCAACCCGCTTGCCCCGCAGGAAATTACACTTTTCCTGGTCACTCTGATCCTTGTCACATTCATGCGCTCGACGGTGATCGTGAATAATGATTTTGGCTGGCGCGGCTGGATGTTTGGACAGTTCATCCTGATTTTTTGGGGAGCGGATGTCATTCAACGGGTCCAAAATAAAAATAGTTCATCGCAGATCACGATCCTCCAGGAAAAAAGTTCACAGGAGAAGGTGCGCCGCCTGTTATCCATTCTTGTTGTCATTGGAGTGATCACCACCTTCTATAATATATTCCTGCTCCGTACCTGGTCCATGCTCATCGATACAGGGATCGCGGGATTTCCAAGAGTCCTGTCACCCGACAACCATCTCGGCGAACGGACATTCGCGACACGGCAAGCCTACGAGTTCATTAACAGGAATACACCGGAAACAGCCATCGTACAATTCGATCCGCGCCGCACCATTGACCGCCCCGCTGGGCTGTATCGCACACGCGCCACCGCCATTTCATACCACTCCTTATACGGCGTCCCTAAAGAAATATATGAACCGTTCATCGCTTCGGTGGGAGAGATCTTCGATAACCGCAAAGCCGACTGGGAAACGCTGGATAATTCCTGCAAGCAATATCACATCGACATCCTCATCCTGAGAGACCTTGACCCGATCTGGTCAAACATCAACCAACTCAGGTCAACAAGAATGCCACTATATCAAAACCGTTTTACCACCTTGTTCCGATGCGGAAATTAAATCGAGGAGGGTTGTCTAAAAAGCGAGTGAAAAAGGGGACAAAGAAGGATCGTGCGAAGTGACGAAAAAAAAACTGGCGGTCAGTTGATCGCCAGTTTTCGCATATTATGCGCCATGCACACCAAGCCCCATTCGACTTCCACTTTTTTCAACCCGCGGAGCATAAATCGGCGAACGCCCATGTTGTGTTTGATGTCGCCGAACACGGTTTCCGGCTCAATACTGCGCAATTGCCGCAAAGTCAGTCCCTGCTCGGAGAGCAGGTTGTCTTTGGCTTGCTGGCGATAGCGTCGCAGTTCAAAGCCCACTTGGATTTGGCGGTTGCCCTTCGCCTTGGTACATTGGGGTTTGAGCGGACAGGTGGCACAGTACAAGCACTCGTACATGCGGCGTTCGGATAGGAAGCCGTTCCTGGATTTGTACGGTTGGGTTTCCACATACACCATCCGGTTTTGGGCGGGGCAGATAAATTCCTCCTGCTCCTGATCATAGGGGAAGTTGCTGGATTTGAAACGGAGCTTCTCGAGTAATTCCGGCTTGCGCGGCGGATGTTGTTCCTGGTGAAAGGTATTGTATTTGAAGTAGTTGCCCAGGCCGTGTTTCTCCAGCCAGGCGTAGTTCTCTTCGCTGCCATAGCCCGCATCCCCGGACCCATTCTTGAATTGCCTGCCTTTCGGAAACGCCTGCTGTTGCATGTGGGGAATGAAACAACTGGTGTCGTCTGCCTGTTGGTGAATGCTGTAGCCGACCACGAACTGCCCTTCCGTTCCCATCTGCACATTGTAGGCCGGACGCGCCAACGGTTTGCGGGCGGCCCGATCTTCCTTCATCCGCAGGCTGCTGGCGTCCGGATCGGTCTTGGAATAGCTGTTGCGTCCATCCAGCAGGTGTTCCTGCTCTTCGTACTTCTCCAACCGTGGCAGATCTTTCTGCTCCAACTGCTTCACCGCCTGTTTCAGATTCCCGTCGTTGGGCTTCTTCTTCAACACTTCGTTGAGTTCGGCCACCTTCTGTTTCAGCTTCTCTGCCGTAAGGGTGCTGTGTTCCCCCAGTTCTTCCAGGTTCTCTTCCCCATATTCTTCCTGTTCCTGTTCATTCACGCGTTCGATCTCATCCAGCAAGGTTTCAATCTGCTCCTGCAGTTTCTGCTTGTAGCGTTTGGTCTTCTTTGCCCAGATCACCTTGTGTGGGTTGCTGTTGGCTCCTACCTTTGTCCCATCCACAAAGTAGTTCTCCATCTTCACATACCCCTCTTCCACCAGCCACTCCATCAGCGAGGCAAAGACCTTCCGCACCACTTCCTTCATCACCGCGCCACGAAAGTTGTTGAGCGTGTGAAAGTCCGGTTTGTTTCCCCCGCTGATCCACATAAATCCAATGTTCTCCCATAATGCCTGTTCGATCTTCCGCGACGAATAGATCTTCTGGGTATAGGCATACACGATCACTTTCAGCATCATCCTCGGGTGATAACTGCTCGTCCCGCCCCCTTTGTATTTCGCCAGTAATGGCTCAATATCCAATTCATCCACCACCCGATTGACCACCCGCACCAAATGCTGCGCAGGGATCAATTCCTCCAGGCTCGGTGGTAACAGACTCGCTTGTTCCATCGTGTACGGTTTGAAGGTTATTTTTCCGTTATTCATGCCCCCATTGTATTAAACTTTTCCCCTTTTGAGGAGGGGCTGCCTATCCCCTTTTTAGACAGCCCCTTCACATTTACTTCCCTAATCTCGCGCGCTCTTCTTCCACCACACTGTCTTCCAACTTCTTGAACAGCGGACCGGGTTGATTCAACTTTTGTCCCGGCTTCAATTCGCTGGGTTTCCATTGCACTCCATCAACGCCGCGATACATCAATCCATGATGCGTGCCGAGCGAGTCTTGGATATCTTCCACGTATTGTTCGCCGAACAGCGGAGTCTCGTGCCCAAAGAAGCCGTGCAGTTTCTCGGACGAGAACGGCAGGAAGGGCGAGAACATCACCTTGAGCGAGTCGATGGCTTTGAGCGCAGTGTAAACCGTCAGCGAGGCGGCTTCTTTGTCCGTTTTGATGGCGGACCACGGCGCGTTGACGTCGAGATAGACGTTCACGGCGGTGGCAAGTTTCATCGCTTCACCCAAGGCTGAACGCAGGCGCACGGCTTCGAGTTCCGCGCCCACGGTGACGAATCCGTTTTCGATAACGGCGAGCAGGTTCCGGTCCGCGTCACGAAGCGTGTTCAAATCCACAGATGGAACATATCCATCCCAATTTTTATAACAGAACGCCAGCACGCGGTTCGCAAGGTTGCCCCACGTTGCCACCAGTTCATTGTTATTGCGCGCCACGAACTCCGCCCAGTCCCAATCGCTGTCCTTCGCTTCGGGCATGTTCACGGTCAGGTAATAGCGCAACGCATCGGCGTCATACCGCGTCAGTGCGTCGCGTCCCCATACCGCCCAATTGCGCGATCCGCTGATCTTCTGCCCTTCGAGATTCATGAACTGATTGGCGGGCACGTCATACGGCAGGGTTAGCGGGACTTCCTCACCTGCGAAAATTTCCATGAACGCACTGCCTGCGCCCATAAGCTCAGCGGGCCACTGCGACGTGTGGAAGAAGATGTTGTCCTTGCCGATGAAGTGGAATTGCTTCGCTTTTGGATTCGTCCACCAATCGCGCCACGCTTCCTTCTGACCCTCCAACTGCGCCCACTCAATGGGGGCGGAGAGGTAGCCGATCACGGCTTCGAACCACACGTAGAGTTTCTTCGTTTCCCAGCCCGCTTCATCGATCGGGACAGGGATACCCCAATCGAGGTCGCGTGTAATGGAGCGGGCTTTGAGTCCTTCGCTTTCGATCTTGCCCAACGACTCACCGATGACTGTATCGCGCATGTGATCGGCACGTTCGCGTAGAAACTTCTTGACATCCGGCTCCAGTTTGGAGAGGTCGAGATAAAAATGTTCGGTATCGCGCAATTCAAGCGCGCCGTCACCGGTCTTGGCGCGCGGATCGATCAACTTTTCCGGCTCGAGCACGTTGCCACACTTGTCGCATTGATCGGAGCGGGCGCTCTCGTAGCCGCAGATGTAGCAGGTCCCTTCGACATAGCGGTCAGGCAGGAACTTTTTTGCCGTGGGGGAATACCACTGCTTGCTGAACTGCTTGAACATATATCCGTTCTTCCGCAAAGCAAGGAAAATGGACTGCGACACCTTGAAATGGTTCTCGGTGTGCGTTGTGGTGAACAGATCGTATGTGATGCCAAAGCCCTGGAACAACTCCAGGAATCCGTCATGATATTTCTTGTACACTTCCTCGACGGGTTTGCCTTCCTTGTCCGCGGCAATGACGACAGGCGTCCCGTGCGAATCTGTACCGCTGACCATCAGGACCTTGTTCCCTTTCAGGCGGTGGTAGCGTGCGACGATATCCCCGGGCAGGTGCGAACCGGTGATGTTCCCGACGTGGATCTCGGCATTGGCATAGGGCCAGGCGATGGCGATAAGAATGTTCTCGTTCATAGGTAGCTCCGCATAAATTCTTGGTTTAGTTTTGGTAAAGCGATTAGCTGTTAGCATTTAGCTTTGGGCATTTAACTAACAGCTTATTGCTAATCGCTAAAAGCTAAAGAAAACAAAAAGGCTGTCCTAACTGTGGACAGCCCGTTACCTTCGGCAGGTGCAGGAACCTAACGTGCTATCCAGTCGCGACGAGACATGTCCATGGTGGACATCAACATGGTCGTTGTCACCGTTGAAAAAGCAGGTTTGTTGTTCATCGCGCCTATTTTACTACAACAAATCCTTTAGTGAGGCAAAAGGTGAATCATCGGTATCCTGGCTGTGGCCGCAGTCCTTCACGTTCAGATCCTGTCCGCACTCGATGCACAGACCTTTGCATTCCGGGTCATGGATTGGGTTGATCGGCACTTCGAGCAGGGCGTATTCGCGCATGAGCGGCGCCAGTTCCAGGTGCGCGTCATCGGGAACCATCAAACCTGACTCGCTCACATTTTTCTTCTGGAAGGCATACAGTTCGGTGATCTCCCAGATGAGCGGATGCCAGAACTCGCGCAGGCAACGCACACAATCGAGCCTGGTCTCGGCGGTAAATTTCCCCTGCACGAACAATCCCTGCGGAGTGCGACCGATGGTGATCGCTCCGGTGAAATTCCGGAGCTCGAGATCTTCGAGTTTGACCTTGTCCAGTTCGAACGGGATTTCGGTTGCAAAGCCGACTTCCTCGTGCATAATGAAGCCGACATTGATGCGGAATGGTTTACGTGTATTAGGCATGGGGTTTATCCAGATCGAGAGACCTGTGAGGTCTTGAGGACCTCACGGGTCTGTATCAAAATCATACTTTCCGGTCCACAATGAACTTCGCCAGATTTTCCAACGCTTCCCTTTCAGGGCAGGCTGGCGCGTTTTCCAATGCGCCGAGCGCGCGGCTGACAGCCTGTCGCGCCTCTTCCATGGCGTTCTCGATGGCGGCGTTCTTGCGGATGCCGTCCACCAGTCTTTGGACGCACTCGGTATCCTTCCAGCCGCCATCCGGCAGTGACAGGACATCGGGATTATCGGGATGCTCTTCCGCGTAGTAAATGGCAGGCAGGGTGACCAATCCGTTCAGCAGATCTGAACCGATGGGCTTGCCCACTGCAGACTGTTCCCCGGTGAAATCGAGGATGTCGTCCACAACCTGGAACGCCATGCCCACCTCGTAGCCGAAAGTCTTCATGGATTGGCGGGTCTCTTCGTCTTCGGTTGCCACCATCGCCGCCGCCAGCGCGGACATCTCGAACAACGAGGCAGTCTTGGCATAGATGCGTTGATAATAATTATCGCGTTCAATGACCCCGCGCGCCGAGAACATCTGCGTCAACTCACCATTGACGATGGTGGCGAGCGTCTCGGAGAATAATTTCATCAGGGGCAGGTAATCGGTCTCGGCGGCGAGTTTGGCGGCGCGCGCAAACAGGAAGTCGCCGGTCAGCACGGTCGCGGCAGGCGACCAGCGCGCATTCAACGTGGGCATGCCGCGGCGCAGGAGCGCCCCGTCGATCAAGTCATCATGCACCAACGTCGCGGTGTGGAGCAACTCCACGGAGGCGCCGAGGGTGATGAGTTTCTCTTCGGGAGCGCCCAGCATGTTTCCGACGAGCAAGCCCAGGGTGGGTCTGATGCGTTTTCCTCCAGCGGCAAGGAGGTGTTCCAGCGCAGAGCGGAGATCGGGATGGTGCTCTTCGCCAGCCTGTTCCCGAATCCGTTGTTCAACAAATTGAAGTTGATCTTGTACCGATGCAAAAAAAGTGGTCGTGCTCAAAAGGTCAGCCTCCCCAACCGAACAGGCGCGCGGCGTTCGCCGTGGTGATTTCTGCGACCTGTTCGCGGGTTGTCATGTGAATTTCTGCAATTTTATCAGCAATATGCGCCACGAATGCAGGCTCGTTTCGTTTGCCCCGGTGTGGGGCGGGAGTGAGGAACGGCGCATCGGTCTCGATGAGCAGTCGTTCCAGCGGCAGTTGGCGGATGATTTGACGCTTCTCCTCCGCATTTTTATACGTAACCGGACCCGTCACACCGATGTAGAAACCGAGTTGGATGGCTTTCTGTGCGGTTTCCAAATTTCCGTTATAGGAATGAAGTACGCCGGGTCTTTCCACGAGTGGGTTTGATCCCGCCATCAATTGCCCCTGCCACTCGGTCAGGATCTCCAGCAAATCCATCGAAGCCTGCCCGAACCACGCATCACCCTCCTCCCGCATGTGGATGATGACCGGTTTGCTCACTTCCTGCGCAAGACGGAGTTGCTGTTTCAACACATCGCGCTGTTGTGCCTGCTTTTCGGGTTCTTTGATCCAGTAATAATCCAGCCCGATTTCACCGATGGCGACGATTTTATTCCGCATGTCATTCTGAGGGAGCCGGTTTGTGGCGACCGAAGAATCTCTCTCCCGGTGTAAGAGATCCTTCGCTCCGCTCAGGATGACATCAGGAGAGGCGGTTAGTTTCCGCAATTTCTCAACCGAAGACTCATCCCACTTATCCAAATCGGTCGGGTGAAAGCCCACAGCCGCGAAAATACCCGGGTACGAATCCGCAAGCCGGAGCGTGGAAAGAGCCGATTCATAGTCCAGTGCCGGGACGAGGATGCGAGTCAGTCCCGCATCCAAGGCGCGTCGAATTACCGCATCGCGGTCATCATCGAATTTGTTGAAATCCAAATGGCAGTGGGTGTCGGTTAACACGTTGGCAGGCAAGCAGGTTGGAAAGTTGGAACGTTCAAACTTTCCAACCTGCCAACCTATAATTATTTGATTCCAGCGACTTTCAATCCGTCATCGAGGATTGCCTTGACCTTGTCGGCGTGCATGGTTTCGCAATACACGCGCATGATCGGCTCGGTGCCGCTGAAGCGGATCAACAGCCAGCCGCCGTCCTCCAACTTGAATTGAAAGCCATCCACGGTAACGAGCTCGGTCACTTTCAAGCCGCCCAGGGTTTGGGGATTGGCTTTGAGAATCAACTCTTCGCGGGCTTTACGCTCGCCGCTGAAAGGGGTATCCACGCGGTCATAGAAATATTCGCCGCCGAGTTTATCGAACAACATTTTGAGCAGTTCGGTTGGCTTCTTGCCGGTGCGCACCATGAAATCAAGGAAGTACAAACCGGCGAGGATGCCATCACGTTCAGGGACGTTATCCCGGAAGGCGTATCCGCCGCTCTCTTCGCCGCCGATCATGGCGTTCGTTTCCATCATCTTCGGCGCGACAAATTTGAAGCCCACGCCCGTCTCATGGACAGGCACGCCATAGATCGCTCCAAGCTTGTTCAACATGCCGGTGGTCGAAAGTGTCTTGACGATGTCGCCGCGTTCACCGCGCACTTCGAGCAGATAAAAAGCCAGCAGGGCGTAGACGCGCAGTTGGTTGATGAACTCGCCTTTTTCATCGCCGATGCCGCAACGATCGGCATCGCCATCGGTGATGAGCAGGACATCGGCATTGTTGGTAACAGTAGCCTTGAGTCCCACATCGATGTTTGGGCGGATGGGTTCGGGCCGCTTCATCTCCGGGAAGGATGGGTTGCGTCCGTTATGGATCTCGATGATCTTCGTCTTGCCGCCGCCCAGCAGGTTCGTGAACCAGCCTGCGCCGTTGCCCCACATCACATCCACCATCACGGTGAAACCGGCATCCTTGATCTTTTGCAGATCGACCAGTTTCTTTATATTTTCAATATACCCTTCAGACGCGTCAAAGTAGACGACTTTCTTGTCGTGGATGGCGCTGTCAAGACTGACCCGCTTCACCGACTCGACCGAATCCGGGATCAGCGCTTCGATGCGGAGCA
>JBFYRY010000060.1:0-15443 GCA_041302025.1 Chloroflexota bacterium | reverse complement strand
CCAACTTGCCGTCCTGTTCTTGAGACATGCCTTTTCTCCTACGCCCTGCACACTAAACTAGTGGGTACCAGTGTCTCATCATTATAGTCACAGAGGGCGATCGCTAGTCGCTATCTCTCAGAAAAATTCCTGCTAAGTGCAGTTGTCCCTTTCTTCAGCATGTTACTTGCGGGAGGGTGGAATTATTACTTCACCCAAGGGCTGGGACGCACGGTACAGGCTCGTGTGCGTGGGCGCGGAATGGGCATCGAATATATTCATGACATCCAAATCCCTGTTCAAGCCAAACCAGAATTGTTGTTAGCAAGTGCGCTCAATATTATGGGGGCAGATAGTCGCGTCAGTGAAAACGAACTTGCTGCGTATAAAGAGTTGGCTGCGTGTCTGAGAGAACTTCATCCCGATTTTGTCCCCGAAGATCTTGGTAGCCAGTGGGGCGATGCAGACAACTGGCTCGCCAAAATAGCAAGCGTCGAAGATGAAGAAACTCGCAAGGCCGTATATGCGATCTCCGAGACAATGACGATCGTTGATGGACGAGTGGGACGAAAAGAAGTCAAACGGCTAAAGCAAATTGCAAAACTTGTCGGCACGCAGGTTGACACAGCACGTTTGAAAATGCGCGCCCGCCCCTTCTACGTTGTTCCCGCCGGACGAGGATGTAGTATTGTGGCTTCGATCATCGGCGTAATCTTGTTACTTGGCGCGTGTGCCGGCTCAATTTCACTATGGTTTCTTGCCGCACAATTTCTTCAGAGATAGCACATGGTCGGGTTCTGGTATTTCACACTTATCGATACAGAAGCTCTCATGCCGCCGACCGTGAAAGAACAAACTGTCATCGCCGAAATCGCCGCACTCGAACAAAAGCGCGAGAAGACCCGTCTGCTCAAACAAGGCATGATGCAGGAGTTGTTGACGGGGAGGATACGGTTGGTGTAGGTGTAAAATTACTCACGCAATCAATCTTTGACCGTCCATAAGCATATAAACTTTAGAAGTATAAAAAGGAGAGCACCATGAGCAACGAACAAATGGCACCTGAGACAAAAGGTGTTTCGGTGAAGTTACTTGCAACAATTGACCTTGGTCCTGAGATCGAGGGCATGACAGGGCGCCAGCTTCGAATGCGTATGGTAACCATCGAGCCTGGAGGCGTCTTCGGCCCGATCCACGACCATAAAGACAGACCAGGCATTGTATACATATTGCTGGGAACGATCACTGACCATCGAGATGGAGTTTCTACGGACTATGGTCCCGGAGTGGGCTGGCCCGAAGATAGGAACACCTTACACTGGCTTGAGAACAGAGGAACTATTCCAGCGGTGGAGATCTCGGTCGATATCGTCTGGAAAGAATAAGCTCGGCACCGCCCAGGCTTCAAGAAAGCGGTTTCGCACGCCTCAGCCTTTTCCACATCGGACGCCGAAATCAGCGCGCTCGAACAAAAGCGCGAGAAGACCCGTCTTCTCAAACAAGGCATGATGCAGGAATTGTTGACGAAGGATACGGCTGGTGTAATCAATGTCATTGCGAGCCGTTCTTTGGCGAGGCAATCTCCTGTTTTCAAAGAGAGGTCAACTATGAAAATATATCGACGGCTAACGTTGGGACAGAAAAATTCACAAGTAGCAGAATGTCTTGCAGGGAACTATATTGGTGTAGGTTTTGATATTGCACAGGATCTAACCCAACATCTTTCCGAAGACTGGCGTGAATTCAACAAAGAGTTTATTCCTGTTTATCTTGCTGTCCATCCTGAAAAAACAAAGATTGGGGCAGGAATGGCATGTGGGGCATTATGGACGGTCGCAAAAGGGATGAATGTTGGCGACATCGTACTGTGTCCAGATGGAGGAGGTCATTTTCATGTGGCAGAAGTCACTGGAGATTACTACTACCAACCCGATGGTATTCTTCCCCATCGCCGTCCAGTGCGTTGGTTCCCGCAGACCATCACCCGCGCAGATCTTAGTGAAGATACACGGAAAACCATCGGAGTAATAGGCACGATACGCGACATCTCAAGTCTGGGTGAAGAGATCGAGAAATGGATTGGTGGCGGCGCGCCCACAAGTTCACTTGCTCCAACTGCAGAGGTAGTCGAAGACCTGGCGGCTTTCACCATGGAGAAGCATCTTGAAGATTTTCTCGTTCAAAATTGGGCACAAACCGACCTCGGCAAAGAGTATGATATCTATGCAGAAGAAGGTGAAAACGGTCAGCAGTATCAAACCGATACAGGTCCTTTGGATATTCTCGCCATCAGCAAGGACAAAAAGACATTATTGGTAGTGGAGCTCAAGAAAGGTCGCGCCAGTGATATGGTGGTGGGTCAAACCTTGCGTTATATGGGATATGTGCAGGATGTGCTCGCTGAAGAAGGGCAAACTGTCAAAGGTGTCATTATTGCTTTGGAAGACGATCAAAGGATACGAAGAGCACTAGCCATGACGCCAATCATTCAGTTCTATCGTTATCAGGTCAGCTTCAAATTAGTAAAGGCATAAGCCCATGAGCAAAGTCGGTCAGATCGAACGCGCTACTCAAAATCGCATCGTTGCCCTGTTCCGCGACACGCTGGGATACAAGTATCTCGGCAACTTCGAAGACCGTCCCCAAAACAGCAACATCGAAACCAATCTGCTCGCCGCATTTCTCAAAGAGCAGGGTGTCAAAAAAACGCTCATCGACAAAATCCTCTTTGAGGTTGGGCGTGTCGCTGGCGATCAGAGCAAAAGTCTCTACGAAGTCAACAAGGAAGTCTATGCTCTGCTGCGCTACGGTGTAAAGGTCAAAGCCGATGTGGGGGAGAACACGCAAACCGTCGATCTCATCAATTGGAAAGAACCGCTCAAGAATCACTTCGCCATCGCTGAAGAAGTCACCGTCAGCGGTGAACATGAGAAACGTCTCGATATCGTGCTCTACGTCAACGGCATCGCGCTGGGCGTGCTCGAACTCAAACGCTCGGTTGTCTCGGTCAGCGAAGGCATCCGTCAAAACCTGGATAACCAAAAGAAGATCTTCATCCAGTCTTTTTTCACCACCATCCAATTCGTGATGGCAGGCAACGATACCGAGGGACTGCGCTACGCCGCGATCGAAACCCCCGAAAAATATTATCTGCGTTGGAAGGAAGAAAACGCCTCTCCTTCTCAGGGACAGTTGCCTCTCGACTACGAGTTGATCCAACTCTGCAACAAAGAACGCCTGCTCGAACTTATCCACAACTTCATTGTCTTTGACGCTGGCATCAAAAAACTGTGTCGCTACAATCAGTATTTCGGCGTCAAAAAAGCACAGGAGCGCATCCGTCAACGTGAGGGCGGCATCATCTGGCACACGCAGGGCAGCGGCAAGAGTCTCACCATGGTCTGGCTTGCTAAATGGATCCGTGAGCATGTCACCGACGCCCGTGTGCTCATCATCACCGACCGCATCGAACTGGATGAACAGATCGAGAAGATCTTCATCGGTGTCAACGAAGGCATCCACCGCACCACCAGCGGCAAAGATCTGGTGGATAACCTCAATACCACTGAGAACTGGTTGATCGGTTCCCTCATCCACAAATTCGCTGGCAAAGAAGAAGGCGATGTCGCTGGCTTCATCGAGGAACTCCAGAAGAGCCTGCCGAAAGATTTCAAAGCCAAGGGTGATATCTTCGTCTTTGTGGATGAATGTCACCGCACGCAATCGGGCGATTTGCACAAAGCCATGAAGTCCATTTTGCCGACCGCCATGTTCATTGGCTTCACCGGCACGCCGTTATTGAAAGCGGATAAACAAAAGAGTATCGAAGTCTTCGGCACCTACATCCACACCTACAAATACGATCAAGCCGTGAAAGATGGCGTGGTGCTCGATCTCCGTTACGAAGCTCGTAGCATCGATCAGAGCATCACCTCCCAGGCAAAGATCGATCAGTGGTTCGAAGCCAAGACCCGCGGCTTGAATGACATCGCTCGCGCTCAACTCAAACAACGCTGGGGCACCATCCAGTCCGTGCTTAGCTCACAGGACCGCCTCGCCAAGATCGTCGCCGACATTCTTTTCGACATGGAGACCCGAGACCGTCTGCAAAGTGGTCACGGCAATGCCATGCTCGTCTCTGGCAGTATTTATCGCGCCTGCCGGTTCTATGATTTATTCATTTCGCAGGGCTTTTCCAAATGCGCCATCATCACCTCCTACAAACCCTCCACCAGCGATATCAAAGGCGAGGAAACCGGCGAAGGTCTCACCGAAAAGCTGGAGCAATACGACATCTACAACAAGATGCTGAACGGCAAGGATGTGGAGACCTTTGAAAAGGAAGTCAAAAAGAAATTCATCGAAGAACCTGGACAGATGAAACTGTTAATCGTGGTCGATAAACTGCTGACCGGTTTCGATGCTCCGCCCGCCACCTATCTCTACATCGATAAACAAATGCGCGATCATGGCTTGTTCCAGGCGATCTGCCGTGTCAACCGCCTGGATGGCGACGATAAGGAATATGGGTACATCATCGATTATCAAGACCTCTTCCAAAGCCTGGAAGGCTCTATCAAAGATTACACCTCCGGCGCCTTCGATGCCTACGACAAAGCCGATGTCACTGGCTTGCTCACTGACCGCCTCGACAAAGCCAAAGAACGCCTTGAAGAAGCCCGTGAGGCGATCAAAGCCTTGTGTGAAGCTGTCCCTGCCCCGCAGGATACATTGGCATATCAGCATTACTTCTGTGCGTTGGATACATCCGATAAAGATGCGCTCAAAGACAACGAACCCAAACGTATCGCGCTCTACAAGCTGACGGCGTCCCTGATCCGCGCTTATGCAAACCTCGCCAACGAAATGACCGAAGCCGGCTACACTGCCTCCCAGATCGAGCAGATCAAAGGGGAAGTGGATCACTTCGAAAAAGCCCGAATGGAAGTCAAACTTGCGAGTGGCGACTACATTGATCTGAAAATGTACGAACCCGCCATGCGCCACTTGATCGACACTTACATCCGCGCTGAGGAAAGCCGCAAGATCTCCGCCTTTGATGATATGACCCTGGTCAACCTCATCGTGGAGCGTGGCGAGGAAGCCTTCAAGGAATTTCCTGCCGGCATCGCTAAAGATCCAGCCGCGATGGCTGAAACCATCGAGAACAACCTACGCCGCGTCATCATCGACGAACAACCCATCAACCCGAAATACTACGAGAAAATGTCCGAACTATTGGATGCCCTCATTCAGGAACGCAAGACAGAAACTGAAAACTATGAAGCCCTGCTGCGAAAGTATGTAGATCTGTCAAAGCAAGTCACCAACCCGAGTGGCGGGGTTACCTATCCAAAATCTTTGAACACCGCGGCGAAGCGTGCGCTGTACGATAACTTGGGCAACAATGAAGAACTGGCAGTTGCCCTGAATAAAGACATTCTCGCCACTCGTAAAGATAACTGGCGCGGCAACGTGATCAAAGAGCGTGAGGTACTCTACGCTATCCAGAAATACATCACCGATGATGCCGAAGCGGAACGTGTCTTTGAATTGGTCAAAAACCAAGTAGACTATTGAGCATGCACCAGATCCGTGTCAGTGGATTGACAGTGGATGTCGTCCGCAAGAATATCAAGAACCTGCACCTGGGGGTTTATCCGCCCAATGGCAGGGTCCGTGTCGCCGCTCCGCTGCTGGTCAATGATGAAGCTGTGAAGATGGCGGTCATCGCCCGCCTCGGCTGGATCAAACGTCAACAGGCAAAATTCACAGCCCAGGAACGCGAAGCCCGCCAAGAATACGTCAATGGCGAAAGTCACTACTTCCTTGGCAATCGTTACCTGTTGAATATTGTAGAGAACAGCCCCGCGGGAAAAGTATCCATTCGCAATAAAAAGAAGCTTGACTTATACGTCCGTGCCAACAGTAGCCGTGAGCAGCGCGAGCGCGTCATGCTCAACTGGTATAGGTCACGCCTTCAACAGTCCATACCTGCGCTGATAGAGAAGTGGGAAAATATCTTGGGTGTTCAGGTCGCCGACTGGGGCATCAAGCAAATGAAAACCAAATGGGGCGCCTGCAACATCCAAAAGCGCCGCATTTGGGTCAACCTGGAACTGGCGAAGAAATCCGAACAATGCCTGGAATACATCATCTTCCACGAAATGATGCACTTGTTAGAACGTCACCACAATAAGCAGTTTCTAGCGCTGATGAATAAATTCATGCCCAATTGGCAACTCCACCGCGCCGAACTCAACCGCGCTCCGCTCGGGCATGTGGAGTGGGAGTATTAGTTTGTCTATCTTTCCAGGTTTTAGAACGAGGGCTTTTTATTAGTACAAGATAAACTCATCTTTTGGTGCTTTGAAATCAGAGAATTTTCCACTCTACTAAATTGAGCTTATACTATGCCTACCTAAACGCTACCACTCGTAATAAAGCATTCAATATCTATGTAAATTCTCGTTTTGCTTGGTAATTCATAAGAACAATGCACCAGGAGTATAACTTTGGACGAGCAGATCCGAAATCCTTTATTAGATAGAATTTGGTATTTACCAGTTTCGTATAAGGACAATTTAATAAAAGAAAACTGGAATAGTATATATTCTGAAGGTGCAATTCCATCTCAACGGTGGGATAAGATTGACTGGGAGATTGCCGAGAGAGGCCCCTATATCTTTCTTAGTCGAGCGCCAATTACATTTGCTCATTCCATCCTTGTTGTTCCTAGACCCCATCAGAGCAAGTCTGTTGATGAGGCGACATTCTTTCGGTGGTCGGCATATTTAATTGAACGCGCACTTTATATATTCAATATCGCGTTTGGGGTCAAGAAGATCCATACAAGCGCCGATTATAGGATACTTGCAGAGAAAACCTTATCGAATGGGGAATACATAAAGACATTGATATTAAAAGCCAATGCAAACGAAGATCTGAATACAATATATAAAGTCCATTTGCTCCCTTACTTTAAATCCCATGACATAGACTGCCAACAACGTTTTCTTGCTCTTCATCGGTCGGTTGATCTCGGTGAACAGAAAGGTGGTTTGTTAGGTTGGATTGGTCAGCGTGAAGACCAGGTGGATAAGTATGAGGTAGAAGACTTTTTGAGAACCAACCCCGATGAAGAAATCAGTGATCTTGCCACGAAAGAGTTGGCATTAAATCTTCGTTCCTTATATTGGGAAAATCACAAAACCAAGGATACATAAAGGTGTTCAATGAATAATATTTTTTCGATTGTTAGTTTGGTCATATCTGTATCATCTCTCACTGTTTCGATTGTTGTGTTTTTTATTACACGGAGACGGCAGAACTATCTAACTTTGTATGACCAAATGACCCAATTTGCGCGCGAAGAAGTTTTTATCGCGACCAGACGATTATGGGAACTATATCGTGAGTATGGTGATAATTTTGCAGACAGGTATATTAAAATTATGGAGGCAGATACTAAGAAACTTAAATCTTTACCCCTGGAAAAGCAATTAGCTTTTCAAAGAAATACCCTCCATTACCAAAGAAAAATTCTTACACAATTCTGGAGAAATCTATCAATTATTTTGAAGAATGGCTTGCTACCTGAGAAGCAGGTATATGGGGCATGGGCGAAAGATACGGTAGAAATCGTGCCAAAAATTCTTTTGCCTCTTGAGAACAAGCTCGCAGATTATCACAAAGTATCTAGGTTTGATCCCAAAACCGAGCCATTATATTATATTGGATCCCGCATAGATAAATTTTATCAGTCAAAAATTGAGAACTGATGGGAGTAGGAGTTTCTGATGTCAGAAAGGGATATTCACATATGAAAATGTCACAAGAAGAACTTAATCAACTTATAAAAACTAGGGATTTGAGCAATGCTGATCTTAGTGGGGCTAATTTGAGTGGGGTTGATCTGAGTGGATTTAACCTGGGAAGGACCAACCTGAGCGGTGCCGACCTGAGTGGCGCGAAACTTTTCATTGCCAACCTGAGTAATACTAATCTGAACGGTGCTAACTTAAGAGGGGTCGACTTATCTAAGACCGACCTAAGCGGGTTTAACCTGAGCGGGTTTAACTTGAGCGGGGCTGACTTTGCCGGCACTAACCTAAGTGGAGCAGACTTGAGTAACACTGATCTGAGCAACGCTAGGTTTTGCCGTGCTGATCTGAGTAATGCTAATCTAGGTGGTGCAGACTTGAGAGGCGCTGATTTGGGCAACGCTAACCTAACCGAGGCAAAATTACGAGGTGCCGACCTTAGGGATACTAACATGCACCAAGCGAGTTTTTTCAAAGCTGAACTTATCAGTGTTAACTTGAGCAATGTTATTCTAGATGAAAGCGTTTTCCTTTTCGAAGCTAATCTGAGCGATGCCAACCTGAGTGGCACAGACCTTAGCTTGGTTGATATGCACGGCCTTTACCTTACCGGCAAAAACCTGAGACGTGTTATTTATAATAATGACACAAAATGGCCTGATGGATTTGATCCGGAGGCAGCTGGGCGATACCAAAGCCACGAATGAAGAATTAGTTTCTGATGTCGGAAAGTTTGGGGATTATCATGTTCGTTAGGTATTCAGATGGAGAAAAACATGAAGGGTGAGAAGCAATTTAATGACGCCAGTGAATTTTCCGGACATTTGGGCAGACTGCATGATGAGCGCAGCGGGAATAAGATAAAGAGCGGGCGGCGTTCTTTATCCTGGAAGGAGAAAGAGCTTGTCTTCGCAAAAACCTGTGGAAGGTGCCATATCTGCGGCGGTGCCATTGCCCAAGATGATGCTTGGGATGCGGACCATGTATTCGCTCATGTCCAAGGCGGCGTTCATTCGGTCGATAATTACCTGCCGGCACATTCAACGTGTAATAAGTACAGATGGTTTTATGGTCCGGAGGAATTCCAATGGATCTTAAAATTGGGCGTTTGGTTGCGGACCAGGATCGAGGAGAAGAACAGACTGGCGATAGAGTTGGCTGATGCGTTTGTTAAGTATGAACACAAGCGAAATGCCCGACGTAAGAAGTAAATATGCGCTCCCTGCCTGTGTGTTGTTCGGTGTTTCTCCTGTAGGAAAGGTATTCCATGACACTACAAACTAAGCCCCTCTGATCTGACCTTCGCTTGGGATGGTTGTAAGTATTGCTTCTATCTCAAGGTTAAGCATGGCATCATTCTTGGGGGCGTTTTTCCCGGCATCTTTAGCAAGATGGCAAACCTGACCAGTAGATTCTATCAGGATAAGCAGACCAGCGAGATCTCACCAGACCTTCAATCAGGCATTGTGAAATATCGAGAGAGGTTCGTGAAGTCAGCGCCGATCACGATCCTGGGCGCCACATCCCAGTGCTTCATCAGCGGTCGTTTTGACGCCGTGATCGAATTTGAAGATGGCACTTACGGCATCGTGGATTACAAGACTTCCGATGCCAAAGAGGAACACGCCGCCTTCTACAGCCGGCAGCTCTCAGCGTATGCATACGCTTTAGAAAACCCGGCGCCAAAAGCTCTGGCACTTTCTCCCGTAAGCAGATTGGGATTGTTGATCATCACGCCGGATCGCTTTGAGCGTAACGGTTCCGACGAGATGGTCTTTGTCAATCGCATGACCTGGATGGATGTACCCCGTGACGATGGTGCGTTTCTGTCCCTGCTGGGGGAGGTTGTATCCCTGCTGGACGCGCCGGTTCCGCCGGAACCGCTAGAGACCTGCGAAGTATGTGCATATCGCGCCAGTATGCGCGAATTTGATGGGTTGTAGAAGAGCTTGTGTTCTGATGTCAAAAAGCAGGTTGGCTTGGTACATACGGGGGCGCTGCCTACTTCCGGTAAAGTCCATCCTATTATTTGACGGCTTTTACTAGTCTCACATCATCGATGAAGAATGAGAAGGATCTTGCCTCTCCAGGCCACATGTGAATGAAATAGACGGATGATGTCTTACTGATCTTGCCGGGACGGTCTGCCGGGAAGAGCAGATCGATCGGTATGGAGATGCGGTGCCAGCTGTCATTCATCAATGGTTCCCGATCAATATAGCTCCTGATGTACAACCAGGGACGTTCAATCATCTCCTTGAAATTGTCAGACCATACTTCCAGGTTGGGCTCGTATTTTGACGCATACAGATACAACTCCAGGAAGTCATATTCGCGAAAGTCGACCACGGGGGACAGGTCAAGATGCAGCCCATCCCAATGCCCCGATATATCCACCCGGATCACATTCCCTCTATTCTTCAGAGGATCAGGAACGATCGTTGCCTTACCATTCCCTGCCCAGGGGCCAAAGATAGTTCCATTCTCTAACTGGTCGCTGAAAAGCCAGTAGGAATTCTCCAATCTCGTTTCATCCACCTGAGTGGGCAATTCTGGCAGTTGACCCGGTTCCTGTCCGGTATAAAAAGCCTTGAGGTAGACTTCTGCCGGCTTGTTATGCGGCGTGAAATTCAGATCTCCCATCCCGCCGATGTAGGGACTGGATGTGAAGTTGTACCAGAACATTCCCTTGAGCCATTGGTCCTCATTCCCAAACTCCTTGAGCGCCTCAAAGAAGTTCTTCACCAGGATGCCCTGTTCCTCGACATCCAATCGCACCGGGGTCAAACCAAACGGAACGATCTGTGCCACGCCGTGTATGCTCTCGTAGCCGATCTCCGTAAAGATGACCTGCCTGTCCCAGCCGGCGGTTTGGTCCTTGACCATTTGCAGGAACTTCAGGTAATTCCGCTTCACTTCATCATCCGAAGGGGTATTGCTGTGGGATAAGGGGAAGCAGTAGAAGTTGATGCCGATATAATCCACCGCGTCCCACCATTTGACCGAGCCGGATGTGTCACACCAGGCTTCATAGGTGATCGGTCCATGATAAACATTGCGGACCTTATCGATCATGGCACGCCAGTGCGCCTCCTGTTTCTGTGTCCCGGTCTGTTCCCCCCCAACGATGAGGAGGTCGATCTGGTTCTCTTCAGCCAGTTTTGCGTACGGGATGAGTTCCCCGGCGTACCCTTCAAAGAAACTGAACCATTTTTCCTGCTCACTGCCGTAATCAAGGTTGGCAGACCAGTTGTCAGGGACCCCCGCCACATCCAGCACAAATGCAAAGAGCGCCACCCGCAAACCGAGGGAATGGGCGGTCTGGGTGACACGTCTGATGTTGTCATACGACATGTCGTCATCGGGGTCACACTCGAACCCGGATGGATCCTGTACGTTCATTCTACACATCACGGTCAGGGAGATCCAATTGGCTCCGAGCGGGACGATGATATCCTTCAAAACCTGTGTTCCATCCAACGTCTCCTCCCCAGGTCCAAGCCCCCAGTCGACAAACCAGGCGCCCTTGATGAAGTCCGTTACCGGAGCAAGGGTTGCTGTTGGAAGCGGAGTGACAGAGGGTGTCAGGGTGGGAAACCGTGTAGGTGTTGGAAACGGGATAGGCGTTGAAGTTGATGTAGCCGGGCTGGGCAGAGTGGGAATGGGAGAAGGAACAGAAGGAACAGCGGTTTGACAAGCCGCCAATATCAGTGCGGTGAAAAGAAGAAGAACCTTTGAAGTCGTAGTGATATTCATAGTGACTGCCTCTCGACCTGTTGAAGGGATAATATCAGTTTTCTGGATGTAAAGTATACCTTTCCGGCGTTGGAAACGATCATAACCGTGAAGCTGTCAGTGTATGCCTATGCCCTGGGGAACCCAGCGTCGAATGCGTTTCATTTCTCACCCGGGAGTAGGTTGAGGTTGTTCATCATCACGCCAGACCGCTTTGAGCGTAATGATTCCGATGAGATTGTCTTTGTCCACTGAAACACCTGATGGATATACCCGTGATGATGGCGGGTTTCTGTCCCTGCTGGGGAGGTTATGGCAGTGCTGGATGCTCCCATTCCGCCAAGCCCATCCGAGACTTGTGAAGTGTGCAATTATAGAGCCAGCATGCAGGAATTTACCGCAGGTTAACGTAGGTACTCAACTTCTCTACTTCAGAAATTTGCTTTTTTATCAATGACGGATCAATTCTTACGCTACCCTGGGCACAAAGAGCGGTTATGTTCACATACTAGAGAATTGGGATCTATTGATAACTAGAACATAAATTCGAGTATAATGCCGGCAAGCAATAAAAACCGCCCCGCGATGCTGAAACATCCGAGGCGATGGTCTAGCCGAAATGGACGGCATTGACGTTTAGAGTATAGCATACTCTTACATATTGTCCGCCTTTCAGCAGGCGGATTTCTCTTTAATGATTTATATGAGGTAAAAAAGAATATGTTGTGGCAAATTGACGGTCCATTGCTCGAAGTCCAAGGCTGCATCGAACGTGCCCTAGACCTGATCGATAATCGTGAATATAGCTGTCAACGGAGCGAGACTTCCGCAATTGCTGAATATGACTTTACTAGCACTAAGATAGGACAAACTGGGCGATTGAAAATTAGTGTCCTGCCCAAGAGCCGGACTGAGCTATATGGTTATCCTCCAAAATTGCCTGACGACAAATGGTTGGTTCAGTATCTGCAAAGCCAAATCCCACTGACAATATTAAGCCAGTCTTTACAGGCTCTCTTGCTAACTTATGCCTGGCAGATCAAGCACAATGTCTTTCAACTTTCTGCAAAGGAACTTTTCCAGTTGGCTCATTCCGAAAAAGAAGTGGATTATGGATGGAACAAATACGGTTTACATGATTTAGAACTTCGCACACAGGCGATGGCAGAATTCCAGGATTGGCGAAAAAGAGTCCACGAACGGAAACTGTCAGAGTTTGATGAAATACTTGGCGTAATCGAGGGGCAGATTATGGAAGTTGGGCTTGCAATTACGAAACCAAGTCGTAGCAGTAAACTAGAGACTTCATCTGTTACATCAGCACAGCCATTGGATGATACAGCCTTAAACATGAACCAGAGTGAAGTCATTTTGGCGTCAAAACCGAATACTGAAAGGGTCAAAAACACCCGAATTGCAGTTAGTAAATATGATGGTCTCTGCCGGCAATGGGTAAACCGTCCGTATATTCCACGGCAAACTAAAGATGAATTTTTATCTGAGAATGCTAGCGAATTAGATAAAAAGACATTCGATAGAATATTGAAAGACGCATATGAGCGCGAAGTTATAGACAAAGATCCCGGACCACACGGGAGATATAAACCAAGAACTGTCTCTTAACTGTCTCTAAAATGTCTCTAAAAGACACTAAGTTGTCTCTCTTATCTGGAAAATCAGGATGTGCAATATGTTTGCACATCCTGATTTTTTATTTGGAGGCAGAGTGATACGAATACCAATTCGACTAGATGACAAGTGTCTCGAGGCTCTAAGAGTCTTGGCAAGGCGAGAGTTTAGAGATGTTCGTCAACAAGCTGCTTGGATTATTGAGCAGGAGCTAACCCAGCTCGGGCTCCTGGGAGATGAAGAGCTTGCTACCCCAAATCGTTCATCAACACAAGAAGGGCAGAATGTTACCGGTTAATCCTCAGGAAGATCCCATTGTGGAAATACTTCGGCTTGCCTATCTGCGTGGGCTTGCCTTACGCCAAGAGCAAGAGAAAAGCAAAGCCGGTAATGTGCCATTCCCCACGGAGAATCGAACCGTGATTAAACGCGAAGGCTCGCCTGCCAGCGAGCCTAAGTTAGACCCGTCCAACCGGAATGGGAAGGAGGGACTATCGATATCATAACCTAAAACCACCGGTTCTTACAATGCCCGTAACGGGCCGTCGAACAAAACCTAGATAGAAAGAGGATAACATGTCCATAAAAATTTCGCAAACCAAGTACGAGCCGGTTCCGGAAGGGATTTACCCGGCAACCATTGAAGCCATCGAGGCGGAAACTGGAGAATTCGGTCCGCAGTTGAAATTCAAGTTTCAACTCGAACCGTTCCAAGGCTTCGATGATGGAAAACAACTGTACGCATGGTGTAGCCGGAAGTTCAGTCCAAAGTCCAAATTATACGCATGGACAGCGGCACTCCTGGGAAAGATCCCAGCGGACTACACTTTTGACTCTGACGATCTGCTGGAAAAAATGCGTGTTGGTGATTGGAAGGAAAGCCGGCAATAACGGCGCGGGATATGACAACATTGAATCCATCAAGCCATACCGCACGCAACAGCAGAAGAGTCCCGAGGAAGTCAACCAAGCTCTCGAAGAATTCGAAACTGAAGCGCCAGTGTAACAGTTCAAGAGGGGAGGGTGATAATACCGCCCTCCCCAAAACAACTATGGAATCAACCATCAAGTTAAAGAATCTAGCATACTACCTGAAACGGGGCTGGCCGTTATTCCCCTGCGGAGCCGATAAGAAACCATTAACCAAACATGGTTTTTATGACGCATCCCTCGACATAGGTCAGATCAAGGCATGGCATGAAAAATATCCCGAGGCAAACTGGGCGATTCCAACAGGTCCCCAAAGTGAGGGTGGTACGGATCTGGTTGTAATTGATATCGACAAACACGAGGATAAGAATGTCAACGGCTTTTTGGCGTGGGAACAATTACGGGAGGAGCATTCAGAGCCGATTGAAACCGTGACGGTCAGGACCGGAGGAGGAGGTAGTCAGCTGTACTTTAAATACCCGGCCGGGCATATCATCAAGTCAGGGACAAATGTTCTTGGCTCGGGATTGGATATCCGTGCAAAAGGTGGTTATGTCCTAGTCCCTCCCAGCAAAACAAAAGATCGGTATACGTTTGAGTTCTCCCCAGCTGATACCCCAATTCAAGAACTGCCTGAGTGGATACTGTCACGGGTGAACGGTCGGACAGAAAAACAAGAGCCGGCAGCAGCCCCAGCGCATAAAACACGCCCGGCCAAGGAAGAGGCGGGTGACCTGGTGATCGCACTCAGTGCACTGAACGCATTGAAACAGGAACGCGTAGACGACTATCAACAGTGGTTGGAAGTGGGCATGTCGTTATATTCACTCGGTCAGGAGGGACTCGTTGCCTGGGATCAGTGGAGTAAACAATCGGGCAAGTATGAAAAGGGCACATGTGCGCAGAAGTGGCAAACATTCTCAAAGGAACTGACAGATGCCAACAAAATTAGTTTTGGCAGTCTGATCCATTGGGCCGAAGAGGATGGGAGGCAGCCGTTTATCAGACGAGCTCCGAAAGGCGCGACACCGGATGATTACGCAAAAGTATTAAGTGCCTTCGGTTACAACTTATCGATGAATGATATGAATGACATGATCTACCTCAATGGCGTAAGGATGAGCGACGTTCTCATGTCAGTTATTGAATTTAATTTGAGGAACTATGACTATCGATCCGAAAAGGATGCCCAGATCGCGATTTATAAAACAGCACATGACAATATATTCCATCCTATCAGGGATTATTTATTGAATATTGAAATAAGAAAGTCATAAAGTATGCCATAATAGTGGCATGAGACGAAAAGGAACAAGCGAACAACTGGCAATCGTACGAAAACAAGGG
>JBFYRY010000059.1:0-20215 GCA_041302025.1 Chloroflexota bacterium | reverse complement strand
CTCGCTGATGATCGACCCGAATGGGTAGTGTTTTCTTTTTCACCCACCCAAGGAGATACAAAATGAAACGCTTTGTTTCCCTATTGCTTACGCTGATCGTGGTATGCAGTCAATTTAGCGCGGCTGCACCCGTCATGGCAGAAAATCCCAGCGCGAATCCACTCCTGCAACCTGACAAAACATATGCCACCCTGGGCGAAGTGCTCGCTGTGCATGGACATACCTTGTCCATTAAACAGGAGGCTCTCGAATTCAAACCGGGAAAGGATGTCAAAGTCCGGCATGTGGAGCATAAACTCTCGATTGGTTATCCAGGTAATCATTTGCAGGTGATCACCGACGGTGAGACCGCGATCTTTGTGGATGGCGAACAGATTGCGCTTTCGGACAACCTGATCGGCATGAAAGTCGTAGTCTCCGGCAGGCTGACAGGGAATAGTTTGAAGGCAACCCGTGTCATTGATTTGAGCACATTGGCGAGCCCGCCTGAGAACTATGAACCATATGCCGAGGATCCATATTCAGAACCGATCCTGCCCGGTATTACCTCTCCAGCCGCAAGTGACACATTGTCTCTCTGTATGGGACAGGATCTGGACTATGATGCTGATCCCACTATTAAGGATTTCCAGGGATGTTGGGGTGGTCCTTCCGCATCCGATGACATTAACATACCTGACGTTCCATTTAGCTGTCCATTGGTTGGTTGCTTTGTGATCGATCGATTTGCCTATGTCGCCGCTTTGGGAGGCTGGGGATTTGCTTTTCCCTTCCAATTCTCAGCGACAGCGAGCGATCTTACCTATCATATTCCCGGTCCAGTGACATTAAATGTTCAACCCCTGCCAGCCACGCCAAATGACTCCACCTTTTGGGGTGGACTGGGGATCGACTTTGGTATAAACGTCGACTTTTGCTCTATTGGGGGATGCAGCGATCTGGGCACTGTCTGGCTTGGGTTAATTCCATCCATGTTGCATCAATCTGATGGAGCGGCTCCCTTGCCGGGTCAAACACTGGATATTGAAGAAGTGACTTGTCCGAGTCTGGGTGGTATTGAGATACCCGATACACCCATATCACTCATCTCCGTTGATCTATGTGAAGATCTTGGATTGAGCGGTCAGCCCTTTAATGCCAGGGTGGAAGCCATTGGAAGCAGTTTACTTAGCAGCCAGTATATGGAATTTACCGGACCAGACCAGGAAATCATCATCCGTCCTGATTCCCTCAACATAGAAACAAAGTTTGATAATTTCTGGTATGTCCCCGACATAAATATGGGCATTTACTTCGATTTGAATGCCCTCCATGGTACGCTGGACATTTATCAAACCCCCACGATCTCGCTGGCTAGTGGACCTTTCCCCGCGATCACCACACCCTTCCCATATACCAATTCTTTAATGACGGTAGCCACGGATCCTCTTTCGCCGATCGATGATCTCAGGTATCTCTATCAACCTACTGAAGTCAATTTCAGTCTGGAAGTTCAACCGGCTCCGACGCGCCTTACGATCATCTCGC
This sequence comes from Chloroflexota bacterium, assembly GCA_041302025.1. Taxonomy (GTDB): domain Bacteria; phylum Chloroflexota; class Anaerolineae; order Anaerolineales; family Villigracilaceae; genus Defluviilinea. The sequence goes on along the minus strand of JBFYRY010000059.1, from coordinate 18,688 downwards.
CCGCGGCTGTAGCCGAAGGTGAGCCGATTGAGGCTCTTCTGCAGGAAGATTACGATGGTACACCCATTGCCAATGAGACGGTGACATTCACTTCAGGGAATATCTCGATATCCGCCATAACCAATGAACTTGGTATTGCGCAAGTCGTTTTACCGAACGGGGAACATTACTTAACGGTCAATTACGCGGGCAGTCCCTATTACCTGCCGTCAACGGACAGTATGGGACCCATCTACGTTTACAAGCCAACCAATTTTGTGATCTGGGGAGGAAAATCGGGTAATGTGAAAATGGGTCAGGCATATCAATTTTGGGGAAGCCAGTGGTGGAAGCAGGTAACGGGCACTTCCTTCAGGGGCGTTGCCAGCTTCAAGGGATATGCCAGCACCGTAAGCGGGGACAAATGGTACAGCCCGCCTGCTAATGCGGGTAATCCTCCGAAGTCGCTTCCCAATTTCATTGGCGTTATCGTTACCACCAATATGAGCATGAAAGGAAGAAACCTGGAAGGTAACGTTTATACACTGGTCGTACTCAAAGTAAAAAATCCCGCCACATATAAACCCAATCCTGGGTATCAAGCATGGGGCAATGTGACGGCTTTAATACCTTGATAACACACTGATGGAACTGGTCGAAAAGGGTGGTTTGAAACTTTGATACCAAATATCAAGAGTGGGCAATAAAATTGTCCACTCTTGATATTGCGATTGCCGTTGTATGACGATCACAATGCGATGAAGAAACTTGTGAAGTCTGGTGAGATATTGGAAGAGGTAGAGAAGGCAGTGGGGAAATTGGGATAGATTTTATATGTCATTGCGAGCCTGTTGGTTGAGTAGGGTAGTGTTCTTCTCGCCTGTATCGAAACCAAAGGCGAAGCAATCCCCAACCTGGCGATGGAGATTGCTTCGCCGCCTACGGGCTCCTCGCAATGACGGGAGAAATATCATGATCCTCAACGAAGTCAATTTCTTTTCCGAAGTGCTGGGGGTACGCAATACGATGGTTGTACTTTTGCCACAGCGATCACTCGCCGAAACGAAAAGCAAAAATGCCTTCCGCCAACCTGAGTTTTTATATGGATATGGCACATGGCGGGAAATATTGGACATTCATCAGCGATGAAATCCCTGCCGTGGTGCAGAATATTTTCCCGTTATCATCCATACGCGAAGATAATTTTGTGGCGGGACTATCCATGGGCGGGTACGGCGCCTTCAAACTCGCGTTGACCTATCCAGAACGATACGCCGCAGCCGCGTCCCTTTCTGGTGCAGTGGATATCCGCGAAGTGGTTAAGGCACATAACGACCCTGCCAACAAAGCCTGGCTTGTGGGAATGCGTAATGTCTTTGGAGATTTGAGTAAAGTGCCCGGTAGTCAACATGACCTGTTCGCACTTGCCAGAAAAGTTGCCAAAGCTCCGATCAAGCCGCGGCTCTATCAATGCTGCGGCACGGAGGATTTTCTTTATGCCGATAACATCCGCTTCCGCGACGCGGTGCAGAAATTACCGTTCGACCATACCTACGAAGAAGGACCCGGTGAACATGCCTGGGCGTATTGGGACAAGATGATCCAAAACGTGTTGAAGTGGATGTTACCTAACGGGAAAAATCTCAAAGGATTGATCGGAATCTAAAAATGAAACGGTTTCTTTTTTCCGTTCTAGCTCTTCTACTCATCCTCTCGGCCTGTAATCAAAACTATACGACGCCAACAGCTACAGACGATAGAGAGCTGTTCGCCACACCCACTTCTACGGAGGTCCCTGTGACTCCTACAAATACACCCATCCCTGCATCGAAGTTACAACGCGGAATCAACTTCGGCAACATGCTCGAATCTCCCAACGAAGGCGAATGGGGACTGACCGTTCAAGAAGAATATTTTGATCTCGTGAAAGAAGCAGGCTTTGACTTTGTCCGTTTGCCGGTGCGATGGAGTACTCATGCCGAAGCGGAGTGGCCTTACACCATTGACCCTGCATTCTTTGCCCGCGTGGATCAGGTAATCAACTGGGCGCTGGAACGGGACTTAACCATCATCGTCAACATGCATCACTATGAGGAGATGGCTTGGGACCCGTGGAGTCACAAGGATCGTTTTCTCGGTCTCTGGCGGCAGATCGCGGAGCATTACAAGGATTCTCCATCGAATGTGATCTTCGAGTTGTTCAATGAGCCAAACGGTGAATTCAATGCGCCGCTATGGAATCAATACCTTGTGGAAGCCTTGGCGGTTGTACGCGAAACAAATCCCGTTCGTGATGTGGTTGTTGGTCCTGCGAGTTGGAACGCGTACGATTGGCTGTCCACGCTGGATGTGCCGGATGATGAACATCTCATCGTCACATTCCATTACTATTCACCGTTCCAGTTCACGCATCAGGGAGCGGAGTGGGCTGGGGATGAAGCACAGAAGTGGCTTGGCACCACCTGGGATGCGACCGATGCCCAGAGAGTCGAGATCACCAGTCACTTTGACTCGGTTGCGGATTGGGCGCAGCGGCATGGAAACATCCGCATTTTGCTGGGGGAGTTTGGCGCCTATTCGCGTGCCCCGCAAGACTCACGTGTCCGCTGGACGGAATTTGTGCGGGGCGAAGCGGAACGTCACAGGTTTGCGTGGTCGTATTGGGAAATGGCATCAGGTTTCGGGGCGTATGATCCGAATGTCAAAGCGTGGCGGGAAGATCTGTTGCAGGCGTTAATCCCCTGAGGTGAGACTTGGCTATGAATCAGAAAATCCAGAAACTCAAAGGCGCGAACATGGATATCGACCTGGCAAGCCCGCAGGGAAGTATTGCATGGGAACAGGATATTTGCCCATGGAATCAGGCGGAGGGGATGACGACGCATAGATGTGCGGTCAAGAACGTTTCGATCTGTCCGTATTTCTGCGGGGTGGGGTATCTTGATACGCTCTTGTGCTCTTACCCGAATGAGAATCCAATGCGAAGCGAAAATTAAGCTCTATGCGATCATCCTCAAAAATTGACCGAACTCACGATTTAGCCACTCGAACGTCGGCGGTTCGGGCGGTTGGTGATATGGATGTGTGAACTGCTGGATCGTGATCTGCTGAAAGTGTCTTTGCACGATCTGTTCGGTGAGACCATACTCCAATATATCGTCATTGACTGACATGCCGAAGTAGCAGGGGATTTTGAACGGTGCGCCGGTGTATTCGTATTCCGTTTGGAAGATCTCATCCAACGTGTAAGCGAACACATGTTCATCACGTAATGGATGCCTTGCAGAAGCCGTTGATTTTTCATCGCTTTGATCGAAGCTTTGAATGCCCATTGTCTCGCCATTGACCATTTCAACGCCCGTCGGCTCACACAAGGCGAGAGCAAAATCACTTTTTCGATTCGGTCTTGCAGGTGTTCCAAAGTCCGCAAAGCCAGCAAGCCCCCGAACGAAAAACCCATTAGATTGAACTTGTCATACCCCAAATTATTTACGAATTCTTCCACGGTTCTGGGCACGAACTGGCTTTTGAATTTTTCAGGGTACGGAGTTGACCCCCCATGCCCGGGCAATTCGAAAAAATAACTGGTGAAACGCTGACCCATGAACTGTGTCAGCGGAAGCCATTGGCGTATCAACGAAACTGTCGCAGGGACGATGATGAGCGGCGCGCCCATCCCTGCCTTGACGTAATGCAGGCGCGTGTTCGGCAGGGCCATGTCACCGAATATGGCTTGCGGGGGAAGAGACATTATGATTCGCCCAGCCATTTCAGTGCGCCGTGACCTGCCGCGAATCCGCTTGCCATGCAGGCTGTGATCAAGTAGCCGCCGGTGGGCGCCTCCCAATCGAGCATTTCGCCTGCGCAAAAAACGCCGGGCACGGTGCGAAGCATCAAGTGCTCATCCAGCGATTCAAACATCACTCCGCCTGCACTGCTGATCGCTTCATCGAGCGGACGCGGCGCGACCAACGGCACAGGTAACGCTTTGATGAAGCCAGCAAGTCGTTCTGCATTTGTGAAATTTTCCTTCGGTACAAACTCGCGCAACAGCCCTGCCTTCACACCATAAATGCCCAGCGACTTTTCGAGATAACTGGCGAGTGAACGTTTCCCGTGTGGTCGCGATAATTTATCCACCAGCCATTCCAGCGTTCGATCTGGATGCAAATCCAAATACATAATCGCCTTGCCGTTCGCGTAAATCTCATCGCGCATCATCGCCGACGCCGCGTAGATCAAGCCTCCCTGCACGCCTTCCTTTGTCACGATGAACTCACCCTGTTGACGAAACTCCCCGAACGAAAGGATCACAGACTTGATGGGATGCCCGTCATACTTCTCGCGGAAGTGTTCAGACCACGCCACATCGAATCCGCAATTGGATGGACGGAATGCTTCGACCTCCGCCCCAGCCTGTCTCAGCCAATCAACCCATTCTCCGCTTGAACCGAGTCTGCGCCAACTCCCGCCGCCGAGGGCAAGGATGACCGCATCGGCTTTGACCGTCACCTCGCCATCGGGTGTGACAAGGCGGAGAGAATTGTCGGGGAGAATCGCTGTCAGTTTGTGACGCAGGTGAAAGGTCACGTTTGAGGCGTTTAGCCGCTTGAGCCATGCCCTCAATAACGGACTCGCTTTCATGCCAGTGGGAAAGACTCGTCCCGAAGTCCCAATAAAAGTTTGAATGCCCAAGCCATGCACCCATTCACGGAGTTGGTCGGAGCCGAAAACTTTGAGCAATGGCTCAATGTAATTTTTTCGTTTTCCGTATCTCGAAGCAAACACATCGAATGGATCTGAGTGCGTGATGTTCAATCCGCTTTTGCCCGCCATAAGAAGTTTGCGCCCGACCGAAGGCATGGAATCATATACATCCACCTTCACGCCGCGCACACTGATGACCTCTGCCGCCATTAAGCCAGCCGGCCCGCCGCCAATGATCGCTACTGTTTTGTTCATGCAGTGATTATAAAGAATAAACTCCTGAACAGGTGTCAAGAGTTTTCGTTCAGGCGGTTGGATGACTTACGGCTCCACTCCCACCACGCCGCCAAGCAAATTCAGTTTCAGCGTCCAGATACTATCCATCTCGAACTGCTGAAATTCGCTGACGGAATCGGGTTTATAGGTTTTATTGCCTCTTTCAGTAGAGAAAGTGACAGAGAATTCCTCTGATTGCGGACCGAGACGCTGGTCGCTGGAGTAGTTCGGGCTTTCATACACGGGATACAGGTCGTTGCCTTCGAGTGTATAGGTCTGGATGGTCTTCCATTCGTCAATGGTGTAATCGCAGTATTGCACGGAGTCCGTTGTACATTCTTCCACTACTTCAGAGTAGCCATTCCCTTTGTCAACCGTTTTTTGCGTGCAAGTTTCCTCATTCTTGGTCGTGCACGAAATATCATACGCATCTGAAGGTGGATTGCCTCTCTCGTTCGAATAACTGACAGCCTGAATCTCCTGCACCGGCACGCTGGTCTGCCAGTAGACATCGGTCACGGTGGCTTCAACGGACTGCGAAGGGAGCAGGAACACGATGGCGCCTACCACACAACATATGGCAAGCGCACCCAGGATCAAGCCGATCAGCATTTTATTTTGCTTTGGCTGTGCTGCAGGTTTGAGCGGTATTCCTGTCGCGGGCTTTGGAGCGGGAGCGGAGGCTGGAGCCGCATGTGCTTTCGGTAACGGGGCTCCGCAGTTCGAGCAGGTGGGGTTGGCGCCCGGGTTTTCGATCCCGCATCGGGTACACGTGACAACTTTTGGTTGAGGAGGAGGCGACTGCATCACTCGTCCGGATTCACGCGCCTTGCCCTCCTTCAAATCCCCGCCGCACTGTGAGCAGGTCTCTGCCGTGGCAGGATTGCGCGTGCCGCAGAATCCGCAGTGGATATCTGCTCCCGCCTGCGCGGCTTTGACCTGTTCCTGGTCGGTCACGAATTTCTGGTCTGCGCCGAGTTCGAACTGCACGTTCTCCGGTTGCGGCGCGCCGCAGTTTTCACAAGTTTTCGTCCCGCCCTTGTTGCGCGTACTACAGTTCGGGCAAGTCCACTCGTTTTGAATATAACCAAGAGTTCGTCTGCGTCCCATGAATGCTCCTTTTGATGAATGCGGCAATTATACAAAATTCACCGCGGAAGGTAAGCGACAGATGTACTACTGACCGATGATGGCATCGCCCCAATCGCAGACGATCTCGCGCTGGTCGGGTAATTTCCCGTCCACGAGAAAATCTTCGATATATCGAACGGGACAATCCTGTCCTGAGAAGAAGATGCCGTGTTCCCCGCCCGGCACATAGATGTGGTAGCCGTCGGCGAGATTTTCGAAGACGGTCTTGCCTTCATGGAAGGGCGTGGCAGGATCGAGCGTGGCGTTAAGCACAAAGGTCGGCACGCCTTCGGCTTTCAACGGCGGCAGGTTCTCGTGGCTGGATGGGGAACCGGGCCAGAAGGGACAGGTCAGCCCCAGTTGCAGGACATCCAGATCGAGGCGCGGCACTGTGCCATTCAGCCTTTGTCCTTCCTGCAGGAGTTTTGCTTCGCGTTCGTCGGGCGTGCCGTTGTAGTAGGCATCGTCACTGCACCAGACCACGTAATACATTGTGTCCGAGAAACTGGAATCGCCCAGATATTCCCCGGTTTCCGGGTCGATGTTGCTCACACCATAGAATAACTCTGCCAGCGGATTCATGTCACCGGCTTTGGCGGCGGCGATGGCGCGCATCAGATCGAAGCGGCTGTTGACCCCGTATAACTGATACGAGACCGTAAAATCGAGCATGTTCAGGGTGAAGGTGCTCTTGATCTTGGCGCCGTTCGCCAGCCTGAGTTGGTACTCGATTGGCGCCCTGGCGAGTCTCTGTGCAAGTTCATCGTATGCGCCTTGCGAACTTCCGCCCATGCCTTTGGAACAGGCGGCATCCGCATCGCAGGCTTTAAATACTTCCAATAAAACCATGTTGAACGCATCCATTTGAGAAAAGGCAATCTCATCACCGGATTGTGTGGTGTCTTGTGTGCCGTCTACGATCAAGCCGGAGAGGTGATCCGCATGGGCGCGGGCGTAGGTCTGCGCCACCGAAGTCCCGTAACTGACGCCGTACAGCATGAACTTGTCGTCGCCGATCGCCTGCCGGAAGGACTCGATATCCTCCGCCACCTGCTCGGTCTTGAAGAATTGCAGTTTGGCAGGGTCGATTCCAATTTCGGAGACACATTCATTCACGAAAGATTTGGCGGTATCAATGGCGGTCTTCTGTTCCTGCGGTGTGTCGAATCCCTCTTCACCGATGGTGTCGTTCGCATTCAACCAGCCAAGATAGTATTTGGCATAGGCGCTCTTACATTCGAGCGGGTTGGAAAGTCCCAAGCCGCGCTGATCGAAAAAGACGATATCGTAGTTTTCCAAAATGCTGGTGGGGAAATAATACGGGGCGGCAAAACTGATTCCCTCACCGCCGGGTCCGCCGGGGGCGGCTTGCACGTACATCCCTTTTCGTTCACCCCAGGCGGGCGATACCGCAAAGACTACGTCGATCGTTTCGGTGTTGGCAGGGTCAAAGTGATCGAGCGGCACGGTGATCGTCACGCACGTAAAATCGGAAGAAGCGGGGCAGGGTTTGCCGCCCAGTTCCTTCAATCTTTTTTCCATATCCGGTATTTTCGTGGATGGTTCCGTCGGCGGCGCTGGGGTGTCTCCCGGGTTTGAAGAGGTTGTCGGCGTGGTAGTGGGCTCGGTGGTCGGCGTTCCCAGATTGCTGAGCGCCTTGCACGAGATCGAGACGAGACTCAAAATTGCGATGAATGTCAACAGTCGTTTCATTGAATGCTCCTTTTCTACTTTTGGAATCCGTTCCACTGACGGACCTCTTCGATGCGCGACTCGCAGTCCGGTTCCCTGTGCGGACTTGGATCACGCGCCTCCGACTCCCCATTGCCTGTCCCCGCTATGAAGACCGCTTCCGCTCCGTTTGCCACGTTGACCGGGTCATAGCCGCCTTCGAGCACAAAGACGATCTTCCCATCGCAATGTTCCTCTGCTAATGCAACAACTTTCTTTGCCAGCATCAAATATCCAGCTGTGGAAAGTCCCAGCGACGTGATCGGGTCATTCCAGTGCGCATCGAAGCCCACCGAGACAAAGATCATCTGCGGCTTGAATGATTCGACAAAGGGTTTGAAGATCGTATCCGCAACGTGCTCATACACTTTATCTCCCGCATAGGCAGGCAGTGGGACATTCACGATTCTCCCCTTTGCATGAGGCGCGTCTTCGATCCAGCCAGTGCCGGGATAAATTCCCCATTGATGTGCGGATACGAATGCAAGACGTTCATCGTTCAAGAATGCGGCTTGCGTGCCGTTGCCGTGGTGAGCATCGTAGTCAATGACCATCACGCGTTCCAGTCCGTTTTCGAGCGCGTCGCGTGCCGCGATGGCGATATTGTTGAAGATGCAGAATCCCATGGCGTGATCCGGTTCCGCGTGATGCCCCGGTGGGCGGACGATGGCGAACGCGTTCCTTGCGTCACCGTTCATCACCGCACGCGAGCAGGTGACGACTCCGCCTGCGGCGAGCAGTGCATCGTCGAATGTGGTTTGAGTCACATACGTGGGGGCGTAGTCAATGATGCCGGGTGCCTCTTCACGGCAGACCTTTTCCAGCGCGGCAACCAGTTTTGGGTTATGAACGAAAGCGATCTCTTCGCGCGTCGCGGGTTTGGCTTCAATCAACTCCGCGTCGAATGTTTTTAGGCGCGGCTTCAATATATCAAACCGCGCAGGTCGTTCAGGATGATCGGGATACACATGGCTTGGGGATGGAACGAAAGTATAGACAGTCTTCATGTGCGAATTATAGTCTCTTGCCAAAGACCTGACGGGTTTCTATACCCAGGTCTGATCCTGAAAATAAAAACCGTCACCCTGTCAGCATGGGGGGGACATGCTGAACATGGATGACGGTTAGACACCTAATACCAATAAAGGGGAGGGCAGGTGTCGATGAGTTTAATATACTCCCGAACATTTCCCATAACATTAAAAATTGATTAGAAATTCGATACAAATAGTCCTAATTTATCAGACAACTTTTCTGTCGCTTATTTATGTCTTCGTTCCTCGAATAATTTCAACCAATCATCCACTTCCTGGGAGGAAAGTTTGCGTTCGTTTGTCGGTTTGGGTGCAGCGTTGCGCGCCTGCTTGAGCGTCACCGCGAAGGCGTCCGATGAAATAACCTCCGCCTGCACTGCACGCGCATCGGCTTGCACTTGTCTGTCGGAGGAGATGACGGTCCAGTTCCTGGCACTTTTCCCCATCTTCTTCAAATGCTTGCGAATGGCTTCATCGGCTGTCGTTCCCAGCGGCACAAAATGTGCGGTAACGGTGCCCAGCCTGCGGATCCCGGCATGAGGCGCCGGCGCTCCGTCAAAAAAGACTTCCACCTGCCTGCGTTCCATCCTGCAAAATTCCTGAAGGATGGCAACGAGTTCCATTTCATCATCCATCGAATTCAACCGCAGTCCCAACTTGGGGATCAGGTTATGTCCATCGATCAAATAAGGCATGCAGGTATTTTACTTGGAAACCGGCGCAGTTTCTTTTCGTATATTAAGTGGAGTTGTTTGTGAAATGCACGTGACGGGTATAATCACATTACACAAGGAGATTCTCATGGCTGACAAAAACTCTAGAAAGTTGATGGTTCCGCAGGGCGGCATGTTGCGCGATTTTGTCCTGCGTTTGAAGTTGATCGGACGGTTGATGAGCGACCGCCGTGTAAGTTTCTTTTTGAAACTGCTCCCGATCGCGTCGCTGGCTTACCTCATTTCCCCCGTGGACCTCGCGCCTAATGTTATCCTGCCGGTGATCGGCGTTCTGGACGATGCGGCGATCCTCTGGATCGGCACAAACCTGTTCGTGGAACTCTGCCCGCCCAATGTGGTCGGGGAAATCAAGAGCGAGTTGCAAAGCAACGTGGACGATACGGACGATGTGATCGACGCCGAATCGACGGACATGAAATAGGCAGATGAAGCGTTTCTTGATCCTGCTGATATTACCCATTCTTGCATGTAGCGGATTGAATACCCCGCTTCCTCCCACGCCGACACCTGACCCCGTTTTACCGACCTTTGCCCCGCCGACAGCGATTCATAACACCGCTGTACCGACAGATGTACCTGCAACCGAATTACCTCCGCCACCTCCGGATGCAGGCACATTCCCGAATTCCGATAATTACACCTGGCAACTGATCGCATCCAATCTCGACCGTCCTGTTGACCTGCAACCTGACGGCTCAGGTCGTTTGTTCGTGGTCGAGAAAATCGGTCACATCCACATCATCGAAAACGGAGGATGGATCGAAACTCCGTTTTTGAACATCGAAGAGCGCGTCAACGATGGTTCCAACGAAATGGGCTTGCTCGGGCTGGCATTTCACCCGCAGTACGCGCAGAACGGATATTTCTTCGTCAATTACACAGGCAGGAGAGGGGATACGTTCATTTCCCGTTTTCAGGTTTCAGGTGATCCGAATATTGCAGATCCGGCAGGCGAAGTCAACTTGTTGCGTATCGATCAGCCCTTCCCGAATCACAACGGCGGTGTCCTTGCCTTCGGACCGGATGGTTATCTCTATGCCGGTCTGGGCGATGGCGGCGCAGGGGGTGACCCATTGGGCAACGGTCAATCGTTGAACACCCTGCTCGGAAAGATACTACGCATCGATGTCAACAACGGTAATCCATATTCCATCCCTGCTGATAACCCGTTTGACAACGAGATCTGGGCATACGGACTGCGCAATCCGTGGCGTATGTCCTTCGACAAACAGACCGGCGACCTGTACATTGGCGACGTAGGGCAGGGTACCTGGGAGGAGATCGATTTCCTGCCTGCAGGTTCCCCGGGCGGAGTCAACTTTGGCTGGGACTTCCGCGAAGGTGCGCACGAGTTCGAAGGAAAAGCACCTGCCGGTTTGACAGAACCTGTCGCGGAATACAGCCACGCCGAAGGCGGTTGTTCCGTCACTGGCGGGTATGTCTATCGCGGCGCTATGACCGAGTGGAACGGTATCTATCTCTACGGTGATTATTGCACGGGATTTGTCTGGGGATTGATCAAGTCTGATAGCGGCTGGCAGGTTCAACGTCTGTTTGACACGGATGTCAACATCACATCCTTCGGGCAGGATACCGGTGGAGAAGTCTATCTCGTAGGTGATGGCGGCGGGGTCTATAAACTCGCTCAAAAATAATTCGGTCAAGTCTTGTCCACAATAGGCGGATTGTCACAACTATTTGTGACGCCTGTCACTGGCAGGCGTCATTTACTTGCCTTACAATGCCGCCCGTACACTGGAGGTGTCACTATGGCTCAGAAAAAGTGGAAGATCAGCAAGATCCGCTATTGCGAGCACGTTGGTCATGAAATTGCGCTGGAGAATCAGGTTGTCTATCCGTCCGACCAGCTTCCCGACCAGCCCCCGCGAGTGATCGCAAGCCGTTGTTCCAACGCCATGGAATGCAACAAAATGGACAAAATGGTTTGTGCCTGGTGCGGCACGAACCCCGATGTCAAACCTTCGTAAAACTGAGTGGGCGAACAAAAAACGCCTGCTTTGTATACAAACTCTCTCCTCCCTCTGAGTTGGTCTATTGGCTGCCCCGCCTGCGATGGCGGGGTACGCCGTTAAAGAGCGCAATCCGTCACGTTCTGAAAATGTTCGTGTTAACCCATTTGGAGGCATCATGAAAAAAATTCTTTCCATCAGTGTGGGGTCGTCATCGCGTGACCATACCACAAAGCACGTATTTCTCGGTCAGGAATGTGAACTATCCCGCCAGGGCACAGACGGCGATTTCGAAAAGGCAGTACAACGTTATGCCGATATGGACGGCAAAGTGGATGCCTTCGGTGTGGGCGGCGTGGAATTCTTCCTACGGGTGGGGAAGAGGCGGTATTACTTCCGCGATGTCAGCCGTATCCGCCGCGCGGTGAAGGTCAGCAAGATCGGCGATGGCAACGGCGTAAAAGGGATTCTCGAACGCCGCGCCTTCCAAGCCCTTGAGAAACACCTGAACGAAAAAGAGAACAAAACCCTCAAAGGTATGCCCGCTCTGCTCACCACCGCCGTGGACCGCTACGGCATGGGTGAAGCGATGGTGGATGCCGGTCTCGACCTGACCATCGGCGACCTGATGTTCGCGTTGGGGATACCCATCCCGGTGAAGAAACTATCCACGGTGCGCCTGATCGCGGCGACATTGTTACCTGTCATTACCAACCTGCCGTTCTCCTGGTTCTATGCCCTCGGCTCCGAGCAGGATAAACCGCCGCAACAAAAGTGGGACAAGTATTACCAACAGGCGACGGTCCTGGGCGGCGATTTCATCCAGATCCGCCAGTATATGCCCGATGACCTGACCGGCAAGATCATTGTCACCAACACCACCACTTCAAAGAATGTTGAAGAGTTGCGAAAACGCAACCTGCATATCCTCGTCACCGTCACGCCGCGGCTGGAAGGTCGTAGTTTTGGCACGAACGTGATGGAAGCAACGTTGCTTGCTCTCATGGACAAGCCTCAATCGGAAGTGACCGACGCGGATTTTCTGGATTTGATCGACCGTATCCCGCTGGAGCCGAACATCGAGGTCTTGAACTGACCTTCCTATTGTCATTCACCACATCTTGCACCCGTTGATATGAGGATATTTAAAAACATCCTGTTCGTTCTGGCGACAGGATACATCTTCGTTTATTTTTCAGAGCATCTCTTTTGGGCGCGTATCCGCCCGGATGATTCGCTGGGTTCATGGGTGGGCGCGTGGATCGCCTATTCCCTGCTGGCATACCTCTTCCTCGGCACGCTTTCGTTTTTCACGATCAGGAACATTTGGGGGTTGTTTCTCGCAAGCGCGGCTTTCGGCTGGCTGGCAGAAGGGGTCATCGTGCAGACCACCTACGAATCCCTTCCGCTTTCCATCTCCTTTACCGGACTTGCCTGGCATGCCCTCATCACAGTATGGATCGGATGGTACGCCCTGCAAAAGTCATTTCTCTCCCCCGCCTCCTTCCTGACCTTGAAACTGTCCGCCGTTATCGGGGCCTGTTACGGGCTTTGGGCGATTGCCTGGTGGCTCGAGCCCGATGGAGGCATCTCTTCCGTGACAGATTTCGCAACCTTCTCCCTGGCAACTACCGGTCTTGTTATCCTTGCCTACTGGCTGGCAAACTGGAGCGTATCGGAACCGTTCCGTCCAAATCGTTGGGTGACAATTCTTATTTCTGTATTGTTCGGCATGTACTTCTTGTTCGTGGCTGTCCCCGCAGAACCCGTGGCGATTGTGGTTCTGCCGATCCTGTTGGGATTGGTGTATTTCGGTCTTCGTCGAAACCGCCTGAATGATATCGGTGCCTCGATGCTTAACGAGTTCACAGAACGCATTCCACCCCGGAAATTTTTCAGTTTGATGGCTTTACCGGCAACGGGTATCCTTGTGTACTGGGTTGCCCTGTCTTTAAACCTGCAATGGCAAACAAACTGGATCCTGTACCTGATCACCACGCCGCTTGGATTTATCCTTTTTGGAGTGAGTCTGTACAAATCCTGGCGGAATAAAACCATCCCTTGACACCCTTTCGATTTCGCAGATAATAAAGCTCAACAGGCGAGTCCAATCGAATACAGGCAATGACAGAGGAAAGTAGACTGGAGGAAGCCGCCAGAGAGATGGGACGCAAGTGCTGAAAGTCCCATTCGCCCGAAACCAGTCGAAGTTCCCTCTCGAGCCTCATGCGTGAACACGTTACACGTCAAACGTTGAACGTCGGTAGTGCAGGACGCAGTCCCAGCGTTACAAGGGAGGCTGATGTTAGTCAGCGCTAAGTGAGTCACTTCATAAGTGATTAATTTGGGTGGTACCACGGGAATTTCCCTCCCGTCCCATTTGTGGACGGGAGGTTTTTGTTTGTAAATTTACGTCATTGCGAGGAGCGAACGATAGTGAGCGACGAAGCAATCTTCCTCAAAGTTGGAGATTGCTTCGGGCTAACGCCCTCGCAAAGACGGAAAAGAAATATTGGAGGCACGAATGCTCGAACAATTGAAAGAGATCGAAAAGACCGCGTTGGAATCGTTGAATTCGATCACAGACCAGTCCGCGCTGGACGCCTGGCGTGTGGCAAACGTCGGACGGAGTTCGCCGCTCATGCTGGTCTTTGCCGGGCTGGGGAAACTTTCCAAGGAGGAGCGACCAGCCGTCGGGTCGGAGGCGAACCGTGTGAAGGTGGCGATTGAAGCCGCTTTAACGGAACGCGCCGAGGCGATCAAAGCCGCCGAGTTGGCGAAATCCCTCGAAGAGGAACAACTCGATGTGACGTTGCCCGGGCGAGGAATCCATCTTGGACGTTTGCATCCATCCACGCAACAGTTGCGGCGCGTGCTGGATATTCTCGCGGATATGGGTTTTCAGGTCTACACGTCGCGCGAAGTGGAAATGGACGAGATCAATTTCCAATTACTTAATTTCCCACCGAACCATCCCGCGCGTGACATGCAGGATACGTTCTTCGTGGAAGCAGGGGAGCGTGGTGACAACCCGATTGTTCTGCGTACTCATACCTCACCTGGACAGATCCATGCGATGAAAGAATTCGCGGCTATGGACCCTGATAACCCGCCGCCGATCCGCATTGCGCTGCCGGGTATGTGCTACCGCTATGAACAGATCACCGCGCGTTCGGAGATCCAGTTCAACCAGGTGGAAGGACTCGTGGTGGGGGAGCACATCACGTTCGCGGACTTGAAGGGCACGCTGATTGACTTCGCCCGCCGCATGTTCGGTCAGAATGTGCGAACGCGTTTCCGCGCTTCGTACTTCCCATTCACCGAACCCTCCGCTGAAATGGATGTGGAATGTTTTGTCTGCGGTGGCAAGGGTTGCCAGGTCTGCAAGAATTCCGGCTGGCTGGAGATCCTTGGCTGTGGCATGGTGCATCCCGTTGTCCTGCAAAACGGCGGATATGATCCCAAACGCTATTCCGGTTTCGCCTGGGGCATGGGACCGGAGCGCCAATTGATGCTGCGTTATAAAATTGACGATATTCGATATTTCTGGGGAAACGACCTGCGTTTCCTCGAACAGTTCTAAAAGCTATTACCACAAAGTGTCACAACACTTGCACCGCACGCAAGTGCAGGTGAGGGACACGAAGGAAAAGATTTAAAACCTTTGTGATACTTAGTGACCCTTTGTGGTGAAAAAGGTGTAATATGAAATTACCTCTCTCATGGCTAAAAGAGTACATTGACCTTGACGGCTTGTCCGTCGAAGAGATTGCCCGGAAATTAACCCTCGCCGGTTTGGAAGTGGACGAGATCAAATATGCTGGCTTGCCGATGCCGACCTACAAGGATGGCGAACGCCACGAATTCAAGACCAATGGCATTGGCTGGGACCGCGACAAGATCGTCGTCGCGGAAATCCGTGAAGTAAATCCTCATCCCAACGCGGACAAGTTAACTTTGCTCGACTTGTTCGATGGGGAGAAATCCCAGATTGTGCTCACCGGCGCGCCGAACATCTTCCACTTGAAGGGCACAGGCAAACTCGCCAAGCCGATCAAAGTGGCATATGCCAAAGAAGGCTCGACCATATATGACGGTCACGCCGACGGACTTGTGCTGACCACGCTTAAGCGTGCCAAGATTCGCGGGGTCGAGTCGTATTCGATGGTTGCCTCCGAAAAGGAATTAGGCATCTCTGAAGAACACGAAGGCATCATTCTGCTCGATGACGATGCTCCTGTGGGCATGCCGCTTGTGGACTACATGGGCGATGCTGTGTTGGATATTTCCATACTGCCGAACATGGCGCGCAATGCGAATGTCATCGGCATTGCGCGTGAACTCGCCGCGTTGACGGGACGCGAACTCAAGAAGCCGGCGATTGAATACAAGACCGAAGGTGAGTCTGTTGAAAAGTTGGTTTCGATTGAAATTGGCGATCCCGAACTCAATCCGCGCTTCGTGCTTGGATTGATCCGTGACGTGGAAATCAAACCGAGTCCCTATAAAATTCAACGCCGCTTGCGCCTTGCGGGCATCCGTGCCATCAGCAATATCGTGGATGCGACCAACTACGCTATGCTCGATCAAGGTGAGCCGTTGCACGCCTTTGATTACGACGTGCTTGTTGAGCGCGCTTCGTCTGCACTACCGCTTCGCTCAGCGCGAGTAAAAATCAGCACCCGCGCCGCAAAAGACGGTGAAAAACTCACAACGCTTGACGGCAACGAACGCACGCTCACATCCACGAATGTACTGGTCTGTGATGAAAAAGGTTCGCTCTCGCTGGCAGGTGTGATGGGTGGTTCTGAATCCGAAGTGACCGACAAGACCAGGAACATCCTGCTCGAAGGTGCGGCATGGAACTTCATCAACATCCGCAAGACGGCGCAACAGCATAACCTTCCGTCCGAAGCGTCGTTCCGATTCTCGCGCGGCGTGCATCCCTCGCTGGCGGAGACTGGCGTTCGGCGCGGGCTTCAGTTCATGGCACAGTGGTCGGGTGGAACGGTCGCACCGGGGCTGGTCGATGAGTATCCGCTCCAGCCGAAGGATTCGGTGGTGGATGTTACGCCTCAAGATGTGAAGCGTTTGCTCGGCATTGATCTCACCGTTGAAAAGATCGCCGAACTACTCACGCACCTTGCGTTCAAGTGCGAAGTCATTACCAATAGTCAGTTGCGCGTTACCGCTCCCTCGCACCGTATGGATATCGGCGAAGGCGTGGTCGGTCTCGCAGACGTGCTCGAAGAAGTGGCGCGCAGTTATGGCTACGATAACATCCCCGAAACGCGCATGTCCGATTCGCTCCCGCCTCAGATCGGCAATCCGGTCCACGAGTGGGAGGAGCGCGTGCGCGATATTCTCGTGAGCCTCGGCGTGCAGGAAGTTGTCAACTATCGCCTGACATCTCCCGAACGCGAAGGCCGCCTCATTGCATATGATGATTATGTTTCGCTTGCCAACCCCATCGCGCCCGAACGCCGCGTCCTGCGCCGCAGTCTGCTTGCATCCGTTTTGGAAGCGGCGGAGAAGAATGCCCGCGCCGAGTCTGTTGCGATGTTCGAGATCGGTTCCATTTTCGAACCGGTGAAAAACGACCTACCTGACGAGCCGCGCAAACTTGCCCTCGTGATGACCGGTGCCCGCATTGCCTCCGCCTGGGATGTGAAGGACTCGCCCGTCTACGATTTCTTCGACGTGAAGGGACGCCTCGAACTCCTGTTGAGTGGTCTCCGTTACAAGGATGTTTCCTACTCTGCAACCGACTCCGTCAACTACCTGCATCCTGGCAAAGCCGCCGAGATCAAAGTGAATGGAAAGGTTGTAGGCATATTTGGCGAACTGCATCCGCTGGCGAAGGAAAAATACGAATTTGGCAATGCTCCGGTCGTTGTCGCAGAATTCGACCTGGATGCCCTGTGCAATTCCACACCGAGCTACGGCATTACTCCCGTTGCCGATGTGCCTCCCGTGCTGGAGGATATCGCCGTCATTGTTGACGAATCAGTGCCGGCGGCGCGCATCGAAAGCCTCATCAGGCAAACGGGTGGAAAGACCGTGACGGACGTCCGGCTGTTCGACGTCTACCGCGATGAAAAGATCGGCGCGGGTAAGAAGTCGCTGGCGTATAGTCTGACATATCAATCAGACAAGACCATGACCGACGCCGATGCCGCCGCAATCCGCAAGAAGATCGTGAAGCGGCTCGAATATGAAGTTGGTGCAAAGTTGAGGAGTTGACAGCCGGGTAGCGGAACATATCGAGACTTAATTGGAACGATAAAAACCTAACCGTTTTTTGAAATTTTTGCCGGTTACACCAAAAGCATATAAGATGTGCGACATTCAATTTCCAATATCTTTTTCAGCGCATCTATCTTGACTTGAATGGCTATTGATTGTTCGTTCCAGCTAATTCTGGTTGAATCACAGCGATTTCTAAGCGACCGATTTTCATAATAACCCTTTCGCAATATATATACCCGCGGTCATAAATTGCGCTTTCCCATCTCCAAAAAGCGTAATTTGTGACCGTGCTGGGTATAATTGACTTTGTATCTTGCTAATAGTAGTTGACAGATGAAGTCAATGATATGGAGGTAACAAATAACATGCAAAATCCTGATTTTTATGAGGATTAATGGCAATATCCTGGTATGCCATTCGAAGCAAGCCCAATAAGGAGGATTTCCTTGCCGGGCAACTTGAAGCCAACGGGGTCGAGTTTTTCTATCCCCGTTTGCAGGTGAAACCTGTAAACCCGAGGGCTCGAAAATTGCGTCCGTTTTTTCCTAATTACATGTTTGTTCATCTGAATGTGGATGTGGAAAATATCTCGGTATTACGATGGATGCCCGGTGCGTCGGGCTTGGTCAGTTTTGACGGAGTACCCGCTTCTGTTCCGGATTTTTTGATTGTCGCCGTTAAACGGCAGGTGGACCATCTCAATGCTTCATTCCGTGAAATGAGCGACAATTTCCAGCCAGGTGACAGTGTTTTGATCCAGAGCGGTCCCTTTGCGGGTTATGAGGCGATTTTTGACGGACAGATTTCCGGAAATGATCGTGTTCGTGTATTGCTTGATTTTCTGCAGAAGCGTCAGATTCCGCTCGAAATACGGAAG
>JBFYRY010000058.1:0-15466 GCA_041302025.1 Chloroflexota bacterium | reverse complement strand
ACACTGAAGAACCAGCCCGGTTCCCTATTCAAAGCGATGAGCGTCTTCGCCCTGCGCGATATTGACCTGACCAAGATCGAGTCGCGTCCGTTGCAGGGAAGTCCGTGGGAATATCTCTTCTACATCGACTTCATCGGCGCGGCGCACGAAGAGACCGTCCGCAAGGCGCTGGATCATTTGGGAGAGTACGCGCTGATGCTGAGGGTGCTGGGATCGTATCGGAGATACAAGGAGTAGGCGGGTCGTATAATAAGGCATTCCAACTGTGAGGAGCGCCGGATGAAAACCCCATTATGGATACCCTCTGATGAACGCAAACGGGACGCCAACATCACGCGCTTCATGGATGTGGTGAACTATCAGTTTGGATTAACCCTCGCCTCTTATTCGGACCTCTATAACTGGTCCGTGAACAACATCCCTGATTTCTGGCTGACGGTTTGGGACTTTGCCGGGATCAAAGCATCCAGACAATACGATGCCGTAGTGACGGATTTATCCGTCTTCCCCGGCGCGAAATGGTTCCCCGGTGTCCGTTTGAACTTCGCCGAGAACCTTCTGCGTTACCGTGACGACCAACTCGCTTTCATTTTCAAAGGCGAAGCGCAGACGACCAAACGCATGACATATGCAGAGTTATATGATTCAGTCGCAAGATTAAGTTACTCGTTGAAGGAGTCAGGCATCGGGGCGGGTGACCGGGTGGTCGGATATATGCCCAATCTGATCGAGACAGCAGTCTGCATGTTGGCGGCGACCAGCCTCGGCGCGGTGTGGTCCTCCTGCGCCACGGATATCGGTCCCGGCGCAGCGATCGAACGGCTGGGACAGGTCGAGCCGAAGGCGATGATCACCGCCGACGGGTATTTTTACAAAGGCAAAGTATTCGATACGCTGGAGCACGTCGCCGAAGTAGCGCGAGGCATCCCGTCACTGAAAAAAGTGATCGTGGTTCCGTACACGCATGAGCGCCCCAATATTTCCCAAATCCCAAATTCAGTTCATTACGAAGATTTTCTTTCCCCCCAAAAGGATCTTGAGATCCGGTTCGAGCAATTGCCGTTCGACCATCCGCTGTACATCATGTTCTCGTCGGGGACAACGGGCAAGCCGAAGTGCCTGGTGCAGGGCGCGGGCGGGGTGCTGATCAACCATCTCAAGGAATTGGTCCTGCACACGGACCTCAAACGCACTGACCGTATCTTCTACATCACCTCGTGTAGTTGGATGATGTGGAACTGGCTGATCAGTTCGCTGGCGGTTGGTGCAACGATTGTTTTATACGATGGCAATCCGAACTACCCCGACACCGGCGCAATGTGGAGGTTGATACAGGATGAAAGCATCACTATTTTTGGATGCAGTGCCAGTTACATCCACTTCCTGAAAAAGGAAGGAGTCTCCCCGCGCAGGGATTTTGACCTTTCTTCGCTCCGCGAGATCTCGCAGACCGGTTCTCCACTTTCGTCGGGTGGATTTGAATATGTGTACAGCGACATCAAACCTGACCTGCACTTCAATTCCATCGCGGGCGGCACGGACATCAACGGTTGTTTCGCCGCGGGGAGTCCAATCCTCCCTGTGGTTGCGGGAGAATTGCAGAGCGCGGCGTTGGGGATGAAGATTCAGGCGTACGATGAGAAAGGTTTGCCCATTAAAGATAATCAGGGGGAATTGGTGTGCGAAGCGCCCACGCCTTCGATGCCTCTATATTTTTGGAATGACCCCGATGGCTCGAAATATCACGAGGCTTATTTTGATGTGTATCCAGGCGTCTGGCGGCACGGCGATTATGTTTTAATCCACGGCGATACGGGCGGTGTTACGTTTTATGGTCGCTCGGACGCGGTGCTGAAACCTTCCGGGGTGCGGATAGGCACTGCGGAGATCTATGCCCAGATGGAAAAACTACCCGAAGTGGCGGATAGTCTCGCTGTGGGGCAAAATTATCAGGACGACCAGCGTGTCATCCTGTTCGTCAAACTTGCGACTGGATGTGCGTTGACCGATGAATTGAAAGAGAAGATACGAAAGACACTGCGCGAGAACGCCTCGCCGCGGCACGTCCCTGCGGTGATCCTTGAAGCGCCGGAGATTCCCTACACAATGAATATGAAGAAGGTCGAAAGCGCGGTGACGAACATCCTCAACGGGCGGGCGGTCAGTAATAAGGATGCGTTGATCAATCCCGGGTCGCTGGAGTTTTATGAGAGAGTGATGCCGCAATTACAGTGATACTCGTTCATCATCCAATGGGGGGAATGTTCCCACTCAATTCAATCGTATAATTGATACACAGTTACTTTGATATCCAGGAGGTGATAGCCACCTCCTTTGCCAGTGTTGAGGAGAAACGTCATGAGGAGAGTACATGTTTTGATCGTATTGTCCGTTGTGGCATTGTTGATCCTGGGGGCATGCAATATGGGCAAGTTGTCATCCACTGAAACGGAATCGCCTGTTGCACCGAGCCAGCCTCCGGCTGAGACAGAGCCGCCCACCTTGACGGAGTCGCCGGTCGAAGCGACGGCGAGTCCCACGATTATCCCGGTCGATCCTGGAATTCCTCCAATGGAAGTTGGTTCGAAGTTCGTCCATGTCGATGGGAGCGTGCTTGTGGCGGTTCCTGCCGGTCCGTTCACCATGGGCTATGGCGGGGAGGAAAATCCACAGCATACCGTAAACCTCAGCGATTTCTGGATCTATCGTGCCAAGGTAACGAATGCCCAGTATGCCCTGTGCCTCAAGATGAAGAGATGTTCATTTCTTGAGCCTGAAGACAATCCCGGTTTCACCGACCCGTTACAGGCGAACCACCCAGTGGTGGGTGTGAGGTATGACCAGGCAGTGGATTATTGCACCTTCGTACATGGACGTTTGCCGACCGAAGCCGAATGGGAGAAAACGGCGCGCGGTCCGGATGGTAACATCTACCCGTGGGGTAACGAGACGCCAAGTTGTGACCTAGCAAACATCGCCAATTGTGTGCGCATGATGACCTCGGTGAAGGATTATCCGCAGGGACAAAGTTTTTATGAGGCACTCGATATGACAGGTAATGCCTATGAGTGGGTGGCGGACTGGTACAACCCGTATTATTATGCCAGATCGCCGGTGGACGATCCGACCGGGCCAGAGCAGGGCAATTTGCGTTCGGTCCGTTCTTCCTCCTTTGACTCTCCCACCTATGAAGTGGAATCGGCGCGCCGTTTCTATAACGATCCCCATGAGCCGCGGTCGAATCTCGGGTTCCGTTGTGTGGTGACGGAACCGACTTACTTTGCCCCGTTCTGTGAGATGCCAGTTACCTACGGACAGGATGCGTACAGCGGTGTGCCGACAGGTGGAAGCCCTGCATCTGAAATCTGCCCGAGGATCAATATTACACAGGATATTTTATGCCAGGGACAGCTCCCGGTGACGAATGTATTGTTCACTGGTCCGGCGGATGCAACGATAGACTCGAACGGTTGTGAACCCACTGTTAACCCGGCATTGTTTACCTGCAAGGATTCTGGTGTAATCTCGATTTCAGCGGATTGTTCAGAGATCCTTCCCGGCGATCCCTCCTGCCCGGCGGGATACAGGCTGGATGTGAATATCTGCAGGGCAAACGGCGGACCAGGTGCATGTTTAACCGGATATACATATGATCCGGTTAGCCAGTGTTGTTCACTGCAATCGGGACAAGGCACATCTTTGAACATGCCAATCTGCCCGATGGGAACATATTACCTTCAGGGGAAAAATATCTGTGTACCCTACCCCGGCAGGGGGATCGTATCGATTACCCAACCGATCGGGTATGCGCCCTGCAAACCTTAGGGTTTCGTGTTGTCGTATTGCTTTGATTGGCGATGATGAACGATCACCCATTCGTGGGAACGATTTCAAACAGTTCAATCGTATAATTGATACACAGTCACTTTGAATCAGGGATGTGGCTGTCACCTTTTTCACCTGTATTGAGGAGAGATGATGATGAGGAGATTGCGCGTTTTCTTTGTGTTGACCGTCGCCGCGATGCTGGTGTTGGGGGCTTGTAATTTGGGTGTGGTGGAGACTCCGACTCCAGCCGCAGAAGCGCCCGTTGAACCGGTCCAGCCTCCGGCTGAGACCGAACCGCCCGCGTTGACGGAAGTCCCGGTGGAGGCGGTGGCGAGTCCCACCGTCATTCCCATCGACTTGAGCGGTCCTCCCATGGAGTTGGGGTCGAAGTTCATCTATGTGGATGGGAGCGTGATCGTGGCTGTGCCTGCCGGTCAGTTCGTGATGGGCTACGGCGGCGAGGATAACCCCGAGCATCCGGTGAATGTCAGCGATTTCTGGATCTATCGCGCCAAGGTGACGAATGCCCAATTCGCGTTGTGCGTAAATTCCGGGCAGTGTCCGCCGCCGAACCCGGACGATAACCCGGGCTACACCAATCCCCTGCAGGCGAACAATCCGGTGGTGGGTGTGACGTATGACCAGGCGGCGTTATATTGCTCGTTCGTGAACGGGCGATTGCCGACTGAAGCCGAGTGGGAGAAGGCGGCGCGCGGTCCCGAGGGGAATATCTACCCATGGGGCAATGCCTCGCCGAATTGCGACCTGGCGAACATTGCGAACTGCGTGCGCAAAACGACCTCGGTCAAGGAATACCCGCAGGGTCAAAGTTACTACGATGCGCTCGATATGTCGGGCAACGCGTATGAGTGGGTGGCGGATTGGTACAGCCCCACCTATTACGGCGAATCGCCTGCGGATGACCCGCTGGGACCGGATTCGGGCAATCGGCGTTCGGTGCGTTCGAGCGCGTTCGACTCGCCCGCCTACGAATCGGAATCGGCGCGTCGCTTCTCGACCAAGCCTGCCGACTCGCGCCCGAACCTTGGATTCCGCTGTATCGTTCAAGAGCCGACCCATTTTGCCCCGTTCTGCGAGACGGCAGTGACTTACGGACAGGATGCCTTCAGCGGCGTGCCGGTGGGCGGAAGCCCGGCATCCGAGACCTGCCCGAAGATCGACATCACACAAAACATGTTCTGCCAGGGTGCCATACCTGTGACGAACGTGGTCTTCTCCGGTCCGGCGGACGCAACCATTGACCCAAACGGGTGTGACCCGACCGCCAACCCGATGTTGTTCGCCTGTCAGAAGTCTGGCACGGTGTCAATCAAGGCAGACTGTTCCCAGACCCTGCCCGGAGACCCTTCCTGCCCGCCCGGTTATAAACAGGATGGAAATACGTGTGTGGCGGACGGCGGACCCGGCGCGTGCCTGCCCGGTTATGCGTTCGTTGCCGCGGACCAGTGTTGTGCGGCTCAGCCGGGGCAGGGCGCTTCATTCCAACTGCCGGTCTGCCCGGTGGGGACCTATTACGTGGATACCGCCAAAGCGTGCGTGCCGTATCCCGCCAAGGGGATCGTTTCGATCACCGAAGCGATCGGGTTTACGAGTTGCAAGCCGGGTGGAGGAGGCGTTTGCCAACCGCCATCGGGTGGATGTACTGACTCTCTTTACCCAACTTGGAACTCAACCTTTTGTTGTTGCTATAACGCCTTTAAAGGCGGATGTCAGCCATAAAGCTTTACAGCCCTTGCCAATCGGCGGGGGCTGTTTCTTTACATGGATATAAGTGATGTCATCATATTGGACGCGATTTGATTGAACTAAAGCGTTCCCTTAATTTCAGAAAGGGAGTTTCAAACAAAATATACGATGCGATGGAAATAACGATTGTTGTTATTAATCCGGCAAATATCAAAAACCAATTCATCGTTGTTTGGTTTTCCAACCCAACGCCTAGGATATTTCGTATGAATTGATCTGTGATGGATATGCAGAGCAAATGAAATGTGTATAATCCGAATGAGATTTTTCCTAAATAGACAAGAATTTTGTTTCTGAGTATTTTTGTAATTGAATTATTTTCATTTCTTAGGATTGAAAGGATAATCAGCGTCATACCAATTCCCACTAATGGGTAAGTAAGCATCAGACTCCAGCCAATTTCATAAGTATTTGGCAGAAAGAACACAATTGCATTGCTTATCAACCCGAATAGCAAGAGAATCCATCCTTTTGTCTTGCTCGAAAAACTATCAAATAGACCAAACCCTATCGCTATTCCGCCTAACATTGCTTCAAAATGAGTGAAAGGAAGCATGTAAATTACAGGGTGTGAGACTCTAAAATAAATGAGGAATGCCCTGATACAATTTCCTAAAATAATGATGGTAATCAGATAAACCCACGCATTTCTTTTGGAAATGTTTTTCGATGCCCGCAAAATTAATGGAATAATGGCGTAAAACTGTTCTTCATATGAAATTGTCCACAGGTGAAAAAGGACGGCATAGGTTTTGTATGTTAGGGTGAGGTATACAAAATTATAGGTAAATGTAGCTATTCCACTGATATGCTTGAATAAAGTTGTATCCCATCCCACAATTTGCAAGATGTAATAAATTGCAATCGCTGTATAGAGGAAATATAGGGGCCATATCCTTAGAATTCGTCGAACATAAAAATTCCGAATATTAATTTCGTTGAATTTTTGGGATTCTATGATAAGCAATTTTGTGATCAAAAACCCCGATAGGCAAAAAAATAAATCCACGCCAATCCAACCATATTCATGTAAGGTGTTCAGAAGATGATTTGATGTAATGATTGGCACATTATGGATGAACACCAGCAGGAACGCGATAAAGCGCAAGCCGTCCAGTTCGGGGTGATAGAAACGCTGTCCGTTTTCGGATTGCATTGGGATATCCATGCAAATCATACCATTTTACAAAACATCTCGAAGACTGCCGTCAGGCGCCCGGCGGTGCGGAATAAACCTTCGGGACGGTGTGTCCATCATGCTGAAAATAATCAATATGGGGGATGATGCAATCCTGCGCCGCTACTTACAATGGGTATACCCGATTGGAGAGATCGATGAAGAAAACCCGCCTTTTACTCACTGTCGTCATTTTCCTGCTTGCAGGCTGTAACCTGCCTGCCAATCCAGTTTCCACCCAGGCGCCGGTCCAGACTGTGACGATCATCGAACAGACTGCGGTGGTCCAGCCGACTGTGGAGATCGTTCCGGTCCCCACTGAAACATCCACACCATCCCTGGCTGTCACCCTGCCGCCCCCGGCGTTAGCCGTCTGTTCGGCAGAGATGTCCATCACCGGGTGTGAGATTCCCGCCGCGCGTGAATTGGATCGCTTCTGTGCGCAGGACAAGCCTTACACGTTATACGCCTTCCCTCCGGGTACCACCGTCGAAGCGGTCACACCGAAATTCATTTGTAACGACGAAGGCATCCGCAAGGGCAGACAGCAATATTCATGCACCGGCCTGCCCAGTTACACCTTCAGGGCAAGGGTGTGCAATACGGCTTGTACCGCGCCGGTCAATCAAACATCGGAGCAGTGCCCGCAGGGATATGGCGTGAACACGGCAAACAATTGCTGTGTGCCTGTGCAAAATTCCGTGAACGGATGTGTGGAGATCAACCTGCAAGTGGGGCAGTGCGCGAATTAAAAACGGGGCACGGATAAAACGGATGTTCCGTAAATATACAGGACGGTCCGTGGATTCCGTGAAACTTATACTGAGCCTGGCGAAGTATCTGTTTTCAAAAAAAAATTCAGTTGAGTATGGGCTTGCGCTTATGCCATTCGGTCGCCTGCTCGAAGGCATAGCCTGCGTTCAGCACCTTCGCGTCACCCCAGGCGCGGGCGACGATCTGCAAGCCAATGGGCAATCCATCTTTTGTGAACCCGCAGGGGAGGGATAATGCGGGCAGTCCCGCCAGGTTGAACGGAGCCGTGAAACGGGTGAGACGTCCCGCCTGCTCGACGGCATCGTTCCCTTCGATGGTGGGCGCGGCGATGGGGGTGGTCGGCACGATCAAAAATTCATGGGACTCAAAGAAGGCCTCGCATCTCTTCCGGACCTCAGCCTGGGTGCGCCTTGCCAGGATGTATTCTGTCGAGGTGGTTTTCGCGCCATCCTCCAGCCTGCGGCGGATGTCTTCGCCGAACATTTCAGGATGCTCCTTCAAACGGTCGCGGTGCACCGCCGCACCGTCAGCCTGGGTCATGGTTTTGTTGGCGAGAGCGGCATCGCGCATCCAATCCACGTTCACTTCCTGCACCTTGGACCCCATCGCTTCGAACACCTTCACGGCTTCACGGACGGCGCTTGACACTTCCGGGTTGGATGCTTCGATGAATTCGCCAGCGCCGAACGCGATCTTTCTCCCTTCCATGTCGTCTACAAGGTGACCGAGATAATCGCCCGTCAGCATCTTGATGGATGCGGGGTCAAGCGGATCGTAGGCTGAGATCACCTGCAACACCAGCGCCGCATCCCGCACGCAGGTGGTCAACGGTCCCACGTGGTCGAGATTCCATGAGAGGGGGAATACGCCGCGCATGCTCACGCGCCCGTACGTGGGCTTGAACCCCACCACGCCGCACAGCGAAGCCGGGATGCGGATCGAGCCGCCCGTATCGGTGCCGAGAGCCGCGAGTGCCATGCCCGTTGCCACAGCGATGGCTGATCCGCTCGAGGAACCGCCGGGAATGCGCGTCTTATCCCAGGGATTGCGCGCCGTCCCGTAGTGCGGGTTGTTCCCGGTTACGCCCAGGGCGATCTCGTGCGTATTCGTCTTGCCGATGATGATCGCTCCCGCCTCCTTGAGTTTCTCGACGACAAAGGCATCTTTATTGGGAATGTGATCCTTGAAGAAGATGGAACCGGCGGTGGTGCGGATGCCTGCCGTATCGAAGAGGTCTTTCACTGCAATGGGGATGCCGCGCAGGGAATCGGAAACGGGTTTGCCGTCGGAGGACAATTGCGCCCTCACCGCCTGTTCGGGGTCGATGGTAGTGATGAAGGCGTTCAGTTCGGGGTTGAGCCGCTCGATTTGACGGTGGCAGGCCCGGGTCAGGTCTGATGCGGTCACATCCCCATGATGGAGTGTGTCGAGGGCGTCTTTGATCGTCGGTTGATTTTGCTGGTTCATGATGTCCATTATAATAAAAACATGTCGCGAAAATATCAATGGTATCTTGGTAGCCTGTGTCTGCTTGGGCTGGTGATGATCGTTATTGCCACGTGGAGGTATGGCGCGGGAGTCTCTTCGGATGCGGTGCGGAATCTTTCCACGGTGGACAGCCTGCTGGCGGGGCGCGGTTTTGTCGATCTGCACGGCTTGCCGCTTGCCTGGTGGCCCCCGCTGTACACGATGCTCTTGTATGTGCTCAGCCTGTTGACAGGACTTGACCCGTTCGCCGCCGCCTGGTATCTGAACGCCCTGCTGTACGTTGTGAATATCTGGCTGGCGGGATGGTTCTTTTGGACCGCGTTCCGGGATGTGCCTGTCTTTGCCGCGGTGTGCGCGCTGGTCTTTACCCTCTCGCGTTCGATGCTGAGCCTGCATGCGAATGTTTCCTCCGACCCCTTGTTCATCACGTTGATGTTCGTTTATTTTTATCTGGCGGCAAACTATTTGCAGGCTCCGTCGAACAAATTGCGCTGGTGGTTTTTCATCCTCTCGGGTATTTCCTTCCTGCATCGTTTTCCGGGTATCGTGTTCTTTGCCGTGAGCGGATTGCTCATCTTCTATCGCGAGGGATTCCGTTCCGCTTTGAAAGCCGTCCCGCAGGCGGTGGTTGGGATTTTGCCTTCAGCGGCTTGGGCGTATTTTTTCACCTATGCCCAGACCGGCACATTCTTCGGACCGCGCTCGCCTGAGTTGATGCTTCCGCTCGCGAACGCCAATATTTCCCTGGCGCGGATGGTGCACTGGTTCGTGCCGCTGTATGCGCCGTTTGCGTATGTTCTTTTGAATCCGTGGACCTTTTTGATCCCGTTTGTCCTACTGCTGGCGGTTCTCAACCGGAAACAGAACTGGGTCGATCTGGGCAGGGCGATCGGCGGCAATGTCCATCTCTGGCCCTATCTGGTCTTTTCGACCCTGTATTATGTGCTCATGCTGTTCACGGTGGTCACTGCCGACCATCTCGATGTGTATTCAGACCGGTATTACATGATCCTTTTCCCGCTAGTGCTGGTATTGGGATGTTATATACTCCGATATCTTGTATTCCGCCGGTTCGACAAGACCGGGCTGTTCCTGCGATACGCGGGCGCGGTGTTGTTCGTGCTCTGGCTGGTCTATCCGCTTATGAGTTTGCAGGAATACCTGCGCCTCTCCCTTGAGAACGGTGAGGCAAGCGAGTACAACATTCACAACACGCGGCAGTATCACGAATCAAAGGTCATTGCAATTGGCAGGGACCTCCTGTCATCCGACCCCGGCGCGGCGATGTACAGCAATTACGCCAATGCGCTCTGGTTCGCGTACCGCCAGCCCCTGGACCTGCTTCCGCGGCGGTGGAATACGTTGGGCTTTTCGGAACGCATCGACCATTTGAAGAAGGAATACCCCGGCTGGCCCAATGGCAAAGATGGTTACATCATCTGGTTCAAACCCAACCAATACCACCATGTCGCCCAACCGCGCGAACTGGAGTTGATCGCTGAACTTGAATTGATCTACGAGGATAAAAAGGGAGCCGTCTACCGGGTGACCACGCGGTGAGAACAAAAAGCCCCTAAGGGTTTCTGAAACCCTTAGGGGCTTTTTTGTTTGTGGGTTAGAACAATCCGAGCACCTTGCCGGTCTCAAGGTCCAGGTCTACATCGTAGAACACGGGTCTCGTGGGCAGACCGGGCATGGTACGCATCGTGCCCAACAGCGGATACAGGAAGCCTGCACCCACCGAGGCGCGGATGTCGCTGATGGTCACGCGGAAGCCGCGCGGCGCGCCTTTGACAGCCGCCTGGTCAGTAAAGGAAAGGTGGGTCTTCGCCATGCAGAGCGGCAGGTCGCCAAAGCCGAGCTTGGTGAACTGCTCGATCTTGGCTTCGGCTTCGGGGGTGTAATCCACGCCGTCAGCGCGGTAGATCTCGCGCGCGATGGTCTCGATCTTTTCCTTGACGGAGATGTTGAGCGGATAGAGGAACTTGAAGTTGGTGGGTTTCTCGCATGCCTTGACGACCGCTTCAGCCAAAGCAACTGCGCCCTTACCGCCTTCCATCCAGTGACGGGAAACGACCGCATCCATCGCGCCAGCCTTGATGGCGGCTTCGCGGACGAGTTCGACTTCGGCTTGGGTGTCATCGGCGAAGGAGTTGACTGCCACAACCACATTCACACCGTATTTAAGCGCATTCTCGATGTGCTGAACCATGTTGGGCAAACCCTTGCTCAGCAGTTCCAGGTTCTCCTGGGTATACTCATGCGCCAATGGTTTGCCAGCGACCACTTTCGGTCCGCCGCCGTGCATCTTGAGCGCGCGGACGGTGGCAACCAGAACGACCACATTCGGAACCAGCCCGGAGTAGCGGCACTTGATATCCATGAATTTTTCCATGCCGATGTCCGCGCCAAAGCCGGATTCGGTGATGACATAATCCGCCATCTTGAGCGCGATCTTGTCGGCGATGATGGAGGACTGTCCGTGGGCGATGTTGGCAAACGGTCCCGCGTGGACGATGGCGGGCGTGCCTTCCAGGGTCTGCATCAGGTTCGGTTTGATGGCGTCTTTCATCAGGACGGTGAGCGCACCAGCCACACCGAGGTCTTCGGCGGTGACGGCTTCACCCTTCTTGTTGACAGCCACGACCATTCGTCCAAGGCGGTCGCGCATATCAGCAAGATCGGAAGTCAGCGCGAGGATCGCCATGATCTCGGAAGCGACGCTGATATCGTAGCCGGAGCGATGTTCGTGCCCGGCTTCATCCTTGCCGAGACCGACCTGGATTTCGCGCAGGAAGCGGTCGTTCACATCAATGACGCGGCGCCACTGTATGCCTGCCGGGTCAATATCGAGACGGGCAAAGCGGACGCGTTCTTCGGGGGTGAGATCGTTGGGGTCTGTTTTGCTAATGCCGAGTTTTTTCAAACGTCTCAGCATGGAGGGGGAGAACTTGCGGTTGCCCTTTTTATCCGGCGGGCAAAGCGCGTTGAAGAGTTTTTCGTCATCGGGTGTTTCCTTTTCATGCAACATGCGGGCATCCAATGCGGCGGCGCACAGGTTGTGCGCGGCGGTGATGGCATGGATGTCGCCGGTCAGATGCAGATTGAAATCCTCCATTGGGATGATCTGCGAGTAACCGCCGCCTGCCGCGCCGCCCTTGATGCCGAAGGTCGGTCCCTGCGAGGGCTGGCGGATGACGGTCATCACGCGCTTGCCGAGATGTGCGCCGAGCGCCTGCGAGACGCCCACGGTGGTGGTGGTTTTGCCTTCGCCGAGCGGGGTGGGGGTGATGGCGGTCACATCGATGTATTTTCCGTTCTTGCGTTTGGCAAGCCGGTCGAGGATCTCGAGTTTGATCTTGGCTTTGTACGGACCGAAGAGTTCGAGTTCGCTCTCTTTGATGCCCAGTTCTGCCGCGATCTGAAGGATGGGCTTGAGTTTGCCCGCCTGTGCGATCTCAATATCAGAGGGCACGGGCTTGAGCAATTTCAACTTGGTGGGGGCGTATGGGAATTTCGGTTTACTGGAGGCTTTCTTAACAGCCTTTTTGACGATCACTTTCTTTGCTGCGGCTTTCACTTTCCCCTTTACAGCCTTTTTTGCTTTGGTTGCCATAGGTTCTCCTTTGTTTGGTTGAATGGAGTTATTGCGCGGGTTAATCGTGCCCCTTCATTATAGAAAGTTTTCACAATTTCTCCAATAGACTTACGTCACATCTTTTGTCATATTGTTATCACTGTTCCCAGCACTTCCCCCATCAAGGCGCGGACGATATTACCGGGTTCGGTTCCCGAAAAGATCTGGATGGTGAGTTCCGGGTTCGATGCGGCAAGATTGACCATCTGCCTGACCTTCGATTCCATGCCGCCGGTCACGTCTGCGCCGTGCGACCTGCCCACACCCGCGCTGACCTTCTCGAACGAAGCGGGTGTGATCTTCTCGATCTTTGTCGTGCGCGCGGGAAAATCCGCCCAGACCGCAGCTTCGAGCCCTGCCAGCAGGATCCGCTCGGGGTTCAGCGCCTTCGCAAGGTGGGCGAACAGGTCCTCGGTCGAAAGGATCGTGCCGCCGCGTATCTCATCGAAAGTCACATCGCCGAAGATGACCGGCACGATGCCCGAAGCCAGCACCATGCGGATCGGGGTGGTATCCCATATCGAGACCTGTCCATTGCTGGCGATCACACTCGCGGAAGGCGGGAGCGCGATGGCGCGCACATCCGACTTGTGCAATGCCTTCATTAAGTACCGGTTCAACGTGGATGCCTGGTACCAGACTTCGGCGAATCCCTTCCAGTAATTGTCCTCGGTCTCGTCCCGTTCGCGGTGTGCGAGCGGCGTGGATTTTGGAGGGAGTCCGTCCCGCGTGCGGTATTCGCTTGCCGGGACATGCCCAAAGGAACCGGAACCGTGTCCGATAACGAGACGCAGGTTCGGCTGGGAATGAAGCGCCGTCTTGATCTGGAGCGCGATGTCGTCCATCACATCCAAAAGGGGCGTGTAAGGCTGGGTCTTGTCCGTGATGAGCGATCCGCCGAGTTTGAGGAAGATAAGTTCTTTCATGCTTCTATTTAACCATAAAATAAAGACTTCGGAAGTCTCTCAGAATTAGGCAGTATAATCTCGAAGTTTATGAACATCGGTGCGGTCATTATCCTTCTTATTGTTCTCTTTGCAGTGGGGGCATTACTTGCCGCACGGGCGGGCATTCGCTCGCTTCAATCTGCGCGTACTGTTGTTTTTTATCGCACGCGCCGCGCCCGCATGGTGACCGGCTGGCAGTGGTTGACCGTCGCACTTGTGCTGGCATCCTTCTCTCTTGTATCGGCAATGTTCGGACAGCCTGTTGCCAACCGCATCTTCCCGCCGACCGCCGCCCCCACCGCCTCGCCCACGTGGACCCCGCCTCCGACATTGACGCCCGTCCCCCCGCCAACTCGAACGGATATGGCGACAGCAACGATCACGCCGGAGGCGACCCGGACACCCACCGTCACTGCGACGTGGACTCCGAGTCCTTCCCCAACTCAAACCGCCTCCGTTACTTCGACCTTATCTCCCACTGCAACGGATACATCCGCTCCTACCGGCACCGCCACCCAGACTTCGACTGCGACGGGCACTCCTTCCTCCACGCCCGTCCCCACACGGACGCCGCTTCCCTCTCCCACCCTTGAACCCACCCGCACACCGCGGCCAAGCCCAACGCTCGCACCGACCCGCACGCCGCGCCCCTCGTTTACGCCAAGCATCACGCCATCCCTCACGCCCTCGCGGACTCCGCGTTTCACGCCGTCGAATACGCTGACCGCCACGGCATCATCCATACCCACCAGCACGCCTACACAGACACCGACGCGCATTGTATCATCCACACCCTCGTCCACGCCCACCAGCACGCTGACCAGCACGCCGACGAAGACCCCGACAATCACCGCATCCTCCACGCCCTCGCGCACCGCGACCATCACGCCTTCATCCACGGCAACCCGCACGAGTACCCCGATCCCCACCGTGACCCGGACATTTACCCCGTCTGTCACCCCCACTCCATCGCGCACTTCCGCGCCCACGAAGACCTTCACCATCACGCCCAGCTTCACCCCGAGCCGCACGCCGTTACCCACATCGACGCCAACCGCCACGCGCACGCCGTTGTATGTCAAAGTGGATGTGTATTTCACCGACAACAACCGTTTGATCAGGGGTGAACTTCCCTACGAGGTCCCTGCTGTCCGGTACGTGCCGTCATCGCGCAATATCATCGGCGCGGTTCTCGATGAATATTTCGAGGGTCCTGTCGGTGTGGAACGCGACCAGGGGCTGGCGCTTGTGCTCAACGGCTTCACCGGGTATAGCAGGATCGAATATGCCGACGGCGTTGCGCATGTGTACCTCAGCGGCACCTGCCAGTCCAACGGAACGTTGTATAACATTGCCCGTCCATTGACGGCGAATCTCAAACAGTTCCCGGATGTCCAATACGTCAAGGTCTACGATCAGTTCGGTGAAACGCGCGACCCATTCGGGCGCAGTGACTCGATCCCGGTCTGTCTCGACCCGTCCTTCACTCCCAGCGCGACCCCGTCCCTCACGCCGACCAACACAGCCACATTCACACCCAACCCCACGCGGACTCTCACATCGACGTTCACGCCGACCTTTACTGCGACTGCTTCGGCTACGCCTTCGCGAACACAGACGCCCTCCCGTACTCCCACCGCCACGTTCACTGCGACGTTGACCCCGAGTCGGACTCCGACCAGAACTGCCACCGCTACACAGACCGCCAGCCTCACCCCGACTTTGACTCCGTCAAACACCGCGACCCGCACGCCTCGTCCGACGCGCACATTCACACCGACCTTCACCGCCACATTCACCCCGACGCTGACGTTCACGCCGACGCGCACCCCGACACAGACACCGAGC
>JBFYRY010000285.1:0-5080 GCA_041302025.1 Chloroflexota bacterium | reverse complement strand
CGTTTCATGGTTTTCGGCAGGGCGATCACAGTCACCACCACCGCCACGATGCCAACATTCTTGATCAAGCCGAACATCCAGCCGCCGCCGCGTTCGCCGCCATTGGGTCTTCGTTGCATGTTGCCATCCGGCAGGGGCGGTCGTGTGCCGTTCTCGAATTGCGGCATTCCGCTGGAAGATGTTCCACCTGCATGGACCACCGCATAGGTAGCCCCCATGACGATGGCAAACACTGCGAGGAGAATGAGAATTCGTCCGAGGGTTTTCATGCCGTCACATCCTTTCGTTTATTGAAAGAGAATAGTTTAGCCACGGGCTGGAACACATAACGTTTGAAAGCATCCACGATCCAGCTCCAATGCAGGGCGGTGTGAACGCCGAGCAGGAGCAGGAACAGGTTCGCGCTCATATCATGCAGGGAACGCCAGGCAAAATCTTTCGGCAGGCTGATGCCGAGCATCGGCAGAACAGACTCCGAGATCATAAAACCCGAAAGCATGATGACCGTGCCGTCGATGAACAACAGCCAGTTGAGGATGTAATTAGTGCGCGAAAGTCCGCTCAGTTTCCCGATGAAGCGGCGCGTAATCTGCACGATCCAATCCCAGTTCAACAGAAGGTGGGTCACCAGTGCCGCCAGCGCAGAGGTTGCCAGCCATTCATGCACCGTGATCCCGCTCGAGTGCGGGTCCATGGTAATGAGGAATACAACAAAAATGACCACATCGAGGATCAGTTTCGTTTTGGTTTGCTTTTTGGGTTTGCTTTGATTTTCAGTCATGGTTGCTCCTTGAATTTCCGTGATTGTAGCGGGCGGGTCAAAACCATTGGTGGTAAAAGTGCGGGCAAAATATGAAGATTTTGTAAAGGCGCCGCTTAATTCCGGCTTATCGTATCTTTATAATTTCCACACACTTTTCACACGGCGATTTTATGGTGATGTGTTAAAGTGAAAGAAACAACGAAAGGAAACAAAAGGAAACATATGAAAAAGGTTCTTCTTGTCATTCTCGGCATCATCGTCGTGCTCGGCGTACTGGCAGGCGCAGGTTTTACCGGTTATCGAATCGGCTACCAACAGGGCGCAGTGGCAAACACAGACGGGATTACCGTGCCGCTCATGCACGGTTTTAGACTCGACCCGCAGGAAATGCCCATGCATAACTTCGGCAGGGATCTTGACCGTGGGTATAACCGGGGATTTGATCCTGGTGGTTATATAAGGCAGGGACGCGGCATGGGCTTTTTCTCCCCACTGATGTCCCTCGGGCACATCATTTTCTGGGTGGCGGTCATCTGGCTCGTGTACTGGCTGGTCAAAAAGAGCGGCTGGCGCATTACACACGAAAAGGGACCGGAGGTAACGCCCAAAACCGAAGGGTAATAAACCCCGCCTACTTCCCGTCTAACCAACAACAATTCGACCCCAGACCCTGGCAAGCCAGGGTCTGGTCATAAAGGAGAAAGAAATGGATTTCTTCAACCAACTGATCCGCGCACTGACGGAACTTCACCCCACACATCCCATGTTCGTGCATTTTCCCATCGCCCTCACCGGCGCGGCGTTCTTTTTCCTCCTGCTCGCCTACTGGCGGAAGAGCCCGGCACTAGAACAGACCGCCTTTGCCAACATGGTACTTGCCTCCATCAGCACCATTGCAGCGGGCTTCACCGGCTGGATGGACAACATGAAGAATTATGAAGGCGCCGCGCCGAATGCATCCGTCAAGATCATCCTAGCGATGATCCTGCTCCTTCTCACAGCGGCGATCAGCATCGTCCGTTTCCGCAACCCCGAAATGTTCCAGAAGGCGAACAAGGTCTTATATATCGCTTCCTATGGACTTAGTTTCTTAATCGCATTTGTGCTGGCATTTCTGGGCGGCATCATCTTATACGGTTTTTAGGAGACAAAATGAAACTCAAACTCGCACTCACCATCATTCTGGTCGGACTTCTCTCTGCCTGTGCCAGCCCGGCGACGGAAGCCCCCGCCTCACAACCGACCGAGGCATCTGCTCCCGTTATATCATCCCCTGTGGGGACCGAAGCGCCGGTACAGCCCACAGAAGCACCGACCACCGCTCCAGAAGCGGGACAGCCCGCGAACGTCAGTTTTGCCAACGATATCCTTCCCATCCTTCAAAGCCGATGCGAGAACTGCCACGGCGGGCAAAAAATTGAAGAGGGACTGGTGCTCAAAACGTACTCGGACCTCATGGCTGGCTCCGATAACGGTCCCGTCATCGTGCCGGGAGATGCCGGTAACAGCCTGCTGGTTAAACTGAGCGCAAATCTGGAGATGCCAAAGAAAGGTCCAAAATTAACGCCTCCACAGATTCAACTGATCACCGACTGGGTCAACCAGGGCGCATTGGATAACTAAAAATCCGACTGTGGGATCAAAAAATGCATATCGCCACAAAAGTGACTTGCATTTAATTTCTGGTATAATCCCCGTCGCTCAAATTGGAGAGGTCGCGTAGTCCGGCTTAGCGCGCACGCTTGGAAAGCGTGTAACCCACAAAGGTTCGCGGGTTCGAATCCCGCCCTCTCCGCTGAAAAACACTCCTGTCAACGGAGTGTTTTGGTTTAATTCGGCATCATCCGTGAACGATAAAACAGCCACCTTCCCAATATTTCTTCAATGAGAACGACAAAGAAGAGCAACAACCCAAGCCAGTTCGCGCTCGAGGAAGACAGGATCCCGATGATAGTCAATGCCCCCCCAAACCAGATCATGCCTGTTCGAATCGCTTGATACGATGCATCGGAAGTCCGTTTGGGCATCATGATGAGTTGCGCAACAAAACAGAGCAGGATACTGCAACCAATGAACATCCAAAAGATCGGCGGAACAGGGATACCGCTCATCCGCGCTTCATACGACAACACTGGCGACATCACCGATAATCCAAGCAACAACGCGCTGACGAAAAACCCGGCATTCGTCCGCCAACTGTTCCAGCCCGGCGCGCTTCGCAGGCGGTAGACTTGCGCCATGCTGTAGACCAGTCCCAGCCCGAGGGCACAGGTAACACCCATGATATCGACGCTTGTCCGTTGCAGGAATAAATTCCCCCCGGCAGAAACCAGCCAGCCCAAGCCGAACAGCCCGGCGAATAGCACCTCCCGGCTCAACCATGAGTGACTAAGGTGCGTCAATGCGCGCCAGGCGTTCCGCTTGGTGCCGAGGTGGGCGAAGGAGGCGAATAGACCGATCCCCAGGCTGAGACCAGTGACCAAAAACGGGACCAGCCTCAGGCTTGTTGTGAAGCGGTCTGTCAGCGTCCATAAGGGAGGGAACATCCAGTACATCGCCCAGAATCCGCCGACCGCGAGTTGACCGAGCAGGGTAAACAGGATAAGCGGCGCTTCCTCCCATGCTGATGGATGGCGCGGTTCGATCTCCTCCAGGTTTGCCACCGTTTTTTCCTGGGAGTTTTTCATCGCTGGATGCGGATGGATCGCCAGGTGCGGCTCCGTGCGCGAAAAAGACGGCAACGGGAAGGGATGTTCTGCACCGGGGATCTTCCACAACTCGGTAATACCCTTGCCGCTATTCTCTACTCTCTCCTCACTATTCTCTTCATAGTCCAACACGCGCATGGGACAAGCCGCGACACAGGCGGGAGGCGATCCCTGTTCGAGTTGGTCGAGGCAAAAATCACACTTGGTCATGTGACCGGCTTCGGGATTGTACTGCGGCGCTCCGTAGGGACACGCCCAGGCGCAGTAGCCGCATCCCATGCATTTGGTTGTGTCCAGAATCACAATGCCATTTTCGTGAACGTGATATGCATCCACCGGGCAGACGCCGGCACATTTGGGATGCACACAGTGATTGCAGGACATGGACAGGTTATAGGCGAAGACGGTATTGGTCCACGCTTCGCCATTCTTTTGCCATGCGCCGCCAGAAACTTCGATCACGCGCCGCCATAGCACGCCAACGGGCAGGTTGTTTTTGTCCTTGCATGCCGCCTGGCAGGCTTTGCAACCGGAGCAGAAAGTAGCGTCGAAGGTGAAGGCGTAGGTCATAGTGATTTCAAGGTTGGAAGGTTGAACGTTGAAAGTTTGGACATGGTTGACCTTAAACCTTTGACCTGTAACATTCAACTTCAACCATGATGGTATGTTGTGCTGTTCCGTATGCAAACGGCGTCCAGTGATGGGATGTCAGCACGTTGACACAGCCGCCGCGATCCACGCCGTTCTCATCGGGTTCATACCAGGCACCCTGCGGGATATCCACAACGCCGGGCAGGATGCGCGGTGTGATGCGGCACGGCAGGATGAGGGCACCGCGTCCGTTATAGACTTTGACCTGATCGCCATCTTTGACATTTCTCTGCGCCGCATCGATGGGATTCATGAACACGCGCTGTGGAAACGCCTCTTCCAGCCAGTCGTTGTTGTCGTGCGTGGAATGGACACGCGCCAGCGTGTGGTGTCCGATGGTTTGCAGGGGATATAGTTGTGGGACGAAATTTATTTCGTTCTGCACGGGGCGCGAAATAAATTTCGCGGTACTTTCAAACGGACTCTCCCATTCCTGAATATATTTCGGGATGGGCGGAATCTCTTCGGGATTATTCAAATCGTGAAGTTGCTTCGAGAAGATTTCAATCTTGCCCGATGGAGTCTTGAGTGGATACTTCTGCGGGTCGCTCTTGTCCATGCGCCGAGATTCTGTTCGATGAATTCATCCAGAGTTGGCAATTCGGGGAAGCGCAAGCGGCGGAATTCGCCGAGACAGAAATCCACCCAGCCTTTCTCGTCGCGCCCTTCGGTGAAGGACTCTTTAATGCCCAATCGTTCGGCTAGTTCGGTACAGATCTGATAATCGGATTTGCTTTCGCCCAACGGTTCAACCAGTTTCGGTTGGAGGATGACTTCGTCGCCATACTTCCAGCCATCTTCCACGCCCCAGGTTTCGAATTGGGTGCAGGCGGGCAGAATGATGTCCGCGAAACGCGCCGTGGGCGTGAGGAAATTATCCTGCACGACGATGAACTCCACTTTGGATTCGTCGCGCAAAATTTCGACTGTGCGGTTGACGTCCGCGTGCTGGTTGATC
>JBFYRY010000284.1:0-5613 GCA_041302025.1 Chloroflexota bacterium | reverse complement strand
TGGCGCAAAACGCAATAACCACTCCAATCTTTTCGGGGTTGGATTGCCTGTCTGGATGCCGGTAATATTACCCCCCGGTTTCATCAATTCTGTAACAATCCCTGAAGCCACAGGATCCGTAACCGGACCGAAAACGATCGGAATGTTAGTGCCATCCAGTCCTTCTTTGGATCGCAAGGTTGCCAGCGTACCAAATGATAAAACCAAATCCACCTGTTTTGATCTTAAGTCCGCAATTACTGCATTGAGCGCGTCTGGATTGGCCGCGGGGCCTTCGTAAATATATTCGATGTTCTGGCCTTCTACATAGCCGGCATCTTCCATGCCAGATTTAAATCCTTCCAGGATTGGGTCAAAGGCTTTTGCGAGATTAACAACACCAATCTTGTAAACTTTATTTTCCTGTTTTTCTGCGCAACCACTTAGAAGCAGTGTCACAATGCCCAAGCACAAGCACAAGAACGATATCCATGGTTTTGAAGAATGCCCGTTGAAATCGCTTCCAGTTCTCATTGAGTGCTCCTTTACTGAAAACCAAATTCATCAAAAATTATATCATCTCTGAGTGTGGGAAACATAAATTGGCATGAGACACATGCCTCAATTAACGTCAGCGTGCCCTGTAATTTTTGAAGAGACCTGACTTGATTCCGCTTCACTTTCTTCAACAAAGATGATCGCTTCAGATGGGCAGTTGCGTTCGCAGGTACCGCATTCGACACACAGGTTGACATCGATGTGCGCCTGCGTTTCACCTTCCGTGATCGCATGATCGCATTGCTTTCACAGCCAACAACACAGGCTCCGCACAGGATACAAGCATCAGTTACCAGGTAAGGCATGGTTTTACTCCTAAGATATTAATAAAATTGGAAGTGATCAACTTCCAGCGTAGGCATTTTCAGGATCGATCTCTTCACGGATCAATCGAACCTGTTCCGCTGTCGGCGGTTCAGTAACGGGTAAATTGTCGGGAATGACCGGTTTGAAGCTCATGTTGTCAAGTACGTCTTCAAGGGTTGTGTTGGGGTGAATGGACTTCAACCTCATGCGCTTGCTTTGCGGGTCAAAATCAAAGATCGCTTTGTCTGTGATCACGCGGCTCGGTGCTCCCATCAAGCCTGATTTCTCACGTTCATCGCCTCCGTGTAAATATCCCGGGCTGGTGATGAACGACACAGCTTCATTGAGTTTTCGCGCCTCATGACGGATCGTGACAACCGTTCGGCGGGCACAGGATGCGATATCGTTTCCTCCTCCACTGCCTGTAAAGCGCCTGAACTTACCTTTCGGATCACCAAGCAGGGTTGTATTGAGATTTCCGTATGCATCAACTTCAAGGGCGCCCAGGAATCCCACATCTATCAAGCCTTTGTGCAATACCGTTCCCAGCATGTCGGCAAAACTGGTGTGAATTTTTGCCCGATACCATATTCTTGGATCAGATAACCCATGAACAGCAACGGTAAGAGGCTCTGGATCCACCACGCCCAACTCAAAAAGAATGGTTGCATTGGGAGCATGTGTCCGTTTGGCGAGAAAAGACGATATGACGGGCAACCCAAGTCCGACGCCAACGATCTCGCCGTCTTTCAGTTCGCGCGCCCCTGCGACAGCCATCAATTCGAACGAGGAGTATTCAAGGTCTGTTGTCATTTAAATCTCCTTGCCTTTCAATACCCCAGGATGGGATCTGCGCGCAGTTCATCGAGAGTTTTCATGCCGCCCACCTTATCGAGATATTCCCAATGATCTTTCACGCCATAAACATACTTATCCAGGTATTCTTTTAACCCTTCCGGCGTTTTGGAAGCCTTGGCAAACACGTCAATGTGTTCATGGTCGAAATCGTAGACCCCATAGACAGAACTGGGATGGGCTGAGAAGGGTAAATGCACTACATGCGAGACTCTGAAACCGTGAACCAGAGTCCGCTCCGGGGAGCGACGGATCGTTTCCGTGGAAACAAGCTGTTCGGTAATGACGATCGTCCGCTTGCTCGCTTTGACCTGTTCCTCGTTATCCCAGCGAGGTCCCAGGATCCAGGCGTTCCCTTCCTCATCCGCAACTTGAACTTGTATAACTGCCACATCCGGGATAAGCGGTTTGAGTACCAGCCACTCCTCGCCAGTGAAGGGGTCCTGTAATCTGCCCACCAAAGGCGGTGTTTTCTCTTCCAAGTCTTTGAGGATATCAGAACCATTCAGGGAGCGGATCGGTATAAACGGCAGTCCAAGCGAGCCAGCCAGATAGCGAAAGGTCATCGAAAGACTGCTGAACTCTTCTGTTGCCAGGGTTCCCTGTTCAATGGCTCGGTTGATGCAGTGATGTTGACCTGTGCGACCGCGTGACCCGCCGCCATACACGATACGGTCCACGGCTCCAGCTCCGACGAGTATGTCTGCGTCCATTGCCCCGACACATTGCGACACTGTCAGTTTCTTGATCCCCTGACGGATCACCTCATGGGCAAACGCCATTGTGCAACGCGCGGTTGCAAATCCCGAAAGGGCAACATGCGATTCGGGTGAGATGGATGCAACCGCATTGGCGAGAGTTGAAACCTTGGACATGGCAATCTCCTAATCAAGTGAAGGTCTTTTTTCGAAAACGACCAATAAGAGTTGACAGGTTCCCTCTTCCACTTTGATCTCAGCCAGTTCGACCGGTACGTCTAATTTCTCTTCAATAGCCAGAACGATCAAATTCGCGGGCACGCAGGTGAAAGGTTCTATGCCCTTGGCAACCATTCTTTCCTCAACGGGTCTGTGAATGCAACCTTTTACGCCTATCTTCAGCAAGCGTTCTTCCCTGCTATAGGAAACGTTTGCGGCGATCCCTTCGCCTTGAAGCACACCGCCGATTTTTTCTATGATGTCTTCGATCTCCGTGCTCTGAAGCAAAGGTCTGACCTTTTCTTCAAAATATTGATTCCCAACTTTTGTCGTGCGGAAGCGCGCGCCCTTGCCTCGTTCATCCCAGAAAGCCTTTTGCAGTTCATAGATGAGACTGTTGGCATAATCAATGGTGACAGTCTGGTCGCTCATTCTTGCTCCTTTTTGTAATAGGGATCGCCCCATTTTTCTGTGAAGACCAATTCGTTGATGGGGAGGCGGGGGCGCGGCTTGTGCGCTCGTGTGGGATGACCAATCGAGAGGATGCTGACAGCCTTATAACCTTCCGGAATATCCAGCAGTGCCTTGATGCGTTCTTCATCCCGAATGTCAATGCAGGGTGCAATCACCCAACAGGCTCCCAACCCCAGCGCTGTTACCATCAGCAGGATGTTCTCGATCGCCGCGGAGGTGTCGTAGGGCGTATCCCAGACATCTTTTTTACCGCACACCACCAGATTGATCGGGGCATTAGCCATGAAGGTTGAAACTTGACCGGATGTCAACTTTTGGAAGGCAGCCTGACGTTTAGCCTCATCCTGCAAAGTGGCAAAGCGTTCCTGCATTTTCTTTGTGACAAACTCTGCTGTGAAACGGCGACCGCTTCCGCCGCCGGCTATAGCCCCCATCTTCTTGCGCATCGCCTCATCCTTGACGATAATAAAGCGCCACGGTTGGGCATTTTCCCCCGAAGGTGCCTGCCTCGCCGCTTCCAGTATCATATCAAGATCCTTGTCAGAGATTGGCTCTTCCGTGAAATCCCGAATGCTTCGACGATCCTGGATCACTTTCATTGTTGCATCGGTTAGGGTATATTCTTCCATTCTGCCTCCTTGTAGTAGTAGGGAAAGACTAAATGATGTCTTGTAGAATGAAACACTGTCTTATTTTATGATACAATCCAAGTATTACATATTCTCGTCTGGTTGTCAATAATTTCACAAGCATTCCGTTGAAATCGGAGAGCGCATTTCATTTCAGTTGAAACCGTCCCGAAGGTTGGCTAAAGCGCCCCGATTTTCTCAGCAAAACCTTCGGGACGTTCCTACACCTTCAACTCATTTGAAACAAACACAAATCGGGTAATGAAATGAAGAAAGATATCCTCCCAAATAAAGAACATGAAAGAATAATTCGCGTAGCAACAATTGAAGATCTTCCGTCAATTGTTGAAATTTACAACCAGGCAGTTCCTACTTTTCGATCCACTGCAAGAACTGAACCTGTAACAGTGGATGATCGGAAAGGCTGGTTTTATGAACATGACCCTCACAAATATCCCATCTTTGTGGCGGAACAGGATAACAACGTAGTAGGTTGGTGTAGTCTAAGTGTCTATCGTCCCGGGCGACCGGCGTTGAGATTTACGGCAGAGCTAAGTTACTATGTGGATACCACTCATCAACGTCAAGGTATTGGCTATGGGTTGGTCAAACATGCGCTTGATGCGAGTCCATCGCTTGGCATCAAGAATGTTGTCGCTGTCCTGATTGATCGTAATGAGGGTAGTAGAAGATTACTCGAAAAACTTGGTTTTGAAAAATGGGGTTATTTACCGCGCGTCTTGGATTTTCACGGTGAGGAATGTGGTGAGTTTTATTATGGGAAACGGGTTGCGGAGTAAGCCATCCCGTTCGTTTATAGACGCAGGAAAATTTTGCGTTCCGTCGACTAAACAAGTAAAATACACCTATGAAAAATTCCATTTGCGGCGGGAGGGAACCATGAAATGAGTGAATCAATCCGTGCCGTGGATCGCGCCTTGGAAGTCCTTCTGTGCTTTACCAGTCAAACCCCAGAACTCACAATGTCTCAAATATCCGAACGGATCGGGATCAATAAGAGTACCGTTCATAGGTTGTTGTCCACTTTGGAAGGAAAGCGTTTTGTGGAGAGGGATCCGTCAACAGGTCTTTATCGACCCGGTCTTCGCCTTCTGCAAATGGCGTCCCTCGCGATGGAGCAGAATAGTTTACGGCGTCTAGCTGAGCCATTTTTACAAGACTTATGTCACCGGTATCGTGAAAACGTCAACCTTGCATTGTTGGATGGGGCGGATGTTATTTACGTGGATGTGATCGTGGGCTCACAGCGCGTCAAACTCGCGGCAGTTCCGGGACAACGACTTCCGGCTTTTTGC
The DNA here is from genome assembly GCA_041302025.1 of Chloroflexota bacterium. Taxonomy (GTDB): domain Bacteria; phylum Chloroflexota; class Anaerolineae; order Anaerolineales; family Villigracilaceae; genus Defluviilinea. The sequence goes on along the minus strand of JBFYRY010000284.1, from coordinate 579 downwards.
ACAGCGTCAGGAAAAGCCATCCTCGCATTTTTATCACAAGATCAGATCAAGCATGTTCTTGAACGTGGAATGCCAGGACATACTCAAACAACCATTACTTCCCCGGAGGAATTTTTGGAAGATATTCGTCAGGTTCGAAAGCGTGGCTTTGCGATTTCCGAACAGGAATTTGAAGATGGAATCAACGCTGTCGCTGTGCCGATTTGCAACCAGCCTATTGCCTCGATCTCGATTGCCGGACCTGCATATAGGCTTACCCGGGACAAGATGTTTGAGATCGGCCCCAGTCTTTTGGTGACGGCTAAGAAAATTGCGTTGGAGGTGGAGCGGACGATGGATTTTGTATAGGAATTCTGGTTGGTATTTGGTGGTTCTATGTTATTCTCATTTATCGAAGCACTCCCGAGACATCTGCATTATGTAGGTGTCTCTTCTTCTATTCCGTGATTTGACATGTATTGCGCGAAACCAAGACAATCTCTGACCTTCGGACAGGAGTTCGGACAAAAAGAAGCCTTCTAGCTGGATAATGGAGTTAGCAGAAAACCAATCCAGAAAGAAGGCTTCCATGGATAAGTT
>JBFYRY010000283.1:0-4892 GCA_041302025.1 Chloroflexota bacterium | reverse complement strand
AATACTTCTTTATTTGACTTTGTCATTTCGAAGGAGCGACACTTGCACCAGCACGCAAGTGCAGGTGTAGCGACTGAGAAATCCTTCACTCGCAACATAAGATTTCTCCCGTTGGTCGAAATGACAAGGAGAAGGCTTTTTAGCGCTTTTTGATGAATAGCCACGGATATACCCATTGGGCACGATGTCACCAATTTTCACTGAAACAGCCAACCTACATCGGGTTGGCTGTTCGTTTGTTCGTCTCGGTAAATTAATTCAAAAATCCGTGTTCATTCGTGAAATCTGTGGCTAATGCCTTTCGGTCTTATTTCCCCTTGATCATCTGCCGCGCTACCTGCATTAACTCATGCGCGGACCGCAGAGTCCCTTCGCCCACTTCGCCGAGCATCTGAGAGAGTTCAAGCAGGCGATCCTCGCCATCCAGCCGTTCGACGCGCGTCAACGTGCGGTTGCTTTGGACCAGTTTCTGCACCTGGTAGTGTTCATCGCCAAACACCGCCAACTGCGGAAGATGCGTTACACAAAAGACCTGGTGCGAACGCGAGAGGTTCCACAACTTCTGCCCGACGGTCATGCCCACGCGCCCGCCGATGCCCTGGTCGATCTCATCGAAGATCAGGGATGGGATTTCGTCGGCACGCGCCAGCACATTCTTCAATCCCAGCATCAAACGGGAGGTCTCACCGCCCGAGGCGATCTTGACCAGCGGTTTGAGTCCCTCGCCGGGGTTCGGAGCGATGAGGAATTCCACTTTGTCGAATCCGTTTTGGTCGAAGGCGATGCGTGTGCCGTCCTGCAACGGGATGCCGTTCAGGTCGGGCTTGGTCAGGAAATCCACGCTGAAACGGGCAGAAGCCATCTTCAGGTCGCCGAGTTCCGCCTCGATGCCCTTGCCCATTGTCACCGCCGCAGATTTCCGCGTTTCGCTCAACAGGCTTCCCTGTTTGGCAAGTTTATCCAACAGACGGGCTTCCTGCATCTCCAATTCGGTGATGCGCTCCGCCGCGCCGGTGATGGTCTCCAATTGTTTGCGCGCGTCCTGTCCGTATGCCAGCACCGACTGCACGCTCCCGCCGTATTTACGCTTGAGCGAGTGGACCAGGTCGAGCCGCTCCTCCACTTCATCAAGCCGCTTTGGGTTGAACTCGATCTCCTCGAGATACTCTCGCAAATTATGCACGATGTCCGACATCGTTTCGAGCAACACTTCGGCTTGATTCGCCAGTTCGCTTTGCCCCGAGTCGATCTTTGCCAGCGCACCGAGTGCCTGCGCCGCCTGCCCCACCAGGTCACTGGCGGCAGGAGTCTCAGGTGAACCTTCCTCCAACACAGCGATCGCTTCCTGCGCGTTCTGTGCCAGCGACTCGGCATTCGCCAGCCGGTCGCGTTCCTTGCGCAGGTCTTCATCTTCGCCGGGTTTCAAGCGCGCCGCTTCGATCTCCTCCGCCTGATAGGTGAGCATGTCGATCTTACGGTCGGCGTCGGCTTGCGCTTTGCGCAGGTCGCTCAACTCGTGGCGCAGGTTCATCAACGTGTGATAGGTTTGACGGTAGTCGCTGAGGGGTTGAGCCACCTCTGCATAACGGTCAAGCAGGCCCAAATGGGCGCGTGAATCGAGCAGTGAAAGATGTTCCGCCTGCCCGTGGATATCCACCAAAATCCCGCCCAATTCCTTCAACAACGAAACACTGACTGTCCGCCCATTGACACGCGCCACACTGCGTCCTTCTTTTCGGACTTCACGCATCAGCACCACATAATCGGGATCGTCCATCAGGTCTTCGCGTTTGAGGACTTCGTGCACCGCCTCTCTTTCGGGACCCTTGAGCTGGTACACACCCTCGACGAATGCGGCGTCTGAATCGGTGCGCACGAAGGTCGTGTCCGCTTTGCCGCCGATGAGCATGACCACGGCATCGAGGATGATGGACTTGCCCGCGCCGGTCTCGCCGGTAAGGATGATGAGACCGGGACCGAAGCGCAGGTCGAGTTTATCTATGATCGCAAAGTTTTGAATGTGGAGTTCGGTTAGCATGGGTTATGGATTATCTGAACAATTGGATTCCAGAAAGCCGTGTGTACACAACAGGCGTAACGATCACGAGATAAACGATTTGAAAGATAATTCCGAAAAGGTTGGATGTAAAAATTTGAAATAAAATAACCGGTACTGCGCCAAGCACGACACCAACAGCAATCGTGATGAACAAGGCGCGTGAACGACGGCGACGCGTCGCCAACCGTACACCTTCCGAGATCACCACACCGGCGGTCGGCGCGCCTGCCGCAATAATGAACCAACCGAAGAAACCGATGCTGCTGATCAAAGTCACAAGAAATGACGCGACCCCGGAAAGAACCCCGGCAATCACAAAGCCGACAATGTAGTCATACCACTCGGATGTATTAAATGTTTTCTGGCGTTCGCGCACACACTCCTTACAGCGATACCCCGTCGGCGTGCGGACGGCGCATGAAGCACAGATGGGACGTTCGCAGTTATTGCAGCGCAGGGATGTTTCGCGTGTTGGGTGAACATAGCAATACAATGTTGTTGATTCGGTCATTGAATAAATCCTGTTCTTTTACCACAAAGCACACAAAGGTTTTGTGAATTAATGGGTTTAATTCCTTCGTGTCCTTAGTGTCCTTTGTGTTTAAAGATTTTCATCTTGGCAATCCTAAAGAGTTTTCGTTCATGTGTGCTGTTAAGTTCCGGTAAAAATATCCCGGGTCTCCAAAGCGGACAAATTGTGCGGTGACATCGGCGGCATGCACATCCACATGGTCATCCTCCGACAACGGGATGGACGGCTGTCCATCGATGCTCAGGACGGCGTTTTCACCATTGATCCGAATGCTCACCATCGAACCTTCCGCCAGCACAACGCCTCGATCCACCGAGAGGTGCGGGGCGATCGGCACGAGCAGGATGTTGCGCAATTCGGGCGGCAGGATCGGTCCGCCCGCCGCGAGGGCATACGCTGTGGAGCCGGTGGCGGTGGAGGCTATCAACCCGTCGGCAACGTAACTCGTGAGGTGACGTCCATCCACTGAAGCAGAGAGACGCACCGGGCGCAGGGTTTGTCCGCGCCCGACCACGACCTCGTTCAGGGCGTTCCACTCGCCCAGCGAATCCCCGGCGCGGACATGTTCGGCATGGAGCATCATGCGATTCTCGATCCATGCCTCGCCGTCCAATAATTTATCAAAGTACCCGCGCCATTCCTGCCGTTCGATCTGAATCAGGAAACCAAGCCTGCCCAAATTGATACCAAGGATCGGCAGACCCAGCGGGGCACACAAATGCCCGGCTCGCAGAACGCTCCCATCGCCGCCTGCAATCGCGAGCATGTCGAACTCATGATTCTTTACCCGTTTCCGCATCCCTTCATCGTACAGCGACCCGAACGGCGCATCAATACCCTTGTCCTTCAGGTAAAGAGACATCGCCTCGGCTTCCGCGAATGCCTGCGGCATCCTGGGATACGCCATAATTACAGGTCTTTGTGGGATGAATGGATCGGACATGAGGTAATTATAAAGTAGGAAGGATGAAGGAAGAAGGATGAGTATCGGGCACATGGTTGTAGCAAAGTCGAACAGGTTCTTTAACGCGAATGCCACGAATAAACGAATTACGCGAATTTTTCAAGGTTTATTCGCGTCATTCGCCAATTGGCGTAACTTGTACTGAGCCTGTCGAAGTATTCGCGTTAAATTGCGCCATAAGACCAAAACCTTGTCAACGGACTTTACTACAGCCATATAGGGCATTCCATCCCGCATATACCTCATCCCATTTTTTGATCACACACCTCTCGAAAGCCACATTTTTTACAACGAGATGCCTGTTCGTGCGAGCGAGGGACTTCTTTCTTCATCCAATCGCGTTTGATCTCGGTGAGCAACTCCAGCAGGGACTGCTCCAACTCGCGGGTGTAATCCACGGCGAAGTCACGGTCCTGGTAATGGATGATCCCGTAGGGCGGGCGCTTGGCGTAGGTCTTTTCGACCAGCAGGCAATAGGACGCGAGTTGATAAATGTGTGAGTCATACGGCGCCTGGGGAGCCTTCCCCGATTTCACTTCAACCGGGATGATCCTGCCGTTCTGCTCCACGAGGTAATCCGGCTTACCGGTCAGGTCAAGGGCGGCGTAAAAGAGAGGTTTCTCCAATTTGTTCCAGCCATGCGTGTCGGTGTAGATGACACGTCCGCCGGGCAGACCCGCGGCTTTCCGCTGGCGACCGGATTGCCAGAAGAAGAGGAAGGCGATGAGGAGGAGGGCGATGGCAAAGTAGAGCATTTTATTCGTTAGAAAGTTGGCATGTTTGAAGGTTGGAACGTTCTAACCTGCCAACTTGTAAACCTTTAAACGATTTTTGCCGTGCAATATGCCACAAGCATAACTATGGCAATCATCAGCAACATCAATCCTATTGTTCTCGAAATGGATGACGCCAGCACCTGACGCCCATGTTTGGCGTGGAGTTCGGTCCCGGCGGCGAGTTCAGCCTGGTTCGCGGATTCGACTCCCTGTTTCTTGTACCACCAGGCACGGTTGCAATAGAGATAGGTGCCGATGTCCGATGAGCGGATAATATGCATACGGCGGAGTATAGCACAAATTTTCTAAGTTTTCGAACTTCGCACTGAGCGGAGCCGCCGCTCGTTGGCGGCGTAGACGAAGCGCAGGCAAGCTGGAAACACTAACTTGCTTTGAAACCCGCGCTTCGTCTTCACTCGCCCTTCGGGCTCGTTCCGCTACCCTTCGGGCACGATGTCAGCGTATAGTGGATAAGGGAATTTAGACACAGAAACGGGCATAATTAAGGTGCAGTTTCCGGAGAAAAACCGATGCCCAAAAGAAAACGTCTATCTGCTATTC
>JBFYRY010000282.1:0-7288 GCA_041302025.1 Chloroflexota bacterium | reverse complement strand
CGCGCTGAAAGACCGTGTGCACACACTGGCGCAGGTTGTGGATGTGGATTACTACATGCCCGGCTGTCCGCCGGAGAGTCACCAGATCGCCGCTGTCATTGACCTGGTTATTCAGGTGCTCGAGGGCAAAGCCCAATTGCCGCCCAAAGGATCGGTCATCGGCGCTGGCAATTCCACGGTCTGTGAGGAATGCACGCGCAAACGCAACGTCAAGATGATCAAAGCCTTCCATCGTATTCAGGAAATTGCGCCAGCCGACCCTGAGTTGTGTCTGCTCGAACAGGGCATCCCCTGCAACGGACCCGCTACCCGTAGCGGTTGCAATGCGCGCTGCCCGGCTGTGGGCGCGCAGTGCATTGGATGTTACGGACCTGCTGAGGGTGTCATAGATTACGGCGCGCGGCTGGTGACAGCCTTCGCCTCGGTCATCGACGCCAACGAGCCTGAAGAGATCGAACGTATCCTCGATGGCATCCCGGACCCGACCGGTCAGTTCTACCGCTTCAACCTGGCAGATTCGCTCTTCCGAGCGGGTTCGTCAGCATTCAAGAAAAACGGTCATTAGGAGGCAGGCATGGAACGTATCACAATTGATCCCATCACTCGCCTGGAAGGGCACGGCAAAATCGACATCTTTCTCGACGCGAACGGCGATGTCGCCAATTCCTACTTCCAGATCCCCGAACTGCGCGGCTTCGAGCGCTTCTGCGTTGGACGCCCGGTCGAGGAAATGCCCCTGCTGACAAACCGCATCTGCGGCGTATGCCCCGAAGCGCACCACATGGCGGGAGCCAAGGCGGCGGACGCTGTCTATAAAGTAGACCCGCCGCGCACAGCCAAGATGCTGCGCGAACTGTTGTACATGGCTTTCTACGCCACCGACCACACCACCCACTTCTACGCCCTGGCTGGACCGGACTTCATTGTCGGTCCCGATGCGCCGGTTGCTGAACGCAACATATTGGGAGTCATCCACAAGGTCGGTCTGGAGATCGGCGGCAAGGTCATCCAGATGCGCAAGTTTGGGCATCGCACCGTCGAAATGATCGGCGGACGCAAAGTCCATCCTGCCTGCGCCATCCCCGGCGGCGTGACCAAGATCCTGAGCGAGGAGGAGCGCAAGGAGATCGAAGAGATGGGGCGCTGGGCGATCGAATTTGCCCAGTTCAGCCTGCAGGCGTTCAACGACATCGTGCTCTCGAACAAGACCTATCTCGACCTGATCGTCGGAGATGTGTACACCCACCGGACCTACTACATGGGACTGGTGGACGAGAACAACAAGGTCAACTTCTACGACGGCAAGGTTCGCGTGGTCGACCCCGATGGGGTGGAATTCTGCAAGTATGCACCCAATGATTACATGAACCACATCGCTGAGCGTGTTGAGCCGTGGACCTATCTAAAGTTCCCGTATCTCAAGAACGTGGGTTGGAAAGGTTTCGTGGACGGCAAGGACAGCGGCGTTTACATGGCAACCCCGCTCTCACGCCTCAACGCCGCCGACGGCATGGCGACCCCGCTGGCGCAGGAACACTACGAAAAGATGTACGCCACACTGGGCGGCAAGCCTGTGCATCAACGACTCGCCATCCACTGGGCGCGTCTGATCGAACTGCTCTATGCCGCCGAACACTGGGTGGAACTGGCAACCGACCCGGAGATCACCTCTCCGAACGTGCACACCAAACCGACCCAGGTTCCAACCGAGGGTGTGGGCATCGTCGAAGCGCCGCGCGGCACCCTCACACATCACTACTGGACGGACGAACGCGGTGTCATTACCAAGGTCAACCTGATCGTGGGCACCACCAACAACTACGCCCCCATTCAGATGTCCACCAAGAAAGCCGCGCAAAACCTCATCAAGGGCGGCAAGGTCAGCGAAGGTCTGCTCAACATGGTTGAGATGGCATTCCGCGCCTACGATCCGTGTTTCGGCTGTGCCACGCACGCCATGCCCGGTCAAATGCCTTTGGAGGTGAGACTGCACAATGAAGATGGCGATCTCATTGACGTCATCAAACAGTTCGTCGATTAGTTCAATTCCATGAGAGTCGTCGACTCTCACGCATCATCGAACAGAGGATGTTGGATGGAAGGAGATTATGCAGGATGCCTGTGACAATGAACGCTACCCCTCCTGACCATCCGCGTCCTCTGTTTGTTTTGGTTGTCGGGTTGGGCAACCCGATTTTGGGGGATGATGGAGTCGGCTGGCGCGTGGCGGAGGAAGTCAGTGCCCAAAGCGAGATTCCGCTGGGCGACGCGCCGCTCCCGGGTCTTTCCCCGCGGAAACCTGATCCTGTTACGATAGAGCGCTACTCGCTGGCAGGACTCAGCCTGATGGAGCGCCTGACCGGCTTTGACCGCGTCATCATCATCGACTCGCTCAACACCGGGCAACGCGCCCAGGGCGAAGTCGTCACATTCACCCTCGCCGACATGGACGACCTGACCCACGGCCACAGTGCCTCGGCGCATGATGTCTCGCTCAAGAACGCGCTCAAGATGGGACGGGACATGGGCGAGTCTTTACCCGATGACGCCCATGTGTATATCGTTGCCATCGAAGCGCAGCACATCTACGATTTCAAGGAGGAACTTACATCTCAGATCGCCGCGGCTGTTCCTGTGGCGGTTCGTAAAGTGCTCGATCTGATCGAAGAATTGAAGACAAACGGCTGAATTGACCATGCCAAACGTCCCTTACTCCACGGGTTGTTTCCCACTCCACCTGGCACTGCTTTCGTGCGGAGAGAATTTCCATCCGCTGGGTTACTGGACCGTAGTTGGAAAAGAGCCGTTCCGTTTCCTGATCTCGGTCGGGTTGGGGAACCACACTCTCAAGTTGTTACGGGAGCATAAAGAAGCCGCCCTGCACTTCTTCCCGTGGAGTGCGCGTGAGTGGGTGGTGCGAGCCGGTTATATCAGCGGCCGCGATGTGAGCAAAACCCAACGCTTGAATGTGAATCTGCTGGCGGCTGAAAAACTCAAAGCGACCAAACTGGTCAGCGGTTACGATAACGCCTATGAATGCCTTGTGCTGACCGAGTTGAAGGGTGTCTCAGTGGATCACGCCCAATTCGTGCTGGAAGTGGTCGCCGCGCATGAGAACGTCCCGGCGGAGAAGCGTGACCCGATCCTGTTCTTCTCCCAGCAGAATTTTACAAATCTGCGCGGCGAGCAATGGACCTTCAGGCGATAAAAGGATATCCATCCCATGAAAACCCTGATCGTTGGTCTCGGTAATCCCAAGTTGGGCGACGATGGTGTCGGCTGGAAAGTCGCTGAAAATGTGAAGGGACAATTGCCTCCATCCAGCCGGGTGCATGTGAACTGCCTTTCGCTGGGCGGCATCAGTTTGATGGAGCATCTTATCGGCTATCAGCGTGTTGTCCTGGTGGATGCATTTATTTCGGAGGAGAATATCGGTTCGGTGTATGTATATAAGTTGAGCGAGATCCCCAATTATTCCGCGTTCCACATTACGAGTGAACATGATACCTCCCTGCAAAGCGCGATCGAGTTGGGCAGGTGGATGGGTGCGATATTACCCGATGATATTACCGTGGTGGGGATAGCAACACATCACATCGTGGATTTTAGCGAGGAATTGTCTCCCCCGGTTGAAAATGCGATCCTGCGCGCAGCGCAAGTCGTGCTGGACCTGGTCAGGCAAATTGAGACTGTATGATCATATGGACTGGGGGTTGCCACTCCATGGGCTGAGGAACAATTTGATGAGCCTCGTATTTGTCTCAAGCAGTATGTTGCCAATTTTCAGGAATAACTTTTCCAGCCAGGTGGGGCGGGGAGTTTCCCGGTAAAAGACCAGGAAAATTGTGAAAGCCAAAAGGAACATTCCATAAAGGAGTGCCTTGAGAATAAAGAGGGAAATATACGCAATGATAAAAACCGGCAGTGTGAAGGGAGATAGAAAAACCGCCGCAGGATGGAAATCCTTCTTTTGTGGGTCGTCAGCCGTACGCTGCGTATTGACGCGATAAGCATATCCTGCAATTCCCCAAACAACCAGTGAATACAGAATAGAAATGGAACAACATAGGATTTCCAAGACTGAATACATCTTGCGCCCCGACCAACTCCCATCTGATATTTTATAACGCTTGAATCCCTGCCTGCAAGTAACAAACATCCCGTGTAATTTGTGACACGGGATGTTTGTTGTATTTTCTATGAGTCTTTGAGAAATCGTTTGGCTGTTTCCACTAGCATGGCGGTGCCGAACGGCAGGGCGCGCTCGTCAAGATCGAATTTGGGATGATGGAGTTTGTACTCCTCATGTCCCTTTTTCTGTACGCCGAGGGTGAACATTGCACCGGGCGCCATGTTGAGGAACACACTGAAATCCTCCGCACCGAGCGTCTTCCCGATCTCGTGCACGTTTTCTGTGCCAAGCAATTCTTTCCCGGTTGTTTCGATCATATCCGAGACCAGTTTGTCGTTCACCATTGGCGGACCGCCGTATTCAAAACGGAGATCGTAATCGCCGCCCATCACCTTGGCGATCTCAAACGCGCGTCTGATCTCGTTTCGGATTTGTTCGTGGATATCGGGGTTGGTAAAGCGCAATGTGCCGCTGAGTTTTACATGATCGGGGATCACGTTTTCGGTGAAGCCGCCATTGACCATGCCGATGCTGACCACAGCCGGTTCGAAAGGATTGATCCTGCGCGAGACGATCCCGTTCAACGCCATGATGACATGCGCCATAACCGTACCAGTTATCCACCCCGCCTGAGCATGGACCGTCGCTGATGCCAATTGTACCCACCGGCTTCGCCGGGTCGACATGCTGTGCAATGACATAATCCACGCTGTCCATCGCGCCTTCTGTCGCCATGCGTTGCGCGCCGCTCTTGCCTTCCTCGTCAGCGGTCTCTTCACAGGGTTGGAACAGGAATCTCACCCGCCCCGGAAGTTTTTCCTTTGATAACAATAAAGCCGCGCCAAGCGCCATTGCCGTGTGTGAGTCATGTCCGCAAGCGTGCATGGCGCCCGGAATCTGCGAAGCATATTCGTACTCGTTCTGCTCCAGGATGGGGAGCGCGTCCATGTCCGCGCGGATGGCGACCACTTTGCCGCCTTCACCGATCTCTGCGACAACGCCGGTCTTCCCTACCCCGCGCCTGACCCTGTACCCCATCTTTTCCAACTCGTCTGCGACAATTTTCGACGTGCGGTGCAGTTCGAAGCCGATCTCCGGGTGCATGTGGAAATCGCGCCGCCATTCGATTAGTTCTTCCGAGATTGCGTGTGATTGTTTGAGCATGTTTCTCCTATTATTCCGTCATTGCGACCTTCGGGAAGCAATCTACATCACTGTGTTGAAGATTGTTTACTTCTTTCTCACCATCTCCGCTTCAGCCGCCGCCATAATTCTATCCAATTCCTTTTCCTGCTGGGGTTCCAGCGGCGGAATGACATGTTCTTTCAATATTCGTTCGGCTTCATCAATGGCGTGATCCGCCATTTGCTTGCGCTCCAGTTTCTCGTCCCAGGTATCCCAGGAGTTGCGTTCGGCGAGTTTGGTCAACGCCAGTTCGCCGCCGCGCAGATGTTTCATTGTGTGTTTCTGACCGAGGAAATTGCGTGTCCCGTTCATGACATCTTGAATAATATTTACTGCCAGATGTTCCGCATCAGCAGACATGCCCTTGCGTAAGCGCATCACACTTCCCACAAGTTCATTATCCAAAACCATTTGGGCGAATGAACCCAGCACACCTGCCTCCATTTCACCGATGCCGGAGAGTTCGTCCGCGCCAGCCAGCGCAGGGATGGCGGCATTGAGTCCGCGCTCGAAGGCGCTTTGGGCGTCGAGCGTATGGGCGTTCGTTGAAAACCCATAGACGTTGACGGCGAACCCGTAATAATGTCCGAGTTGAACCGTGCCGGCGGAGGATAAACCCAATTCCACGCCGCCCCAGAGCAATCCCGTGCGCGGTTCCAGCATGGCGAGTCGTCCACAGTAGATGGCACCAGTCCCCGGGTTGACGAGTTGACCCAGAACGAGAAGTGCCAGCGTCTCTGCGCTTTGTTGTACGATACTGCCTGTGATGGTCATCGGGGAGGTCGCGCCGCCGATGGGGCAGGGCAGGTTCGATGCGATCACACCCGCCTTTGCCATCTCGACCATTGCCGCGGCGGCGTGGTCGTGGACGGTGAGTGGACTGACAGGCGAAAGGGAAAGTGTCAACTCGTGCGCGGGTATGCCGACCACCTGCGCCATCTCGACCGCGTACTTAACCTCTTCCGCAAATTGAATGCCAGGACCTTGAACGGGCTTCGTGGTATGCGGCACACAGTGACGGAACATGTACAACGACATCAACTCGCCGGGCACATCCTGTGGCGTAAAGAACGGCGTGACTGTATGTGCGTTTGGAAGAGCATCCAACAGACGGGTGGCGTCGATCACATCCTGGTCGGTGGCAACCCGGCGTGTGCCTGTCTTTGCATCGAACACATCGCGCGCACCGCCGAGATTATGGAAGTACAAGTTACCACCACCGATTTCGTTGACCTGTCCATTGCGTCCGCGGATGACAGGACGTTTGTCTGCTTTGGCAATCGAATCCGTCACAAGGTCGGGTGGGAAGTAGACGCGGTTTTCCATCACCTTGCATCCCGCATCGGTCAGGATGTCGAGGCTGGGTTTATGAGTCCAGATAACACCCACTTCATGCAACACTTGAAGCGTGGCTTCGTGCATCGCTTTGATATCTTCATCGGAAAGAAACTTCAATGGCGGCATGTGTGCTCCTCGAATATATTCGGTGGTTGAGTAGCCTCGCATGCTCTTTGCGGGGTGTATCGAAACCACCAATAACAAAATCACTATGCTTACTGGGTAGTCTCGATACGGCAGACAAGCGCCGCCTACCCGACCACCAGATTATGAATCCAACGCTCTTGCCAAAAACTCGACTCGCTTTGTTTCAGAGTCAATAATATTCTCGTTCTTCAAAAAGACATGACCTTCATCTTCATACAAAAGAAAATCCACACTCTTGCCCAGTTCGATAAGTTTATCACGTGTATCAATCGAATCGGACGCGGGACAGCGCGGGTCAACCCCTCCACAGATCATCTGCACGGGCGCTTGAATTTTATCTAAAAAGAAATACGGCGACGCGTTATACCAACGCTCGTAATTCTCTTTTGGGTCGCCCATGTTCTCGATGTTCCAGTGTTGCAGGTCTTCACGCGAGTCGTCATGCGATTTAAACCAATTCGTAAACGGTACCACCGCCGAACCCGC
>JBFYRY010000057.1:0-15674 GCA_041302025.1 Chloroflexota bacterium | reverse complement strand
CAGTCTCTGGCGCATCTCGCACACGGCATGGACCTGTTTTATGGTGGAGGATGCCGAGGAGCGTCATCTCGTTCATATCTGGACCTGGATCATGATCTTTGCGGTCTGTTCAGCCTTTTTTGCACCGTTCGGCGGATGGTTCGTGAACCGTTTCGGTCTCATCCCGGCGGTGCGCGGTCTGTTCGTCTTTGGCTTCGTCATGCTGACCGCCAAGTTCGTCGTCCTGTATGTTTATTCGCATGAGACGGTGCGCGGCGTACAGCGCATGGAGGAAACCCGTCATCGCTCGATCGCCAGCCTGCTGGGTGAATATCGAAGCGTCTTTGCCCAACTGTTACATTCCAAACCGATCCTTGCCGCGTTATCCCTGATGGTCATAACCAACATTTACACCACCGTCAGCGGCAGTTTTTGGGGAGTATTGTTCACAACCAAACTCGGTTTCGCCGACTCTGAGATTTCAATTTACGTGGCATTGCGCTCGATCATCATGACCGTCAGTTTCTTCCTGCTTGGACCAAGCCTGACAAACATGCGCCGCTTCCGTATGCCGCTGTGGGTGGGTTTCGGCGCCTTCTTCGTCAGCCAGGCATTGCTCGTGATGATGCCCGCGCGCGCCATTCTCCTGCTGGTGCTCAGCGTCACGCTTGAAGCGGTCGCATCCGCCCTCGTCAGCCCGATGACCGAATCCCTGCTGGCGCTGTCGATGGAATCGAATGAACGCGCGCGCGTCAGCGCGATGGTCTATGTGGCGCTGATCGTGTTGATCTCGCCCTTCGGCTGGATCGCCGGTCAACTCTCCGCCATCGACCGCGCCCTGCCCTTCGCGCTCAACATGGTCCTGTTCGCCATCGGCGCCGGATTGGTCTGGTTGATCAGCCGCACGATCTCCATCGACCGGTCACAGGGTTCGCCCGAACCGGGGTAAATCCGGTTGCGATGCAAAAGATATATCTGCCAGCCGCTCTCCTGAGGAAAAACCATGAACCTGAAAGACTATCTGACCGAACTCTACGATTACAACTACTGGGCGAACAAACGTTATCTGGCTGTTGCCGAAACGCTCAGTGATGAACAACTCTTCCACAAACAGGGACATTCGTGGGACAGCGTCCATGCCGTGTTCGTGCATATGATGAGTTCGGAACGCATGTGGCATATGCGCGGGCTGGGCGAAACAGGAATGTTCCTTGACCCGAAAGATTTTCCCACCGTCGCATCCATACGCGAATACTGGGTGGATGTGGAAAAGAACATGCACGCGTTCATCTCGGAACAAAACGAGCAAAGTCTTTTACGTGATGTCACCTTCACGAATCCAAAAGGCGAAACGTTCACACTGCCATTGTGGCAGATGATGGTCCAGCCGCCGAATCACAACACACATCATCGCGGCGAACTGGCGGCGATGTTCGCACTCATGGACATCCCGCACCCCGAAGAGGAGATCGTCCAGTACTTCCTCATCAAAAGTGGACAGCGCAAAGGATGATGAAACCCGCCCTCGCCTTTCCCTACAACGACCCGGACGGGATAATGCTCCCGCATATCACTGCCATTCTGCCGGATCTCAAGAATCATTTTGACCGCGCCTACGTCTCCTCGCCTCCTTCCTCCCTTGAACTGCTTCAGCAAAATGACCTGATCCACGCTGACAGTTTTTTCACCGTCTTCCCCGTGGACGAAAACCTGCTCATCGGCGAACACTTCGCCCACCTCTATCAGCGTGCGGCGGAGGATGCACACCCCGATAAGGCAATTCACCTTTGTTACCCGGATCGCGTGTCGTTTGCGCTTGAAGGTGAATACCGAGACTCATTTCTTGCAGACATCGACTCGCTCACAGATGATGACCTGCCCCTTATCTTTCACCGCTCGCAATCCGCCTGGGAGACTCACCCGCAGAATTACCGTCAACTCGAAGCGATCGTCACAACCGTCGGAAAGAATCTCTTCGGCAAAGAACTGGACTACGGCTGGTGTCATATCGTCGTGCAGGCAAAACAGTTGCAAAAAGTCATGCCGCTCGTAAAGAACCCCGACCTGAGCATGGTCGCAGAAATGATCTTTTACATGCACGATACGATCAAAACCCGCGACGTGGACTGGCTGGCATGGGAGGATCCGTTCATCCTGCACCGTGATGCAGTTGAATTGAAACGCGAACGCGAGCAGAGTTTGGATGAAACAAATAAGCGCCTCAAATACGTCTTACCCATGCTCGAAACGCTGACGAGACTCTCAATGAACGGAAGGAAATAAAAAATGCCAGGTCTGGCTGTGATCGTTGCTGTGATCAATGATGGAAAGGTTCTTCTTACGAAGCGTGAAGATTTCGAAGTATGGTGCCTGCCGGGCGGCGGCGTGGAAGATGGGGAGTCGCTGGCTGAGGCGGGGATCAGGGAAGCGAAGGAGGAAACAGGCTTGGACGTGGAATTGACGCGTCTGGTCGGTGTCTATTCACGGATGGGCGGCGGGATGCACGATGTCCACGCGGTGTTGTATGCCGCGAAACCTGTCGGCGGTGAGTTGAGAACACAACCAAATGAAACAATTGAAGTCGCTTATTTCCCATTTGACCAATTGCCCGAGGAAATGTTGTTCGGGCACAAAAAACGGGTCAGCGACGCGATCAATCACGCGCATGGTGTATCCGTTCGGCAGGAGACGAAGATACCAAACCCGAAACAATACACACGCAAAGAAATATATGAAGCGCGTGACCGTTCCGGGCTGACGAGGCAACAATTCTATTTGCAACGGCTGGCAGGCGCCGAGATCAACGAGGTCGAAGAAGTGGGTGGCGTATGAACATGGGAAAACCAAAGTGGATGGAATGGGCGCAGGAGATATTTTCGTTGAGTCAGGCGGGGCTGGCGTACAGCAAGAACGAATTCGATCTCGAACGCTACAGGCGTTTGCAGGAGATCACAGCGGAGATGATCGAAAGCCAGTCGGATGTATCGAAGAAATCGGCTCTTGAGAGTTTTTCGATGCAGGCGGGATACGCCACCCCAAAAATTGACGTGCGCGGAGCAGTGGTGCATGAAGGCAAGATCTTGTTGATCCAGGAACGGACGGACGAACGTTGGGCGATACCCGGCGGCTGGGCGGATATCGGCAATGCGCCTGCGTCGGTGGCGGAGCGTGAGGTGTGGGAGGAGAGCGGATACCACGTAAAGGCTGAGAAGGTGGTCGCTGTGCTGGATGCGAACCGCGTCGAGCCGATGGAGTTCTATCATGCCTTCAAGATCATCTTTTTGTGTAAACTCATTGATGGCGAACCGCGCACCAGCAATGAAACGATGGCGGTAGGCTTCTTCGATCTGAACGAACTGCCGCCGCTATCCCTATTCCGAACCAATGAAAGCATGTTGCAGGAAGTGTTCGCGCACGTCAAAGACCCATCCCGTCCAACAGCGTTTGACTGAAAATGCAGGCATCGGCAAACCTGATTAGGTGGTATAACAAGTCATAGGTTTGATCCATCCTCTCCATATTCGAAAGCAAAAACATGAAAAAATCAGAATTTGAACGTATTGTGATAAGTGCCTTCCGCAGTCTTGAATCGAGGCACGGTTTTAAGATGGGTGAAGCCGTATATTCCCAGAAAAACTGCACGATCCATTATCTTAATGCCACTACAGATGTAACTTTGCACTACGAACTGGGCAGGGAACCGTGGCTCGACATCTCGGATGTCAAGAATGCCGAGAACAAGTCCACGCTGGGCTGGTTGTTGGTCGAGCGCGGGATCGAAAAGTCGCCGGCTCCCGAGGCGGCTTTTCGCTCAACGCAATTGCCCGATGCCAGCCTGGCAGGTGACCTTGAGAAAAAGGTCAAGCAGTTGATCGAACATGGCGCCGACCTTATCAAAGGGGATTTCTCCCTCATGCCCAATCTGCAGAAGCGCGCCAGGAAATACGCGCTCGATTGCGAACGTTTCATTGCCATCCATAAATCGAAGTAGATGTACCCGCTGTTCCGCCGCTTCCTTTTTCGTCTCGATCCCGAAGTTGCCCATCAACTCACAATTCAGGCCCTGCGATTGGCAGGGAATTTTCCGTTATCGAATTGGTTTCTCAGGCGACTTTATACAGTCCCGTTAAAACCTGTGCAGGCGTTCGGGCTGACATTCAAGAATCCTGTTGGACTCGCCGCAGGCTATGACAAGGACGCGGTCGCCATTAACGGACTCGCCACTTTGGGCTTTGGTCACGTGGAAGTGGGGACGGTCACGCTTAAGACTCAGCCTGGGAACCCAAAACCGCGCGTCTTTCGCCTGGTGGAGGATGAGGCGGTGATCAATCGCATGGGGTTTCCGGGGAAGGGGGCGGAATTCGCCAGTAAGCAGTTATCAGCAATCAGAAACAAAGTGATCAGTGAACAGTCATCGGTGGTGATCGGCGTAAATCTGGGAAAGAATAAAGATACGCCTCTCGAGGAAGCCGCAAGCGATTACATTGCATTGATGCGGCGCTTCATGCCGTATGCGGATTATCTGGCGATCAACATTTCGTCACCGAACACGGTTGGGTTGCGCAGGTTGCAGGGACGGGAGATGCTTGAGGGTTTATTGGGAGAGATAGAGCAGGAACGTCGAACGTCAAACGTCAAACGTCCGGTTCTGGTGAAGATCGCACCTGATTTAACGGATGAAGAGTTGGATGACGCCGTCGGAGTCATTCTCGACAAGGGCATGGATGGGGTCATCGCCACGAATACGACTCTGGCACGCAAGGGATTGCGATCCAGGCATCAGGGTGAATCAGGCGGGTTAAGCGGGAGCCCGCTCAAGGTCCGGAGTGAGGCGGTTTTGAGTCGTGTTGTAAAACTGGTTAATGGGAAAGTCCCGGTTATCAGCGCGGGGGGGATCATGAATCCGGACGATGCAAAGAAAAGACTCGCTTTGGGAGCGAGTCTTGTTCAGGTGTATACCGGGTTGATCTATGCCGGACCCGCGCTGGTGAAGCGGATCGTGGCAAGCCTGTAGTTTATTTCCGCACGGGATGCAACGCCGGCTGGGGCGATTCTTTCCGGTTGCCCGCAAAGAACTCCTCGGGCAGTTTGGCGATGGGCTGGTAGTTTCCGGGTTCAGCGAGCGAGCCGGAGGGGATCATGTAGAGTCTGACAAGCCCATCCGGGTCGGTGATATCCTGATAGGCAAAGATGACGTAGTTGCCGTCGGGGCTGAAGCGGGCATCGCGGTAACAGCACGACCCGACCACGTTGATCTTTGGGATCACCTGATAGGTGCGGGTGTTGTAAAGATACAGGTTGCCAAAACCGCCATTGCGTTCGTTGCTATTGAGGAGGAAAAGATCCTCGCCGTCCCAATCGATGCTCATGATATTCGTCTTGAACGGGAAGCGCCCGGCGGGGAATTCATCCAGCCGCTTGGGCAGGGATGAATTGCACAGGCTGATATCCATGACGCGCATGGTTTCAGAATACACATTGCCGACCGGCGCCAGGAACTTGACCGCCACCCTTTTCATATCCTTCGACCATAACACATCCAGCACGGCGATCTTGATGGTATCCGTGTTATAGAAACAGCCATTTAATGCCAGCAGGTCGCTCTTCTTGCGCACCGTTTTCATCTGTTCGAGATCGAACGGCACGATATGCAGTTCGCGCGCCAGGCTGATGGCAACCTTTTTCCCGTCGGGCGAGACCCTGAACGATTCGAAGTATTCCGACGAGGCAAAGTTGGTGATGGTCTCATTCACCTGGGTCTCGACATCGAGCGTCATGACGGTCTTGCCGGTGACATAGAGCAGGGTTTTTGCATCGATCCATTGCAGGTCGAACTTGGCGGCCTGGTCTGTGGTGAGCGAGCGCGCCTCACTGCCGTCCACGTTCATGAGCCAGATATCGTTATCCTTGATGAAGGCGATCTTGTCCGCTCCGCCAAGGACCGGGAGCGGCGGGATGGTGGCAGTCGGTATCAGTGTGGGCGGCGCCGGGGTGGCGGTTTCAGTGGGCGGGATTTCCGTCGCCGTGGGTTCGATCGTGACCGGGACTGCGGTGGATGTCACCTCGACGATGATGACAGGCATTGTGGATGTGATGGAAGGCGCTTCATTCACCAGGGGAAGGCTGTTCCCGTTTAAGAAATAGATGCCTGCACCCGAGGCGACAGCCGCGATGATCAGGAAAAGCGGGATGATCACAACCCAGGCATTGAAGCGTCTTTTCTTCGGTTGCGCCTGCCGGTGGGCGGCGGTTTTTGGCTGGGCAGGGACGGTCCGAACTGCGGTCCGTTTCGATACGGTTTTGCCGGTGGATTTTTCACCGCGTACGATCTCACGCAGGGCATCCACCATTTCCTGCGCGGTGGCATAACGTTCATCGCGGTCCTTTGCCATCGCCTTTTGGATGATCTCCTCGATATCATAGGGCAGGTTCGGGTTCGCATCCAGAATGTGCGGGACGGGGTCGGTGATGTGTTTAATGGCAACCCCCATGGGCGTATCCGCCTCGTAGGGTTGTTTGCCGGTCAGCATTTCGTAGAGGATGATGCCGAGGGCATAGATGTCGGCGCGGCCGTCCACCTGGCTGCCCTGTGCCTGTTCCGGCGCCATGTAGGCAGGGGTGCCAATGATGGCACTGCCGGTGACACTGCCCGCCTGCGACTGGGTCATTTTGGCGATGCCGAAATCGGAAATATACGGCGCGCCCTTGTTATCGAAGAGGATGTTGCTGGGTTTGAAGTCGCGGTGGACGATGCCCTTGGCGTGCGCCTCGTCCAACCCCGGCGCGACCTGTTCGATGATCTTCATCGCCTGTTCGACAGTGAATACCCCGGCTTTGATGCGGTCGGTCAGCGAGCCTCCGCTCATGAAGCGCATGACGAAGTAGGGCTGGTTGTTCTCCTCACCCACGTCATACACTGGAACAATGGATGGATGCTCGAGTTGTGCAATGATCTTGGCTTCACGTTCGAATCGCACTCGAAATTGCGGGTCGGCATGTAGAAGTTCGGGCGGAAGAACCTTTACCGCCACTTCGCGTTCAAAACGGGGGTCGTACCCGCGATAGACGGTTGCCATGCCGCCGCGCCCCAACTCGGATTTGATTTCGTATCGCCCAATCTGCTCTGGTTGCATATATCAATAGTATACCTATCGTATACTTTGCGCGCAAGCGTGCGGACATGGCAACTTGATGATGAAGCCGTCCCCGGCAGTTTTGAAACAAAAACGGGATACAGATCGTCATGAGGATGTCGAAGAGGCGAACAACGTCGCTTGCACGGAGGCAGGTCCGGGTCCGGGGAGAAGCGGGTTTTCGTCGTCATGAAAACGGAATTTATTCGCAAGGTTCCAATCCTCCCTTTTATGGTATATTGGCGGCACTATGGACGAAAAAATCACGATCATTGAGGGTCCCCCTCCCATTTTCGAAGCCGTAAACGACGGCTGGGCGTTGGGCTTGAACGAAGGTCAACATTTGATGATCCCCGCGCTGACCCGTTTGCGGACGTTTAACGGTCCCGCGCTTGTGGAGCGCTGTTATCGGGCGTGGAACACCAAATCACCCATCCATTTGCATTACCGAAACGATGTCGGGGTCGAGCAGTCTGCGCCGATTTTGGCGGCACGCAACGTGGCAACACCCGACGGGCACGTGCTCCTGTTGTGGGTCTATCTCGACCATGACAAGGTGGAATACGAACTCGACAAGGGTGAAGACGAGTCGGACGAAGATAATTTCGAGTAAATCAGTAAACCGGACTTTCGTCCGGTTTTTCTTTTGATTTCGCAGATTTTTGTCATATTGACGGGCATTTGAGTCTCTGATAAGGTTAAGAGGCGATTGGTTTATTGGGCAACACCGAGATGAATCAGTGGATGACATAACCCGAAGTGATAGCGGGCTCCCGTTCCGGGATGCCCGCTTATATTTCTCTAAACCCAGACCCCATTATAGGAGAACATTCAATGTCAGGACAAATCAATGCCTTTGAAATGGCGCAGAAGCAATTTGACGGCGTGGCTGAGATACTCAAACTCGACCCCGGCGTGCGCGAAGTTCTGCGCTGGCCCATGCGGGAGTATTCCTTCCGCATCCCCATCCGCATGGATGACGGTTCGACCCGCGTTTTCCAGGGATTCCGCGTCCAGCATAACGATGCGCGCGGTCCCAACAAGGGCGGCATCCGCTTCCACCCGGCTGAGACGTTCGATACCGTGCGCGCCCTCGCCACCTGGATGACATGGAAATGCGCCGTGGCGGATATCCCGCTGGGCGGCGGCAAGGGCGGTGTGATCTGCGATCCTTCCGCTTTGTCTGCCGTTGAGAAGGAACAGATCTGCCGCGGCTGGGTCGGCGCCATGTGGAAGAACATCGGTCCGCGCAACGATGTGCCCGCGCCAGATGTCGGCACCACCCCCCAAATGATGGGCTGGATGATGGATGAGTATTCCCGCCTCGTCGGTCAGTACACACCGGGTGTCTTTACCGGCAAACCGCTGGGGAGCGGCGGCTCGGAAGGCCGCACCGAAGCCACCGGCTACGGCGTGATCTACACCGTGCGCGAAGCCCTCAAACACCTCAAGATGGATTCGAAGAAAGCCGTTGCCGCCATCGAAGGCTTCGGCAATGTGGCGCAATATGCCGCCATCGGTTTCGTGGAACAACTTGGCGGAAAGGTCGCCTGCGTCTCCTGTTGGGACCGCCACGACAAGAAGGCATATACCTACAGCCACAAGCAGGGTGTCGATCCTCGCTTCCTGCTCACCATCGTTGACCAGTACGGAACCATCGACAAAAAAGCCGCTGAAGAAGCCGGTTACCTGATCGAAGACGGCGAAGCCTGGATCACCAAGGAAGCCGATGTGCTGATGCCCTCCGCCATCGAGGGTCATGTCAACGGCGAGACCATCAAGAAGATGTCGAGCCGGGTGCGCGTCGTGGCGGAAGGCGCCAACGGTCCCTGCACCCCCGAAGCCGATGACTTCTTCAAAGCCAACAAGATATTCAACATCCCCGACTTCCTCTGCAACGCCGGCGGTGTGACGACCTCCTACTTCGAGCAGGTACAGAACGATATGAACTTCTACTGGACGAAGAACGAAGTACTCGAGAAACTCGACACCAAGATGACGATGGCATTCAATGCCGTGCTCGAGACCAGCGAGAAGGAAGGCGTGTACATGCGCGACGCGGCGTACATGGTGGCGATCACCCGTGTGGTCAAAGCCATGGAACTGCGCGGATGGCTGAACGCGGCCTGGTAAGCCAGTAAACAGTGGACAGTAATCAGTAAGCAGAAGACGCGTCCTTACGGACGCGTCTTTTTTGTTGGATTTGTTTCGGTTCGTTCTCAGCCGACAGAGGATTCCATTATCTTAACCTCTGTGCGCCTCCAGGCAAACCACTCCCTGCGGACCCACTACCGCATCGTGGAGGACGCCTGCGGGCAGGTCGAGCCGGTCACCGGCTTTGAGGGTGATCTGTTGACCCAGTTGGTGGGGCAGACCAAACGTGATGGAGCCGCGCAGGATGTAGATGATCTTGTCGTAGGAATGCATGTGGGCAGGGTAGACATCGTGCGGTCCGTTCGACCAGGGATACGGATGCAGACCTTCATCCGCGCAGAGTTGTCTCAGCGTGTTCTCGGTCGGTGAAACGGGAGCGGGCCAATGGGTGACTTGAGGCGTGTTCATAATCGTTGCATCAACTCAATTCGATTCCCAAACGGATCAAAGACATGCGCGCGTTTATAGCCATCCAGCGGCGGTTGGGATGTGTCGGTTTTGTAGTGCGCTCTTTCGACCCTGGTGATGACCGCATCAAGGTCATCCACGATGAAGGCGGGATGCGCCTTGTGCGCGGGATGAAAGTCCAGGTCAACGCCGAGATGTAATTGCACGTTTCCCGATTGGAACCACGCGCCGCCGCGTTTGGCGAGTTCGGGAGGCTTAGGAACTTCGACAAAGCCAAGCACGTGAACGTAAAACGCGCGGGCAAGGTCTTCTTCGCCGATGGGCATGGCAAGTTGGACGTGATCGATGGAAAGGATGGTCATGTTGTTTTGTGTGTCATTGCGATGAGCCGTTCTTTGGCGACGAAGGAATCCCCATGTCAACGAGGAAATTACGGTTCGATTGGATACCCGGCTTTGACCCATTCGGCAAACCCGCCAAGGAGAGGAGTGACGCGCGCATATCCGTTTTGGTAAAGCAGGAACGCCGCACGGGCGCTCGAATGTTCGCTGAGTCAGGTGCAGTAGGTGATGATCCACTGGTCTTTGGGAAGCTTGAGTTTTGCGGGTCCGGCTTCAATCTCTTGAAGTTGAATGAAAACCGCATCCGGGATATGACCCGCTTTGTAGGAATCCCAGCTTCTTACATCCACAAAGATCACAGTACCGCTGTCGAATGCGGCTTTGGCATCTTCAAGAGTCACGCGAGTGACATCGTCTTCGGTGAGGGGAATCTCCATCGCTGTCGGCGTGGAGGTCACTGCAACCGTCGCAGTTGGCGTTGTCAGCGTGGTGCATGCGGACATGAAAAGAATCAGGATACAGATGGCGGGGATGATTTTTGTTTTCAGCATGTTGCGGCAATGGTACAGGTGTGACCTGCCTGCGTGTTTACTTTGTGATGACCCGATGCACACCTTTGCGGACAAGGACAATATCCATGATCTGCATGGCGCCCAGGTCCGCTTCGGTGGTGATGTACTTTTGAAGCCAGGGACCAAGCGGTTTGCTGACGAAGTATCCGAAGACGGCAAAGACGATGGCGATCGGAATCAGCCAGACGCGCCAAAAGGTGGATTTGGCTCCTCGAAGCGGCATCCAGGCAAAGGTTGCAGGGAGAAGCGTAGAGACGGCGAGGTTGGTTCCGCATCCCGCGTGGACAGCCAGTTCGCTTTCGCCCGAAAGCAGTCGCGCCATCGCTTCCGTCGCGGCGGAGGAGACATCCTCCGTTGTGAAGTCACCGAGCAGAAAAAAGCCGGTCGGGTTGGAATGTCCCGCCATGGACTGGTTTTGATATTTGCGCGCAAGGATGTGGAGTGTTGCGTGTTCGAGCGCGTGATTTCTTCGGGTTTCGAGGATGAGGGGAAGGTCGAGGAACATGATGAGATTATAACCCCCTCTGCCCTCACCTGCACTTGCGTGCTGGATATTGAGCAAGGGAAACCTCCGATTTAAAAAAATTACGCTGTTCCTACCCGTCGTAGAGCCACAGCGATGGTGATCAAAAGCAAAACGACGACGACAACTCCGATCGCCCACAGCGCAATCGGGATGATCTTTTCATACACGGCGGGTATGCACAAAATGATTTAGACTTTCCCATTGGTGTGTTTCTCCAATGTCTGGTATGTGTCCAGCAGGCTGATCAGGATCTCATCGGTGAACGTGTGCATCTTTGTGTACATCTCGGTCGCCTGTTTGGTCGGCACGTGCGCTTCGGTATACACTTTCACAACCGACTCGATCAACGTATCGCGAAAGAACAGGAACGCCTTCGCCGCGTCCACGTAACTGAGTTGATACCTTCTGGCGCGCGAGGCATATTCGTAACCGATGGCATACGCCTCCGATTCGGCTTCCCTGCCGTTGGTTGTCACGTAGGTCATCAAGCCCTGGAACAACGAACGTGCGCTCATGCGATATTGGACACGTGCATCATCGTCCAGTTTCTGGTACCAGGATTCCTCCTGCAAACGTCCCTCAGAAATCTGCATGCGGACGTTCTTCACCACTTCCTGCATCATGCCTTCGGGTTGTAGCGCTTCATTCCTGGACTTCGAATTTGACTCTGCCCAAAGGAGAATTTCACTGCGCTTATAGCGGCGATGCCCGCCCTGCGTCTTGTGGACGGGAATCGCGCCTTTATCCGACCAAAGCCTGATCGTGCTTGGATGTACTCCAAGCAGTCTCGCCGCATCACTAAGGGAAAGCCATTCATCTGTCATAATGTATCCATGTCACTCTGAGGGAGCGATAGCAACCGAAGAGTCTCACGCATTGTGTAGAAGACACTTGCACCTACACCAAGTGCGGTGTGCTTCGCTACGCTCAACACGACAAAATAATTTAATCCGCGACCATCGCCACTTTTTCGGTGAAGGCTGGTTCGTGCGCTTTCTTCTGGAATGCACCTACATCGATGCGATAGAGCATGACCGCGGCAATGAACATCATCAAGGCTTCGATGCCGAAGACGACAAGGTATCCGCCCAAGGCATTACCTGTGAGTTGTGTGAATACATCTGCAACAACGCCCGCCATGAGCAAGCCTATGAGACGTGAGAGTCCGTTCGAGAAGCCCCAGGCGCCGATGTAGAGCCCAACTTTCTCAGGGACAGTGAGGTCGAACATAAGGGACAGATTGGCGATGGTAGAGATACCTGTGCCGAACCCGAGCAGAGTAATGCCGATGTAGAAGGTGCTGGTGCTGGCGGTGAGTCCGCTGATGACAATGGTGATGAAGCCAATCAACGCGCCGAGGTTGCCCGTCTGTGCAATGTATTTCTTTTTGACACGTCCATCGAGGAAGCCCGCGATGATGAAGGCGATGAGTGTAAATGAGTTTGTAATGGATACGATACGCGATGTCTGTTCGAGGGTCATGCCGAAGGCTTGGGCGCCGAAGGGTTCGAGCAAAACGTCCTGCCCGAGAATGGCGGCAAGGAGTAGCAACAGGTAAATGAAAAATATCTTTGCCACGCGGTTTTCGGTGATGGCGGAGATCATCTGCTTAACCGTGTAGGTATCCGCTTTGGCGGGTGAGGAGGAAAGGCTGACGTGTGGTTCCAGTTTGAAGAGACCGAGCAGACCCAAGGTCAGGGCTGAGGCGGCGACGATGAGGAAGGCGCGTTCGAGAGTCACAGGGTCGTATGTCGGCACCATCCTGCTGAGGCTGATGCCCGTCGCAATCAAACCGATGACCATAAGCGTGAACATCGTTGCCACCGTTTTGCCGCGTCCCTTTTCGCCTGAGAGTTCGGAGGCGAGGGAAAGGTAGGAAACAGCGGAAAGGTTGTAACCCATCCCCCACGCGCCGAAGGCAAGGATGCCAACGATAATACCGAGCGTGAAGTTTTCGCTGATGAGGATGGCGATCTGCGGAGAGACGGCGACACCGATCACGCAGAGGAGGAGACCTGCGAGGATATACGGTGTGCGGCGATACCCGAAGACGGGATGTCGGTCTGAGAAGGAGCCGATGGCAACCTGGATCGGCGAAAGCAAATAGGGGAAGATGGCAAGGAGCGTGAAAAGGGTTTTGGAGATGCCGAGGTCGAAGATCATCACGCGGTTGAGCGTGCTGTTGATAGGCACGAGCGTCATGGCGACAGCGGTGTGGATGAGGGCAAGCTGGAAGCGTTTGAGGAACATATTCATTCTCCCGTCATTGTGAGCCCGAGTGTAGCGAGTGGCGAAGCAATCTCCCCGTTTGTATTGGGGATTGCTTCGGGATTTCGATGCTATCGCATCTCAACCCTCGCAATGACGAATAGGTTTTACACAAAGCGAGGGCGTTGGGCACACCCTTATCTCTGACGGTTGCAATTGTATGTGTAATTTTACATAGGACAATGTAGATTTATGTAGAATTCTACTAGAGTTTTGTGAGCAGTTTTGAGATGACAGCAGGAAGTATTCCCAAGACCTAAATTGGATTTGTTTTGTCTTATTTAACGAGCCGCATAGTATAATTTCGGTCAAATTATTTTTGGAGCTTGCGCAACAACCATGACCGTCAGCCCCGCCATGCGGCGTTATGCCGCTGAGATCTACCGCCTGCAACAGAACCATGACCAGGTTCCGCTTTCACTATTAGGTTCGCATGTGGATGCCTCCGCCCAGGCAATATCCACGATGGTGAAACGCCTCAACCAAAGCGGATACCTGATCCATGAACCCTATCGTGGGGTTCGGCTGACGGCTTCAGGCGAGCAGATCGCCATGCCCTCCCTGCGCCGTCATCGGTTGACGGAGGTATTCCTCGTCAAGGTGATGAAATATGACTGGGCGTCCGCGCATGTGTTGTCAGATACGTTCGAACGCGGCATCAACGATGAACTCGAAGACCGTATGGATGAACTGGCAGGACATCCCACGCGCTGTCCGCATGGGGAGCCGATTCCGTCCAAAGAGGGCGTGATGCCCCTCGTGAAGGACGAGTCATTGGTGGATGTGCCATCGGGTTCTGATTGCGTCGTGAGCCGAGTCCGTACACATGACATGGAAAAATTGCATTACATCGCGGAGATCGGACTGGTTCCGGGGACTCCGTTCCACTTGCTGAGTTGTGCCCCATTCAAAGGTCCACTGCGTTTGGAAATGAAACCGCATGACCACATCGTTGGGTATGAACTGTCACAGTCCATTTGGGTGGAGGTAATCAAAAGGGGCGAGGGGAATAAACTTCCGCCGTTGACGCGAAGCGTGCCGATCAAATAGATGAAGTAGAACATCCCAAAAGATCAAATCTTTCTGGATGTTTGGCAGTAGGTCACGCTTTGAGCGTGACGATCACGTTACAAACGTGACCTACAAAACCTTCGGGACGATCGGCGTAAGGTGAGTGAGTAATTAGACTCGGTCTCAGAGTGGGGTATTTTCTTTGAGCAGAATCAGTTGTCGGGGCGGAAAGAAGCGGCATACTTCCATCCAATAAAAAATGTGACATAAGTCATTGTCAGGAAACCGGGAAGGATGAAATAATAAGGTCAACCATAACATTTTTCGAAGGGTTACCTTATGTCCCTCCCGCAGTTGAGTGAAAGCACAGAAATGTACCTGAAGGCGATGGCCGAGCTGGGTGACCGCCATGTGGCGATCGCGCGTCTTGCCGAACGCCTGAATGTAGCGCACGTCTCAGCGAACGAGATGATGCGGAAGCTGGGCGAGCAGGGACTGGTAACACATACACCATACAAGGGCGTGACGTTGACAAAAAAGGGACGTGAGGCGGCGTCGAGTGTCCTTCGGCGGCAGAGGCTCTGGGAAGTATTTTTGTTCGATCACTTGAAGATCGAGTGGGCAAGGATCTATGAACTGGCATGCTCGCTCGAACACGCCACCGCTCCCGAAGTGACCGAGGCCCTGGCTGTTTTTTTGGGAAACCCGACCAATTGTCCGCGCGGCAACCCGATCCCTGATGAGAGTGGAGCGTTCACGCCCCTAAACGGCATCACACTACGAGAAGCAGAAGTCGGTAATACAGTGACGGTTCTTGCTGTGAATGCGACTTCGACAGATGTGCTCAAGTATCTTCAGGCTAAAAGTATCCTGCCAGGGCAGACGCTCAAGGTTTTGGAAGCCGCGCCACTGGATGGCCCGCTCACGTTATCAGTGAATGGGAAGGAAGTCGCGTTGGGCCTTTCCATGGCTGAGTTTGTGATCGTGGGATAAAGAGAATTCGGTGGTTGAGTAGCCGAAGGCGTATCGAAACCACCAGTAAGCAAAATCAATTTAGTTACTTGTTGGTTTCGATACGGGGCGGAAAGATCCCGCCCCTACTCAACCAACGGAGTATTTTTGAAAAAGGGAATTTCATGTCCGAATCCATCCAACTCCATCTTCTTCGCCCTGGACAAAGGGGAACCATCACACGCATCGGCGGGACCAGCGCATTGCGCAGGCGCTTCGTCGAAATGGGGATCGTCAAAGGCGAGACCATTTTGATCGAACGCCATGCCCC
>JBFYRY010000281.1:0-4921 GCA_041302025.1 Chloroflexota bacterium | reverse complement strand
AAGGTCAGCCGCTCGGGTTACACCGTCGGTTATCAACCCATCTTCCAGCAGGAAAGACTTGATGAACTGTACATGCACCCCGGCACCTTGAACGTATTTTTCAACGGCGCGGTACCGCCTCTGAGCACATCGTTTGATGTTGCCATGGGCTGGCATGTCCGTACCCCGGTTGATGCGGGTCACAGGAAGTATACAGATGGATTAAGAGACTTGGATCTGTATGTCTGGCTCCCCGGAACACCCTTTGTAGATGGAAGCCAGCCCGATCGGTTCGTTCTCGGCTATGGCGGTGATCCTTTCAATGCCGGTGTGGAAGACTCGTACGGATCGTTAACCAACTTCCCCTATGCCCGCTTCAGGCGCGAAGGCGGATTCACCGATGGCGGTCCGCTGGTCGAAACGACCACGATCCTCAAACGCGCGGCTCATGGGACGGTTTTGGCAAATGCCAAGCTCCCATACTGGGCAGGAGCCTATACGGTTTTTGCCACCGATTATGGCCAGACCTTCGACCATGACAATGATGGTTGCGGCGATAACTTCGGCTATTCCTTCAGCGATACGTATAATCCGGCATCAGACTCTGATTGCCCGCCCAATGATGCCGGCGGCACCCTGGGCGTCCCGCTCCTCGGCGCCTACTTCACTCCGTATGTCTACGTCTGGAAGGATGGGGTGGTGAAATACTTCCTCGATGGCTCGAATGATTACGGCGCCTACCCCATCCCTGATGCTTGTAACACGCACTGGTGGAAGGCGTTCGCCATCTCCAGTCCGCTGGTTGGCATCAGCACCACCCTGCCCACCTACACCACCTTTGATCAATGCGGCGATGAGACCGTCCCGGGTTTTGTTCCCTACGGCATAGTCCCAAGCCATGCCGATGATCAGATCAATCTGTTCGGCATGGGTAAATAAGCGTCTCCGATGTCTTGAATTGGGAGTCCGCAGTCACCTGCGGGCTCCCTTTTGTTTGCCCTGATGGGGGTAAAATAAACCTGATGAGTTCCGATTCCGAACCCAAATCCGCTCTTGACCGCTCGACCTTGTTGCCGATCCTGCTTGGTGTTGTTTCCCTGTTTGGCATTATCGTCGTGTTGTTGCTGGGGCGGTTCAATGCAAGCCGGAACCCTGCGCCAGCGCCTGAAACAGCCACGCCTTTCAAATATCTTTTGATCGGCACCGAGCCGGGTATCTCCACAGCGGAGACCGCCACCGAACCCGGTGAACTCTCAGATCCCCTCGGCATATCGGACTCGCCGGTTTTGGTCGCCACCGCCGGGCAGGGCAAGCCGCAACCTTCATCGACCCCCTCCTCCATTCCATCATCCAATTCATCCTCTGGAGCCGGTTCCGCCGCCACAAAGACAAAATCACCGTTCCTGCCCACTTCCTCCAGCGGCAGTGCCACCGATCCGATCATTGTGCTCAATCCGGGCACCAAAAAACCCACTGCCACGCCGTTCCCGGTCATCTTTTTCACGCATACATCCACGCGCACGCCGGGTCCCACCATCACCGTTACGCCTTCGCGCACGAAAAGGGCGACTTCAACGCCGATCACTCCGTGCCCATCAACAGGTCTTTCCACTCCAACCGTATACCTGCCTCTTATCGCGGCAACCTTCGACAATGATTATCTTATGCTCGATTATAAAAGCGGTTGGTCGTGCCTGGTGGTTCCCAGCGCCTATCAGTCCACGTTGCATGTGTCGAACACTATTGGTTCCACCCTCAACTTCAGTTTTATCGGCAAGGAACTTCGTATTACATTCCAGGGTAATGATAGTTTGGGTGTCCTTCAGGTCAACATAGACGGTCAGATTATGGAACTTGACCAATCGAACGGCACGGATGAGTGGGTGTCAATATCGCTCGCGCAGGATACCCACCCCGTCACCATCACCCACGTAAGCGGCGGTTCGGTCAACATCGATTCCGTCATTATCTCTGACCAATAAGCGCATTTGGCTTATCTCACAATGATCTGCCTATGGAAAAGAAGTCATCCATTGACCTCGGCATTCTGGCTCCCGTTGTTTTGGGCATGTTGTCCATTACGGGCATTCTGTTGATCTTCGTTGGACAGGCTGGTATATTGCGCCCGGCGGGTGAACCGACCAGCACGGAAACGCCCTTCCGATACATCTTTCTGGGGACTGAACCCGGTCTTTCCACGCTGACACCTGAACCGACCGAAACACCCATTGTCATTGTGCCGATCGATCCTTCCGACTTCCCTGATACCGAGGAGCCACCCTTCCTTACTTCGATCCCACCCGATGTGATATTGCCGACACTTCCCTCGGCACGAACATCCACTCCAACCCCAACTGCAACCGAAACTTTACAGGCGACCCTCGCAAAATATGACGACACGTATTTCCAGATTTTGTATGACGGTAACTGGACCAGCCAGATCAATGTCACAAGCGCCTATCAAAACACCCTGCATATTTCATTCGAACTCGAAAATTATGCCCTGTTCACATTCGTCGGACAGCAGGTTGTCGTCTCATATCAGGCGGGTCCGAGCCTTGGAGAGATCTTGATCGACCTTGATGGTATCGAGTTCGTGGTAAGTCAATCGAATGGTCAGACCGAACTTAGGAATTGGGTTTCTCCCGTGCTTGTGAAGGGTACGCATGAGATCGTCATCGAGCATTTGAGCGGCGGCTCGATCAATCTGGATTCAATCAGCATCCCTGATCTAAGCACGCCTACCCCCACCATTACCCCATAAGATTGGTGAGATCCGCTTTGACGAAGTGAGCGCGGTACGCCGCCGTCTCCTCCAGGATTCCCTTCACTGCCACGAACAACTCCTTCTGGAGATACTGATTCGCCTCGCCGTTTCCTTTGGATAAGAGCAACGCTTCCCCCTCCCCGGCAATTGATACGTGACCCCCAGCCGCCAGCCACTCCAGGCCGATCTGCACAGCGCTCTCACGTTGTGCGGTTGCGACAGCCAATTCCCTGATCGAAACCCTGCCGCCCTTGTTGTTGATCGCATACTTCGCCATGCCTGCCAGTCGACTTAAAAATTCATCGGTGGATTCTGCGTTTGGTGAAACCCCAAGCACATAAATCCTTTTTGGCTTCACAACATCCAATGTTGCTTTCAAATCACCGAACGATGGGGGGGTGGTGTAAATGGCGAGTTCATCCGATCGATGTAATTCAAAACGCGATTTGCCTCTCTCCTTGTCTTTTCCTTCCGCCCAAACCAATACATCTTCGATTTCTTTTGCCTTTCCTCTTTCCAATCTCCAATCTCTAATCTCTATTCTCTCCGCGCGAACTTCAACCGCCCTCTCGTCAACGACTCGGAATTCCTCGAACGTCAAGTTGATCTGCTTCTCGCCCCGAAACGACGAGGCACGTAACGAATAAGCGATATCGAACCTGCTTCCTTCTTCGGGAAGTTCTTCTCCCGCGCCGCTCCACCAAAGGATGCTTTGAACATTTCCGCTTTCATCTTCAACCGTCAGACGAAGGTGCTCTTTCGCCTTCCCCAGCGTGGCAACGGATTTCATCTTCACGCCGCGTGTAGCCAAAGTCAATTTGGGATTCCCTGCGCCAAAAGGAGCCAGCATTTCAAGCGACTCGGCAAGTTCGAGATTGATTTCATCCAACTCAAGCCATGCATCGATCTCAAGAGTCGGTTCCTCGAGCACGATCTCGCCGAGTTGTTTTTCGATGGCTTTGCCGAGCCCTCTTCGGAAAGAGGTTAGGTTGTCCTTTGAAAGAGACATACCCGCCGCCATGGGATGTCCGCCAAAACTGAGGAGCAAGTCCTTGTTCGCCGTAATCGCTTCTGTGATGTGGAGTCCCTCCACGGAGCGGGCGGAGCCGCGCAGGATGCCGTCTTCGCCTTCGGTGAGCAGAAAAGCGGGCTTGTGGTAGCGGTCAACCAGGCGGTTGGCGACAATGCCGACCACACCTCCGGGCCAGTTGGGATGTGACAACACAATGGCAGGCTCTGTCAGCAAGTCCGGGTTTGCGCGAAGTTGCGCCTCTGCGGCTTCGGTGACTTGACTCGTCAACAGTCTACGTTGTGCGTTGAGTCCTTCGATCTGTGCGGCAAGGACTCTGGCGCGCGAGGGGTTATTGGTAAGTAGTAATTCGACGGCGGGGTTGGCATCGCTGAGACGACCGAGTGCGTTCAGGCGCGGCGCGAACGTGAAGCCGATGGTTTCCTCGGTCAGTGTTTCGAGATTGGTGCTGGAGAGCTCCGCCATCACTTTCAAACCGAGACGTTTGGTGTTGCGCAAGGCTTGAATCCCTTTTTGGGCGAGGGAGCGGGTTTCGCCTTTGAGCAACGCCACATCTGCAATCAGTCCAAGCGCAACCAGATCGAGCAGATCCGTGCTTTCATAATTCATAGTTCTGAATTCTGAATTCTGAAGCGCTTCTGCCAGTTTGTATGCGACCCCAACGCCAGCCAGGTTTTTTAGCAGATGATTTTCGGGAAGTAATTTTGGATTGACAATGGCTTTCGAATTCGGAAGCGTTTCGCCGAGATCGTGATGGTCGGTGATGACCACATCCACGCCGCGGGAGTTGCAGTAGTCAATGGCTTCGTGGGCAGTGATGCCGGTATCGCAAGTGACGATCAACTTTGCGCCGTTATCAAGGATCGGCTTGAGACTTTCAATATGAACGCCGTGACTCTCTTTGCCGCGGATGGGGATGTAATAAACAACATTTGCGCCCATCGATTGAAACATTTGCACCAGCACGGCAGTGGAGGTTTGCCCGTCCACGTCGAAGTCGCCCCAGACGCCGATCATTTCCTTTTTGCGAATCGCCTCAAGGATGCGTTCAACAGTGGGTTCGATGTTCGGGAATGGCGCAGGCGGAATCGTATCGGGGTGGAGAAAGGCGCGGGCGGAGTCGGGGGTGTGGATCCCGCGTCGGA
>JBFYRY010000056.1:0-15708 GCA_041302025.1 Chloroflexota bacterium | reverse complement strand
GCGCGCCACCACGCTGCTTGAAAATTTGAAAAATAATTATAAAGATGCCTTGCTCTTCAGGGAATTATCCACCCTGCGCGTTGACGTTCCGCTCAAAGAAAATCTCAGCGACTTGAAATGGCAGGGCGCCTATCCGCGCTTGAAGAAGTTATGCCATGAACTTGGAGATGAGCGGATTCCGGAACGTATTTCTTTGTGGCGTTAGTTTTGGCTTTATCTTTTATCAAGGGTTCACATCTACAGGCGCGAATCGCTGGATGATCGTGCCATCACCTAATTGCCCTAAGAAGTTAGACCCCCAGCATTTAACAATGCCATCTAAAGTCAACGCACAGGCATGCAGATCGCCAGCAGTTATTGCAATGATGCCGCTTGATAGCCCGCTCACATCTGTTGGTTTGATTTGCTGGTCTATTGTGCCATTACCGAGTTGACCTTGAGTATTATTGCCCCAACACATAACTTTACCATTTGAAGTCAATGCACAGGTATATGTTCCACCAGCAGTGATAGCTGTGACGCCATTTGTCAACCCGCTCACGTCTATAGGTGTTGTTTGATTAGTGGTTGTCCCATTGCCAAGTTGACCGGCGAGGTTAATTCCCCAACACCTAACACTACCTTTCGAAGTCAGGGCACAAGTATAATATCCGTTAGCAGCAATACTGCTAACTCTGCTTGTTAACCCACTGACATCAACCGGGGTTGCGCGATTGATAGTTGTACCATCACCTAATTGCCCTTCGCCATTGCTACCCCAACATTTAACACCACCGTCCGAAGTCAATACACAGGTGTGGGCAGTACCAGCCGCAATGGCACTAATCCCGCTTGTCAGTCCGTTCACATCTACGGGCACGAGTCGCTTAGTGGTTGGATCATCATTCCCTTCTGCGTAGGTGTTCCTCCATCCCCAGCACTTGACTCCGCCAGTTGAAGTCAGCGCACAAGTATACGAAGAACCAAGGGCAATGGCGCTGACACCACTCGTCATTCCATTCACGTCGACAGGTGTTAGCCTTTGAGTAGTAGTGCCATCCCCAAGTTCACCATCGTAATTGTTTCCCCAACACTTAACCCCACCGTCTTTGGTCAATGCACATGTATGTCCAAAGCCAGCCGAAATAAAGCTAACTCCAACTTCTAATCCTTTTACATCTACTGGTGTTGTGCGGTTGCTAGTTGTACCATCGCCCAGTTGACCATATGTATTATCTCCCCAACACTTAACTCCACCAGCCGATGTCAGTGCACAGGTGTGATCCGCACCGGCAGCGATGGCAACAAACTGTGTATCCTCAGACAATTGATTTGACCCACAGC
The DNA here is from genome assembly GCA_041302025.1 of Chloroflexota bacterium. Lineage (GTDB taxonomy): Bacteria > Chloroflexota > Anaerolineae > Anaerolineales > Villigracilaceae > Defluviilinea. The sequence continues at coordinate 14,385 of JBFYRY010000056.1, read as the reverse complement.
TTGAAATAGTTATGCTTAGGACGAGAATACAAATTATAGTGTTTCGTAGCTTGGTGTTCATAGCTTTATTCCAGTATTACCCAAAACAGGTTTACCATAGAGTTGCCTTACTATGGCTTATTAGAAAAAATCCCTATCGATGCTTATGTAGCAGAATTATAGAACCACTGAAACAAAAACACAACAAACCTCCATTTCCCCTTGACATCCCCCTTTCTCCGTCATAGAATACCAACCAATATGAATTCAGTGTTTGCGCACAACCACCATGCTCATCATCACATTCCCCTGCAATACCGGGATCTGCGCGCGTACCTGAACTAAGTCAACAGGATAGTGTGCTTTGTTTCATCAGCCCCGGTCATTGCCGGGGCTTTTTGTTACCCATACACCGGTGGTTGAGTAGCCCAAGGCGACAGCCGAGGGCGTATCGAAACCACCACTAAGCAGATGAATTTTTTGTTACAGTGTCGTCTCGATACGGCGGACAAATGCCGCCTACTCGACCACCGAAATTGACTTGAAAAAGGAAAACCATGACACCAACCATTCGACTCTCCCTCCCATCCAAAGGTCGTCTTGAGACCGACGCGCTTGAATTTCTGGCTGAAGCAGGCTTGCGCGTGTTCAAGCCCAACCCGCGCCAATATCAAGCGGAAGTTCCCGCCCTGCCTGAATTAGGCATCATCTTTCAACGCCCCGGCGATATCGTCGTCAGCGTGCGGCAGGGTTCCATTGACTTCGGCATTGCAGGCATCGACTTGATCGAAGAAAAGCGCGGAGGCAACGGCGATATCCTTTTGTTGCACGACTCACTCGGCTTTGGCTATTGTTCGCTCGCCCTAGCTATTCCGGAAACATGGAATGCAGTAGTCGATATGCCATCCTTGCAACAATATTCGAAATCACTCAATCGTCCATTGCGTGTGGCAACCAAGTTCCCCGTGCTCACCGAACGCTTTTTGAGCAAATACGATATTCCGCATGTCTTGATCGCTGCCGAAGGCACACTCGAAACTGCGCCCACCATCGGGTACGCCGATATCATTTCAGATCTGGTTTCATCAGGTCAGACCCTCAAAGACAATCGTCTGCGCCAATTGCCCGATGGCGTCATCCAACGTTCGCAAGCCGCGCTCATCGCCAACAAGAAAACTTTGCAGACCCGCCCTGAAGTTTTAGAAGTGGCGCGCCGCCTGCTTGAATACATCGAAGCGCATTCACGTGCCAAGGAAAATCTTTTGGTTATCGCTAACATGCGCGGCGAGAGTCCCGAAGCCATTGCGCAAAAACTTTTTACCGAAACCTCCGTGGGCGGCTTGCAGGGTCCCACCATCAGCTCGATCTACACACGTGAACAAAATCGCGCCTGGTATTCCATCAGCGTGGTTGTGCGCCGCGATCATCTGCCGCAAGCCGTCACCGAATTACGCAGCATCGGCGGCAGCGGCATCATCGTCACACCCGTCACCTATATTTTTGAAGAAGAGCCCCCGCGCTACACCGCCATGCTCGAAGCCTTGAAAGGATGAACCATGCTCAAACAATACGATCCACAAACTGCAAAACAAACGATCCTCAAACGCACACCGCCCGATGAGTTTCCCATCAGCCAACGTGTGTTGGATAACATTGCCAAACTCTTCGGCGAAGCGCTGACAGCGGAACAGGCTGTTACAAAAATCTTAAAGGATGTGCGGACGAACGGCGACTCCGCTCTTAAGAACTGGACGAAGCGCCTCGATTCATTCGACCTTCAACCTGCTCCCGTTTCGAAAGCCTCGATCCAATCTGCATTGGATTCGCTCCCGCCCACGCAGCGTAACGCACTCGAACAAGCCGCCGCACGCATCGAAACATTTCATCGCAAACAACCATTGACCTCGTGGTTTACCAACGACCTCGGCGGCACTCTCGGGCAGATCATCCGTCCCATTCAGCGTGTAGGACTCTATGTCCCCGGCGGGACGGCTCCATTGCCATCGACTGTGTTGATGAGTGCCATCCCTGCGCGCGTGGCAGGTGTAAAAGAAATCGTTGTAGTCACACCACCTTCGCTTCAGTCATCATTGCTCAAGCCGCCGTCCTTGGCGGCGGTACCTGTCAGCCCGATGATCCTAGCGGCGTGCGCCATCGCCGGTGTGGACGAGGTCTATTTGCTCGGCGGGGCACAGGCGATCGCTGCGTTGGCATATGGCACAGAAACGATTCGTTCTGTAGATAAAATTTTCGGACCTGGAAATTTATTCGTTACCCTCGCCAAACGCCAAGTCTATGGCGTGGTTGGTATTGACGGACTCGCAGGTCCAACCGAAACCGTGGTCATCGCCGATAAGTCTGCAAATCCTGCCTGGGTGGCGGCTGATCTATTGGCACAAGCCGAACACGATTTACTCGCGTCAGCAATCTTGTTGACGCCATCACAAACCTTGATCGAAAAAGTTCAAGTTGAAGTTGGCAAACAACTCGAACAACGCGGACGCTCAGATATCATTGTCGCTTCGCTTGAAAATCGCGGTGGTGCAGTGTTGACTCGCGACCTCGATGAAGCCGTCCAATTGGCAAACGAGTATGCTCCTGAACATCTTGCTTTATCTGTTACTGAACCGTGGCGTTGGGTGGAAAAAGTAAATAATGCTGGCGGTGTCTTTGTTGGTGAACACTCCTTTGAGGTGTTGGGTGATTATCTGGCGGGACCCAGCCACGTCATGCCAACAGGCGGCTCTGCCCGTTTTGCCTCTCCGCTCAACGTGTGGGACTTTGTAAAAATTGTCAGCCTGGTTGCGCTCGATGAAATGACGGTGCAGACAATCGGTCCGATTGCGGCGGTGATTGCTGAGTCCGAAGGTTTGGATGCGCACAATAATGCGGCGTTGTTACGGAGCTAGAAATCGTAGGTCACGCTTGTAGCGTGACGGTCGCGTTAATGTCACGTTGAAAACGTGACCTACAGGAGCATTATGAAAATCAGAAAACATCTTGAATCACTTCCGCCTTACACACCCATCGAACCCTTCGAAGTCCTCTCCGCCCGCATCGGACGTGAACCAGCGCAGATCGTTAAACTTGATGCCAATGAGAATCCATACGGACCTTTACCTGTGGTTCGTGAAGCGCTCGGCAAATTAGATTTCCCACACATTTATCCTGACCCCGAAAGCCGCGCTTTGCGACAATCACTTTCGGCGTTTACCGGCATCGGCGAAGAATATTTACTCGCTGGTCAGGGCGCGGACGAATTGATCGACCTGCTCATGCGCGTTTTTCTTGAGCCGGGCGATTGCATTCTTTCATGCCCGCCCACGTTTGGCATGTATTCGTTTGATGCAGAACTCAACGCGGCGCGTTGCGTCGAAGTTCCGCGCCGCGCAGATTTTTCTTTGGATATGGATGCCATCCGCGTAGCCGTGGAAACGTATCAACCGAAACTGTTTTTTATCACATCGCCGAACAATCCCGATGGTTCCTTGGTTGATGCAAAGGTACTGGATGAACTGTTGGCGTTGCCAACCATGATCGTTTTAGATGAAGCCTATATTGAGTTTGCCGGTGACAACCTCGGCGCAAGCCTGAGCCGCATCCGCGAAGTGCCTGCGCGTGAAAACCTGATCGTGTTACGTACTTTTAGTAAATGGGCAGGGTTGGCTGGCTTGCGGATTGGATATGGTGCGTTTCCGTTGTGGCTCATGCCAACCTTGTGGAAATCCAAACAGCCGTACAATGTCAACGTGGCAGCGAGCGTGGCAGCGCAGGTTTCTTTGGAACATGTGGCCGAGCTGACGAAAGTCGTAGATTTATTGAAAACTGAACGCGAAAGGTTATTAAGAGAATTGCAGGACATTCCGTATTTGAATCCGTATCCCACGCATTCGAATTTTATTTTGTGCCAGGTGACCGGGCGGGACGCGGCAGAATTGAAAGTGAGACTGGCGCAGGAGTATGGTGTCTTCATCCGTTACTTCAATAAACCTGGATTGAAAGATTGTATCCGTATTAGTGTTGGAAGATCGCAGGATACGAATGCGTTGATAAGTGCTTTGAAGAATTTGTAGGTCACGCTTCCAGCGTGACAAAGCATTGCAAAGAGAACGTCACGTCGCAGACGTGACCTACATGAGGAGAAATTATGCGAACGGCAGAAATATCACGTCAAACAAATGAGACGCAGATTGAAATTAAATTGGATTTGGATGGAACGGGCAAGCACGAAGTATCCACGGGCGTTGGCTTCCTCGACCACATGCTGACACACCTCGCTGTGCATGGACTCTTTGACGTCACCGTGAAAGCGACCGGTGATCTGCACATTGACGTGCATCACACCGTTGAAGATGTGGCGCTGGCGTTGGGACAGGTTTTTGATAAGGCACTTGGTGATCGCAAAGGCATTGTCCGCATGGGAGATTGTTTTGCACCAATGGATGAAACCTTGGCACATGTGGCTGTTGATCTATCGGGTCGACCGTATGCGGTCATTCAAGCGGAGTGGCATACGCCGTATGTGGGTAATATCCCCACCACGTTGTTCCCACATTTCTTTGAGTCGTTTGCGGTCACGTCACGGTGCAATCTCCATGCGCGGGTGTTATATGGACGTGATGATCATCATCAAGCCGAAGCCTTATTCAAAGCCTGGGCGCGCGCGTTGGATGCAGCGACGCAGGTGGACGTGAGAAGGGGTGGGACAATCCCTTCGACAAAGGGAACGCTCTAAAATGATGAACGCAGAAGGATGAATGATGAATAAAGAAACCATACTGATTGATGCGGGCACGGGCAACCTTCGCTCGGTGCAGAAGGCATTGGAGTTTGTTGGCGCAACGGTGGAGCGGACCGATGACCCGCGCAAAGTTGTAGCAGCGAAGAAAGTTGTCCTGCCGGGAGTGGGCGCGTTCGGCGATTTTATGTCTGGGCTGAAGGTGCGTGGCTTGGATGATGCGGTTAAAGATGTTGCGCAGCGGAATATTCCACTGTTGGGAATCTGCGTGGGCATGCAAGCGTTGTTTGAAGTTGGCGAAGAGATGGGCGACCACGAAGGCTTGGGATTGCTGAAAGGTACAGTGGTGAAGTTTGCTGAGTCACTTTCAGTGAAGATTCCGCACACGGGGTGGAATCAGGTTCAGGTCAAGAAAGATGCGCTGCTCTTTGATCAGGTCAATGATGGAGCGTATGTCTATTTTAATCATTCGTATTATTGTCAGGCGCAGGAATCATCTGATGTCATTGCAGAAGTCGATTACGGCATTCGCTATGCGTGCGCGGTGCGACGTGAAAATGTTTTTGGCGTGCAGTTCCACCCGGAGAAGAGTCAGGCGGTGGGGTTGCAGATCTTGAAAAATTTTGTGGAGGCGTGATGTTTACGATTTATCCGGCGATCGATTTACGCGGCGGCAAAGTGGTGCGTCTCAAAGAGGGCGACCCGGCGCGCATGACGTCCTATAGTGATGACCCCGCCGAGACGGCACAGCGTTGGTTGGATGCGGGCGCGAGTTGGCTGCATGTGGTCAATCTCGATGGTGCATTTGGCGAAAGCGATGATGCGAATCGAAATGCGCTCGCAGCAATTTTGAAATTGGGCGCGCGCGTGCAGTTCGGCGGCGGCATGCGCTCGCTGGATGTTATCGCCGCTGCGTTGCGCTTGGGTGTGAGCCGCGTGATCTTGGGGACGATTGCGATTGAACAACCGGAGATCGTGAAAGATGCGTTGAAACTTTTTGGTGCGGAGCAGATCGCAGTTGGGATCGATGCGCGGGATGGACTCGTGCGCACACGCGGTTGGAAAGATGACAGCGGAATCAGTGCCACTGACCTCGCGCTTCACATGCGGACCTTGGGGTTGGCTACCGTTATCTTTACCGATATCCGCCGCGACGGCTTGGGCAGTGGACTAAACATTCCCTCCACCCGCGAGCTGGCTGAAGTGAGTGGACTTGATGTGATCGCTTCGGGCGGTGTGCATACGCTTGAGGATGTGAAGGCGGCGAAGGCTGCGGGGCTTGCGGGTTGCATCATCGGGCGGGCGTTGTATGAAGGGACAGTTGAATTGGAAAAAGCGTTAAAGGTCTAATGTCAAAAGTCGAAAGTCAGAAACCCCAAGACCTTTGACCTTCGACTTTTGACTCTGAAATGATCGGAGAATTATGTTAGCAAAACGAATCATTCCATGTTTGGATATCAGAGATGGACGCGTGGTAAAAGGTGTGAACTTTGTGAACCTGCGCGATGCCGGTGACCCCGTGGAGCAGGCGCGACTCTATGATGAGCAAGGCGCGGATGAGTTGGTGTTTCTCGATATATCCGCCACGCATGAGGGACGCAAGACGACACTGGAGTTGGTGAGCCGTGTCGCAGAGACAGTGTTCATGCCGTTGACGGTCGGCGGCGGAATCCGCGAAGTGGATGATATGCGGAATCTGTTGCTCGCAGGCGCGGATAAAGTCAGTGTCAATTCGGCAGCGGTGAAGCGACCGGAGTTGTTATCGGAGGGCGCATCCCGTTTTGGCGCGCAGTGTATTGTGCTGGCGATCGATGCGCGCCGAAATGGATCGAGTTGGGAAGTGTATGTGGCTGGCGGGCGCACACCGACGGGTATTGACGCGGTCGAGTGGGCAGTCCGCGGCGTGGAGTTGGGTGCCGGTGAAATTCTGCTCACGAGCATGGATGCCGATGGCACGCTCGCAGGGTATGATATTGAGTTGACAAGTATCATCTCAAACATGGTCTCGGTGCCGGTCATTGCTTCTGGTGGGGCAGGGACGATGTCCCATTTTGCTGAAGTACTCACTAAAGGTAATGCGGATGCGGCGCTCGCGGCGTCGCTCTTCCATGACGGCAAGTTGAGAATCCCTGAGTTGAAACGGGAATTGCAAGGGTGGGGTGTGCATGTGAGGCAAGGATGAAGGATGAAATTAAGTACAACTCAAATGGTTTGGCTCCTGCAATTGTTCAAGATGCAGAGACCAAGGAAGTGTTGATGCTGGCGTACATGAATGCCGAGTCGTTGCGTCTGACGGTCGAAACAGGCGAGACGTGGTTCTGGTCACGTAGTCGGGGGGAGTTGTGGCATAAAGGCGCAACATCAGGGAATGTTCAGCGTGTGGTTGAGGTCCGCGTGGATTGCGATGCGGATACGCTATTGATTTTGGTCAACCCTGTCGGTCCAGCTTGTCATACTGGAGAGCGAACCTGTTTTTATCGAAATATTTAACGCGTCATTGCGAGGGCAGTGCCCTTCTGCCCGAATCAATCTCCCAACTGAGTCGGAGATTGATTTGTCGCCTTACAGGCTCCTCGCAATGACATAGGAGAACTATGAGCATTCAATGGCTGTTCGATGTAATCGAAGACAGAAAAAATAATCCATCTGAAAGATCTTACACAGCGAGTCTGTTCAAAGATGGCTTGCCGAAGATCGCGCAAAAGGTGGGCGAAGAAGGGACTGAAGTTGTCGTCGCGGCACTGGCGCAGGACGATCAACGCCTCATCGAAGAAATTGCAGACCTGACTTATCACACCCTGGTCTTACTCGCTGCGCGTGGATTATCGCCCGCTGATGTGATAGCTGAATTGGAGAAGCGGCATAAAAAGTAAATTATGCGTTCAGTTTATAAACCGTTATTTTTGTACCTTCATCGAGCAGAGTGAATCCGTTCTTCTCCAACACGCGTTTGGAAGCGGGATTATGATTCGCAACATGCGCAAACAACGGACGGATCTTCACCTGCGCTAAAAATTCCTGTAACGCGGATGTGGCAATGCCTCTGCCCCAAAACGGTTTCCCGATCCAATAGCCGACCTGTTGCTCGTACTTGCCTTCCTTCCAACAGATGATGTGACCGGCGATCTTGTCCTTGTAAAGGATGGAGCGCGCAATAACAGTTTTGTCGTGCAGAATCCCCTCCCAGTGACGCATGAATTCGCCCCTGTCCTTCGATGGGTAGGCAGACATGGCAACCGCTTCGGGCTCGAGTTGCTGTTGGAACAGGATGGGCAGGTCGGTTTCAAGCACCGGACGCAGGACAATTTTGGTCATGGGATCTTGTTCACATCATACGGCGTGACCTGGTACACATAATAATTCAACCAGTTCGAATACAACAGGTTCGCGTGTCCGCGCCAGCGGACGGTTGGCTCTCGTTTGGGATCGTCGTGGGGATAATAATTCTTCGGCACATGGATGGGTAGTCCCTTGTTCACGTCGCGGTCGTATTCGCCTTTGAGCGTGAGCGGATCGTACTCCGAGTGACCGGTGATGAAGAGATGGCGCCCATCCTTTGTGCCGACGATGTACACTCCGGCATCATCCGACTCGGCGAGGAGTTGCAGATCGGGAACCTTTTCGATGTCTGCGCGGCGGATCTCGGTGTGACGGGAGTGCGGGGCGAGGAAAATGTCGTCGAATCCGCGGAGCAGGCTGGAGGTCCGGTTTAAGAGGCGGTGTTCGTAGACTCCGAACATCTTATCAGGGAGATCATATTTTGGAATGCCGTAGCGGTGATAGAGTCCTGCCTGCGCCCCCCAGCAAATATGAAAAGTGGATTCAACGTTCGTCTCCGCCCAATCAAGGATGTGAGTCAGTTCGTCCCAATATTCGACTTCTTCAAACGGCATTTGCTCGACGGGCGCGCCGGTGATGATGAGACCGTCGAATTTTTTGTTGCGGACATCGTCGAAGGTGAGATAGTGATTGAGTAAATGTTCCGCGTCCGTGTTCTTGGATTCGTATGTGGCGGTGTGGAGCAGGGTGACTTCGACCTGCAATGCAGAGTTGGACAACAATCGCAGAAGTTGGGTCTCGGTGGCGATCTTGGTGGGCATGAGATTTAGGATCGCAACACGCAGAGGACGGATATCTTGATGCGTGGCACGATCTTCATCCATGATGAAGATGTTCTCGCGTTCAAGAGTCGCGCGGGCGGGGAGGGTGGTGGGAATTTTTACTGGCATAGGTAAATTGTGAATAATATGAATTAAGAACGATTTTCTTTGGTTTCCCTGGTTCTGATCGGAATTTTTACAGCCTTAACGATATACCGCCCCATGTTGAGCGGTTTTTCATAAGCGTTCAAAAAATTGGCACACCCCTCTGCTTCTTGTTCAAGGATGTGATCAGGAATTTTTTGCTTCTCTTCTAAAACGTGTTTATATTTGACATACAACGGCTCTCCAACCCATTTTTTTACAGCGCCTTCCACGGAGTTTCTGAAGGCGTAGACGTGCAAACTGTCTGTAATCAATTGATATGCCAGCACCCCCTCCGGTAAAAATCGTATAAGACCAAGTTGGTCCTTGCTTTCCACGTCTATTAAAAGGATACCAATCAAAGTTTCATGCTCAATTGGGATTGTCACGGTTGTCTCCTGAATTCAGAGTGATATTTTCCGGCAAATTATTTTGAAAGGGCTTGATCCAGATCCCAGAGAATATCTTCGATATCCTCCAGACCAATGGACAGACGAATGAAATCGGGGCTGACGCCCGCGGCTCGCTGTTCATCCTCCGTGAGCTGTGAGTGCGTAGTGCTGGCGGGATGGATTGCCAGTGACTTGGCATCGCCGAGATTGGCAACATGACCGAATAGTTTCAGGTTGTCGATGAACCTTGCGCCCGCTTCGCGCCCGCCTTTGACGCCGAATCCCAACACCGCGCCGGGACCTTTTGGCAGGTAGCGTTTGGCGCGTTCATGGTCGGGGTGAGATGGCAGACCGGCGTACGTGACCCAACTCACGTTCGGGTGTGAGGCGAGAAATTCCGCCACCGCCTGCGCATTCTTCACGTGGCGGTCCATCCGCAGAGACAGGGTTTCCAATCCCTGCAGGAACAGCCACGAGTTGAATGGAGATGCACATGCTCCGATGTCGCGAAGAATTCCGGCGCGCGCTTTGGAGATGAATCCCAATGGACCGAAATCCTCCGCAAAGATCACGTTGTGATACGAAGCATCAGGCTCGGTGAAATTCTTGAACCGTCCGCTCTTTGCCCAGTTGAATTTTCCGCTATCCACGATCACGCCGCCGATGGAAGTGCCATGTCCGCCGATGAATTTTGTCGTGGAATGGGTCACGATGTCTGCGCCCCATTCGAAGGGACGGCACAGATACGGCGTGGCGAAGGTGTTGTCTATCATCAATGGGATGCCGTGTTCCTGCGCAATCTTCGACACTTCCTCGAACGGAAAGATGTTCACGCGCGGATTGCTGATCGTCTCACCATAGATGATCCTGGTGTTGGGCTGGATCGCACGGCGGAAATTCTCCGGGTCGGTGGGATCCACCAGTGTCACAGTAATTCCCAAACGCGGGAAGGTATATTTGAACTGACTCACCGTCCCGCCGTAAAGCGTTGACGTGGAAACAATATGATCGCCCGCTTCGCAGATCGTGAAGATGGCAGTCGCCTGCGCGGCATGGCCCGAACTCACCTCCACAGCACCCACTCCGCCTTCCAGGTCGGCGATGCGTTTTTCGAGCACATTCGATGTCGGGTTCGAGATGCGCGTGTAAATGTTGCCTTTTTCCTGCAACGCGAAGAGACGCGCGGCGCGGTCTGTGCTTTGCAAGTCATAGGCACTGGTCTGGTAAATGGGCACGGTGTTGCTCCCCGTCGTTGTTTCGGGGTCGTAACCTGAATGTAACTGGCGTGTGGTGAAACCGAATTTACGTTCTGTTGCAGACATGGGTCTCTCCTTGAATATGATTTATCCGCCCGTCAGAAGAGTTCCCTCACCCCAGCCCTCTCCCATCGGGAGAGGGGGAATAAAAAGACCTCTTCTGAAAGTACAAGAAGAGGTACACAAGCACGATACCGTCCTCTCATCTTCCAGTGTTTGAATGACATGGTCATTCACTGTCGGAGTTGGCACCATAACTTTCGTTTGGTTGCCGAGACTTCACAGGGCCGTTCCCTCAGTCTCTCTGGATAAGAGCGAATATTTAATTGCGCGGGTTATATCACAAAAGATTCTCGCTGACAAGAAGTTCCGCATTATAGATGGATGCGCCCGCCGCACCGCGGATGGTGTTGTGTGAAAGCACAACGAATTTAAGATCAAGGATGGGATCACGTCTTAATCTGCCGACGACGGTCGTCATGCCGTTTCCGGTTAATCGGTCGAGTCTTGGCTGGGGACGATCCGCTTCATCTCTTACGCCGATCACTGGTCGCGGACTCGACGGCAGTTCCCTGGCTGACAGCGGAGCCTCGTACGCGCGTAATGCCTGTATCGCAACTTCTGGTTCAACCGGGTTTTCCAATTCCACGCTGGCGCAGACGGTGTGACCATCGATCACAGCCACGCGATTCGTATGGACGCTGAATTTAATATCCGCAAGTTCGATTTTGTTGTCATTCAACCTGCCGAGCATCTTGCGCGGTTCCCATTCCACCTTCTCCTCTTCACCACCGTTGCCCACATTGGGAATGACGTTATCCATAATGTCAAGCGAAGGGACACCGGGATAGCCCGCGCCCGAAAGCGCCTGCAGGGAAGTGGCAAAAACCTTCTTCACACCGAAGGCATTGTCCAAAACTGTGAGGGCAATTGTGAGACCGGTGCTGGTGCAATTCGGATTTGTGACAATGCATCCGCTCCAACCTTTGTTCCTGCGTTGTGTTTTGACGAGATGGATGTGATCCGCGTTGATCTCGGGAAGCAGAAGCGGTACATCGTCAGCCCGCCGATAGGACGATGCATTGGAACACACTGCCGCGCCTATCTTTGCAAATGCAGGTTCCAGTTCATTGGCGATCTCGGTGTGAAGCGCGGAGAACACGATCTTTGCCTGTACCGCATCCGTGCTGGCAGGGACGATGACCATGTCTTTGGCATACTCCGGCATGGGCACATCAAGCACCCAGCGTGTGGTTTGTGCATACTTTTGTCCCGCAGAACGGTCGGAGGCGGCAAGGGCGACGACCTTGAACCAGGGATGATTATCGAGCAATGAAATGAATCGCTGACCGACAGAACCTGTCGCGCCGAGCACGGCTACGGGGATGGGGGATGATGGCATGATGGTTTCTCCTATAAGATTATCACATCATTGCGAGGAGGGTTGAGATGCGACAGCATCGAAACCCCGACGACACTTGCACTTGCATGCTGGTGCAAGTGAGCAATCCCTACATGACGAGATGGGATTGTTTCGGGAAGATCACCCTTGCAATGACGGATGTACGGTAAAGAATGAAGTGTCACGTTCCACGCGTCAGTTTTCAAGTTCCACGTTAGTCAGGCAAACCTGTGGATTTTACATCCTTGAGATTCAATTGCAGGGAGGTCTTCCCGTTCCATTCATTCGCTTCGAGCGTGTAAAGCACATCCACGCGCGCGGGCAACGAATCCCTGAGATGCCCGAGACGGAATCCGATCGAATCGAACACTGCGCCGCGTTCATCTTCGAGCGTTAATTTCAAGTGCCGGGCATCTGCCCCAACCGTGCGTGATGCCTTGACCTTCACATCGCGCGAGACGAATACGGCATCGGGGTTGCCGTAGCCGGTCGGTTCGAGGTACGCGAGATGCTTCAGTACATCGAAGTTCAATTCAGGGAGCGCCACTTCCATATCGGCGGTAAGCGTCTGGCGCAGGTCTTTCCCGCCAAGTTTTTCTTTTGCGATGGATTTCAGGCGGGTTACCAGTTCGGGCAGGTTTTCATTTTTGACGGTGAAGCCCGCTGCCGCGGCATGACCTCCATGACGGACGAGCAGATCCTTGCATAGGTCGAGTGCGTCAGTGATGTGGAATTCGGGGATGGACCGGCACGAGCCGCGCGTCTCTTCGAGGTTCTTCGCCGCGACCACGGCGGGACGATAGTATGTTTCTGTTAAGCGAGACGCCGCCAGCCCGACCACGCCCGGATTGAAGTCCTCGTGCGCGGCGAAGAGCAAGAATGCATCGGGGTCGTCGCTCATGGCGATCTCCTCCGCCTTCTGTTGCATCGACCTGGTGATGGTTTGCCGCTGTCGGTTTTGTATATCGAGTTGCTGTGCCAGTTGACCGGCACGCATGAAGTCTTTCGTTGTGAGCAGTTCGAACGATGCCAGCGCGGATTCCAGCCTGCCGGAGGCATTCAGTCGTGGACCGAGCATAAAGCCGATATTACCCGCGGTGACCTTATCTATTTTCATTTCGGCGACGCCGGCGAGGGAGAAGAGTCCCTGCCGTTTCGTTTCGCGGATCTGCTTAAGTCCCTTGCGGACGAGGGAACGGTTCTCGCCGACGAGCGGAGCCAGGTCGGCGACGGTTCCGAGGGCGACGAGATCGAGGAGATCGGAAAGGACAAAGGATGACGGCTGAAGGCTGAAGAGCGCCTCTGCGATTTTGTACGCGATTCCAACCCCGGCAAGGTCTTTATCGGGATATGGGTCGCCGTGTTGTTTGGGGTTGATGACGGCGAGGGCGGGGGGCAGGTTCAAACCGTCAGGGTGGTGGTGGTCGCTGATAATGAGATCCAGCCCGATGGTCCGCGCGTGAAGCGCTTCGTCCGGGGAGCGGATGCCGCAATCGACGGTGATAACCAGTTTGACGCCGTCCGCTTTGAGGGAATCCAGTGCATCCTTGTTGAGACCGTAGCCTTCTTCGAAGCGGTTGGGGATGTAGCCGCGCACGGTGCCCCCTGAGCCTGTCGAAGGGTTTGCGCCAAGTCCCTCCAGTGCCTGCACGAGCAGGGCTGTTGCCGTAACGCCGTCCACATCGTAATCGCCGTAGATGGCGATGGGCTCGCTGTGCTCGATGGCAAAACGGATGCGGTCGACCGCCGCCTGCATGCCGGTGAGTTGGAACGGATCGGTGTCCGCGTTCGGTTCGGCTTTGAGGAATGCGCGCGCTTCGGCGTCGGTGCCGATGCCGCGGTTGAAGAGCGTCTGCCGGAGGATGGATGGAAATTTGGCGAGTTCCTCTTCGGCTTTTGGCGTAATTGGCGGTTGGATGATCCAGCGTTTATTGTGCATATCATGGGTACCGGCTTGCAGAGTTTTCAAGGTTGAAAGCAGTGCGCAGAGTATAAACGGGGAACGGAAAAGCAAGCAAGTGTATAATAAATTTCAGGAGATTAGGACTTACGCAAAACCCCAAGAGCAAGCCACGAATTTCGCGAATTCACGCGAATTGTTTGAAAAATTTGCGATAATTCGTGTAACACCTGCACTTGCATCAGGTGCAAGTGTTTGCGGCAAAAAAAAATTGAACTGCGTAAGCCCTAGAGATAAAATGTACACCCCTTCCCCTGATGAAAAAACGACCCCTGTAATGCTGTATACGCAGGATACGCTTGTGCGCGGCGAAGCAGTGACCACGAAGAATGTTTTGCGGGTGAACATCTGGCTTCGCACGGAAGGCGCACCGAAATATATGCATATTTTAAAGCCGCAGGTGCTTGTATTTGG
>JBFYRY010000280.1:0-4936 GCA_041302025.1 Chloroflexota bacterium | reverse complement strand
GAACGGCGCGATCTTGCGCGAGAGGTCGTTGATGCCGCCGTCGTATTTGAGTTGCCCGTGATGGATGATGATGATGCGTTCGCACAGCGCAGTGACATCTGCCATGTAGTGACTGGTCAGCAGGATGGTCGCGCCGGTGCGCCGGTTGTACTCGCGCAGGAATTCACGGATGCGCGCCTGACCGGTGATGTCAAGTCCAATCGTAGGCTCATCGAGGAACAAGACTTTGGGACGATGGAGTAAGCCGACCGCGATCTCGCATTTCATCCGTTCGCCGAGCGAGAGGTTGCGCACAGGTTTCTTCATCAACGGGCTGAGTTCGAGCAAGTCGTCCAATTCCTTGAACGTGGCTTTGTATTGCTCGTCGGGGATGCGGTAGATGGCTTGATTGAGCAGGAACGAATCCGCGGCGGGAATGTCCCACGAGAGGCGGTTGCGCTGTCCCATGACGAGGGTCATCGAGAGCAGGTACTCGTTCCGCAGTTCCCAGGGCGTGAAGCCCAGCACGGTCGCTTTGCCGCCGGTGGGGTGGAGCAGACCGGATAACATCTTGAGCGTGGTCGTTTTGCCCGCGCCGTTCGGACCGAGGAAGCCGACAACTTCTCCCTGCTCGATCTTGAAACTGACATTCTGGACGGCTTTCACGTCCTTGTATTTGCGCTTGAAGAAACTTTTCATCGCCGCGCTGAATCCGCCTTCGCGCTCGGGGACTTGATAGGTTTTGCTTAATTGTTCAACGGTAATGGTGGGTGACATGTACAAACTCTCTCCTGTGGTTGCAGGATTGTATCATTTGGTGGGTATACTTTCGGGAACTTTTCCTGTTGTGGGGCGTCAGGGAATGGAAACTAAAAACTGGAGAATATGGAAATGAAAAATATATTGTTCGTCGGTTTGTTGATTGCGATTGCCCTGACCGCCTGTAGTGAAGTGTCCGCTGATATTCGTGGACAGTGGCAACTGATCTCATATGGTGCCCCCTCCGAACAAAAACCCGCCGCGTCAGGCGTGGAAACAATCATCAAATTCAATGACAAACAAATGAACGGGAACGTCGGCTGTAACGGATTTGGTGGCGAGTACACCATCAAAGGCGATGCGCTCGAATTCGGTCCAGTCATGTCTACGATGATGTTCTGCGAAGGTCCCGTGGGCGAGCAGGAAATGGGGACACTGGCTGTGTTGCAGGAGAAAACAAGTTTTGCAATTGATGGAAATACACTGACCATTACTTCTGCCGATGGCAATTCGGTTATTGTGCTGGAAAGGAAGTAAATCAGGTTCAAAGAAAGCTTGCCCTGAGCAAAGTCGAAGGGACGAAAGAAAAAAGAGCCGGAGGCGTGATGTCTCCGGCTCTCTTCATTCAATCTACGGTTAATTGTTTCTATGGAGCAGGTGTGGGGAATACTAGAATCGGCGCATTTTCAACGCCTTCCTGTGCTTCAAAATAGATATACATATCGGGAGTCAGTCCCAACATCCCGGCAATAATAACATTGGGAAAGGACCGCACACTTGTGCGAAAGGTCCGTACAGCACTGTTGTAATCACGCCTTGCTACATTAATGCGATTTTCTGTACCCTCTATGATTACCATGAAATCACTGTAAAAATCCGCACTGACGATCTCTGGATTATCCGCCACGTATACATTGAAGCTTTGAATAGCCTTATCGAAGGCGGCGACCTGTTCGGCAAGTTGTTGCGCTTCAGCACCGGTCGGGGCAGAGTTGAAATTCAGGCTGGTCCGCAATCCCTCCGCCTGTTTTCGCAATTCTTTAAAGACAGCAAGTTCCTGCGCACTCCCTGCTACAACTACAGGTAATTGAGTGTTATAGGTGTCTGCCCGACGTTGATAACTGCTTTGCAGGTCACCCCAGCTTTTTTGCACAGTCTCATCGAGAACGATTAAATTATTGTAGCTGGAGATCCCCCAACTTGCAACACAAATGACAACAAGGATCAATACGCTTACTATTAGAATGACAGAGACAATGGTCTTATTCATGTTGATTCTCCTCCGGTTAGAATTTTTTTGAACTGCCTCCACCGCCAGAGTCTCCATCATCAAAACTGGAGGTGTCGCGTGCGATGTCGGATAGTATATTCAATAGATCAGTGCCTGAAATCGATCTCTCACTCGATGATTCCCGGCTGTCGTTTGGAAAATCCCATGCATCTTGTCTTACATGTCTGAAAAACTGTGACACGTAGAACAAAATTAAAATGATGCACCAAACGGCAAGAAAGGGGAAAATATAAACAGCGTAGGCTTGGACGGATGGCGGTAGATTAAAAATCCCTTGCAATCCAGCGAATATCATCCCCAGAATGAGAATCAAGGAAATGAATTCTGCCAGCGCAAAGCTATGTAGATATGAAATAACGCCTGATGTTTGCTTATCATCAATAACTGCCCCTGCCCCGCCGCTATTTTCGAGTCCGTTATTTATTCTGGAAACGACGGAATATGCGATCCCAAGAACAGCACCGGGGACAGTCCCCAAAAAGACAATGATAAGAAATGCAAGATTTTTATCCAAAGGTGTGGTTATCACTGGGGTAATGTCTTTGCGAAGAATATCGTCGTATCTTTTGACCATCGCAACCAACCCGTCGCCGGGACGGTTGGATTGAAAGGCTGGGATGAACTCTTCGTCGACGATACGACCGGTCAAAATATCCGGCAAGGTTGCTTCCAAGCCATAGCCGGTTTCCTGTTCGATACTGCGACGTGACTGGTCTCCTCCATGCCAGCAGACCATTATTAACAAGCCATCATTGTCATCTGCATGACCAATCCCCCAGGTGCGGAATAATTCGTTGCGGAATTTTTGCTTGTCCTCCCCACAATCATCAAGAGTGACAACAGCGATTTGGGCTATTCCATCCTGATCCAGTTTTTGATTGATGGTGTTGATTTCTGATTCCTGAGATGGGGTCAACCAATCCAAAGTGTCAAGTACTACATTCCCGCCAGTAGGAACTGGTGGAATAGGCGGATTACCCTCTTGTGCCAGAACATGTGATGGAACGAGAAATAGAATCAGGAATATCCCAAAAACAATCCACGACCTATTCACTTCATCCTCCAATTGCTAAAAACACTATACAACAAAACGATTTGATTTACAAGCAAGACAGGATGAATGGCACATGATTGTCAGTGTTTAGTTTTGGGGATGGAATATTAATTTCCATCTTGTTTTTGCTTTACCTGTTATTTTCCAGCCACCGAAGCATTAGCCAATGATGCGAGTCGGGTTTTGCCCAGGGATGATTTTCGTAGACGCGATGGAGCGCTTGCTCGGCGGTCAGCCCTTCGAGTTGCATCAGCACGGCACAGGTGATCGTGGTGGAGCGGTTCATCCCTGCCACGCAGTGGACCAGGACACTCTGATTCTTTTTCAGGCGCTCGACCACCCAGTTTGCCTCTGTACGGATCTCGTCGGGCGACATTCCTTTTGAGCCTTCACCTTTTTCCACGGTTCGGTCATTCGGATGAGGTGCGTTGCCTCTTACCCAGGTGCTGGTTTTTTCACCCAGGTTGAGGACGGCGTCAATTTCAGGGCGATAGTCGGGTTGATGTTCGATCCCACCGACGAAGAGTTTATCCTGAATGATATTGCCGTTGAGTTTGATCGTTACAGGGTCGCCGCCGAAGCGGTCGTAAATATCGTATGGTTGCGGGACTTCTCCATCAGGCATGGGCGGCGAGGGAGAATAATCGCGTTCGAAGGTAAGGGGGGCGCCGCCTGCGGATTGTTCAAAGGCAACGCCGTTTGCAAAAAAGTTCATGTCCGCGTCGGCAGGTCCGCGCAAGCCGAATAAATGGAAAATATCCTCCATGCCGGGTTGAACCCAGGAGTACATGAAGGCAATGACTCGGGATGGATCGTCGAGGGGATATTGGTCGAGGGCGGTGAAAAAATCCGTCCGATTCAGGTGTTGGATGCCTGAAAAGGCTAATTTCAAGGGGATGTGCCTGGCGGTGACCCGTTCCATGATGACGCCGTCACGTTGGAACAAATCGGTCTCGATGACTTCCAGCCCTTGAACGTTCATGCGGATCTCGCGTCCGTTTTCCTCGTAGAAATCCAGACGCGCGTCCTGCATGAGAACCGCGAAGGGGTGCCGGATGATACGAGGAGAAATTCTCAGCGGGGACATGATGCTTTATGTTACCGTTAATTTCTGTCTGGGATACTTGTCGTATCGTTTCTCTCCCATCACACGTTTGATTCTATCAAAGCCTTCCCAGATTTCGGTGAAAGATGTATATAACGGCGCAAAGCCGAGACGAATGTTATCCGGCGCACGGAAGTCGGGGATGACGTTCATCTCTTCGATGAGGGCGCGGTTGATGCGGTAGCCGTCCGTGTGGCGGATGGAGATGTGGGAGCCGCGCATGGCAGAGTCCGCTGGGGAGCCGAGGGAAAAGCCGAAGGGGGCGAGCCAGGTTTCGGTTAAGAAGGAGGCGTAGTCCGTCATCAAAATGGATTTGGCGCGGATGGCGTCCATGCCTGCGTGGAGAGTTGGTTCAAGGGCGGCTTCCATTGTCAGGAGGGAGATCATGGGTTGTGTGCCAACGAGGAAGCGTCCCGCGCCGGGGGCGGGGATGTAATCGAGGGAGAAGTCGAAGGGATTCTTTTGTCCCCACCAGCCCCAGATGGGTGAGGTGAGTTTGTCTTGAATCTTTTTGTTGACGTAGAGGAAGCCGGGCGCGCCGGGACCGCCGTTGAGGTATTTGTAGGTACAGCCAATGGCGAGGTCGGTGTTGCAGTCGTCGAGGTGGATGGGGACGGAGCCGACGGAGTGGCTGAGGTCCCAGAGGACTAGGGCGCCTTTGGCGTGGGCAAGTTCGGTGATGCGGCGCATGTCGTAGAGGTAGCCGCTTTTGAAGACGACGTGTGAGAGGGTGACGAGGGCGGTGTTT
>JBFYRY010000055.1:0-18142 GCA_041302025.1 Chloroflexota bacterium | reverse complement strand
CGCGGCGATGAGTTCTTTGCGCGCCTCCAGCCAGGTCTCGTGGCTGGTCTTGAACATCGTGCGCGTGAGCGCTCCAGAGTTTTTTGCCATTGAGACCCACTCGCGCCAGGTCAGTTCCATGCCCAGATACACGTAACCATTGATGAGTCGATACTGATAACCGCCGCCGCCAATACCAAGCGCCATTTCGCCGATCTCCTTGGTGGGGATGTTGACCATGCGAATACCGAGTGTGCCAAACAGCGGCGACACGGGATTGGGCAGATGCTCGCACAGACTGCCGCGCATATACATACCTTTGGGGCTGGGCGGAATCCATTGAGTGGCTTTGCCTTGCGGGGTGGCACGGGCTTTGATGGAAACCTTGCCTTCTGTCCCGTTCACTTCAATGATGTCACCGCCAGGAATGCGATGAGTTGCCACGCCTGTGCCAAGCACCGCAGGGATGCCATATTCGCGCGCCACGATGGAACCGTGCGAAAGCGGACCGCCGATATCGGTCACGACCGCGGAGGCCATCGCGAAAAGCGGAGTCCATGCGGGTGTAGTGATCGGAGCCACCAATACATCGCCACGTTTCATTTGACCGAAATCTTCAGGACCATGCAGAACGCGGGCAACGCCGCTTGCCACGCCTGGGCTTGCCGCGACACCCTTGATCACATCGCCCTTGTTGCGGCGTCCGCGCTTATCCTTGAGCGACATCAGATCGAAACCGAAGACTTTCATTTGCGGCAGCATCATCGGTGGTCGGACGCTCAGCGCGGCGCGGTGTTCCGCTTTGCGCTGTGGGATCTTTTCGGCGAGCGACTCCACGGGTTGTCCCGCGTCGAGCCGTCTTGCGGTGAGCAAGACTTCATCCTGGGTCAGCCAGAATATCTCATCGGCAGCGGGAATTACATTATGTTGTACGAAGCGATTTCCAAGTTCACGCAACATCTGGCGGACAAGCGGATACGCGAGACCGATCTCCGCCAGTCCGTCTTCGCGCAGGGGCGCATATTTCTGGGCGGAGGCGAGATATTTGTTGAACCATTTCAAACGCAGTCCCTTCAAGCGCAGCCTTGTTGTCATGACAGCCTGTACGCGCCGCTCTGCTGATTCGCGCTGGCGTGTATATGGGTTGACGCCTTGTTCGCTCAGGTACAGTTTGAGCGCATCCAGCACAGGTGCGGGATCGTCGGCTGGAACGGGATGTACAAAGTCCAGGTCATAGAGCATGTATCCGTACTCGCGCAGGTATTGATGGAAACGTACGCGCCAATCCTGCCACAAGGCGGGCGTGACATCACTAGGGATTTGTCCACTCTCACACAACGCGGTCAATTGTGAGGTCGGTGTGCGCTCAAGGCATTGGGTCAATGCGGGATACTGCCTTACCCACTCAGCAAGCGAGTAGAGCGACTTGTCCGCGCGGATGGGCAGGCTGTCGTATCCCAATAAATAAGTGGGAGCAGATGGATCATCGCGGCGTTTGATCAATCGGTTGTAAACGTTCGTGAATACGGCTTCGGTGATCCATGCCGCGGGGATGACGCCCGAGACCAGCGAACCGTACGCGTCGATGGCGGATTCGGTCAATTGTTTTGCGCTTTCCACTAGCGTAGTTGAAGAAAACTCACGCCAGTTTGTCGCGTTCCAGTTGTTAACTGTTTCAAGGTAATGCGGTCTTCCATGCTCAGTCCAACGTTCCACGGCGCCAGTGAACATCATCCTGGCGATCTTGCCCATGTTGAACATCAGGCGTGCCATGCCCTTCGCACTGACTGAGCCGTTGTTGTAGGCATAATGGTTCACCACGATGATGATCTCGGGTGGCATGATGCCGCGCATCCCAAACGACTCATTCATCAGGCGCGGCAGGCTGGTATTGATCGCGGAAAGACCGAGCGTTTCAAACAATGGCGTGAGCGGGTCCGCCATCAACTCGACGATGTTGTTCCGCATGACCGCGTACGCGCCTTTGGGCAGTTTCCAGTTGGTCGGTGCGGGGACCTCAATTTCTTTCAACGTGGTGATTGGACGCGACTGCACAATATAGAAATGACCATCTGTGCGACACCACTCGATATCCTGAGGTTTGCCATAGAAGGACTCGATTTTGTGTGCGATGCTCACCAACTCGACAACTTCCGCTTCATTTATGACCTTTGACCTGCGTCGCTCGTCATCGAGCGGATCCTCCCTCGTGCCTTTTTCTGTCCGTACCGTGATGACGGTCTTCTCCGCAACATCATACGTTTTGATCTTGCCTGTGGCTTTGTCGGCAACGATGGTGTCAGGCGAAACAAGTCCACCGACAATGGCTTCACCCAGTCCCCAGGCGGCGTTGATGACCATTTCATCGCGCCGTCCGTTGATGGGATCCATAACGATGCCCAGCATTTTTTGACTGCTTCGAGTAAATCCGCTTCGCCGCAAATGTTGAGATACGTTTCCTGTTGTCCCGCAAAGGAGGCTTCGGGCAGGTCTTCGGCGGTGGCGGAGGAACGAACAGCGACCGATTTTGGATTTACGATTTCCGATTTACGATTGAGTTCGTTGTAGGCAGTGGTAATGGCTGATGCAATGTCATCGGGGATGGACGCGTCAGTGAAGAATCTGCCAATAGTTGCAGAAGCCGTTTCGAGCAACGCGGGAAGCGAGGTGTCCACATCTTTGAGCGCTGCGAGAATCTTCGCCTGCAAGTTGTTGGCGTCCACGAATGCGCGGTAGGCGTCCGTCGTGATATGGAATCCGATAGGGACGGGGAATCCTGCATTGATCATCTTCGCCAGTGACATGCCCTTGCCGCCGACATATTCGAGGGTGGCATTTGGGTGAGAGAGTGAAAGAACAAATGTAGACATGGCAACCTCCAGTAGTGTGTTGTCTTGCTGTCCCTCCCTGACCCTGTCAGGTCTACGCCGATTGGGACGATCCCGCAAGTACTATTGATTCGAATATTATCTTTGCTAAGAGTACACGCGCCTCACTGCGCAAGTTTCTGACCGAGTTTATAGGCGTGCTCCATTAACTCAGGTTGTTTCTGAACATCGCCGACATTCATTGCCGTGCCATAGACCATTCCAACAATTTCCGCGTGCGTGAAACGAAACATGCTTTCGTAAGTATGGATGGCGTTGATGCCACCTGATGTGTAAAGGTCGGTGTCGCCGTACGTCAACACAATTCCGATTTTCTTTCCGACAAATTCCTTCCAATTCGTTCCCTGAAACGCGTACTATCGGTCAATGCAAAGTTTCAGTTGCGCGCTGATCGTGAACCAGTACACAGGGCTGGCGAGAACGATGGCATCGGCATTTGCAATTTTCGGGTAGAGGCTTTGCATATCGTCTTTGATCACGCACATGCCCGTCCCCGCGCATTCTTCGCATGCGTCACAGGCACGGATATCAAGGGAGTGTAAATAGATGCTTTCCACATCCGCGCCCGCCTCCTGCGCACCGGCAGACACTTGCTCTGCAAGCACACTGCTGTTCCCCTTTTCACGCGGACTGCCTTTCAGGATCAAAATTCGTTTGGTCATGGTATTTCCTTTATGGTTTTACTTGCATCGAGCATGACTGGTTCTTCTTTTATCCAAACCAGGCTCACGATAAAGACCGCGCACAAAATCAGCGCGCCCGCGAGATAGGGGAAATTCGGGTTGATGTCGAAGATGATGCCTGCGACGATGGGGCCTGCCACGCGACCCAGGCTGACAAAGGAATTGCTCAGTCCCATCGACGCGCCTTGTCCGACGGTGGTGCGTTTCGATGTCAACGAATGAATGGATGGACGCAGGAAAGTGATCGAGCAGGTGAAAATGCCGGTGGTCAATAGGACTGTGGCGTATGTGTTTGCAAGCAATAAGAGAATGAAGCCGACCGCACCGACGATGAGCGATGTTTTGATGACGGTCGGTTCGCCCCAGTGGGATGTGACGAAGCCTGTCAGCAATCCGCGCCCAACGAGAGCAATTGCGCCAACTAGTGTCAGGATGCCGCCAACCTGTTCGGGACCGTAGTCCAATTTTCTGAGCATGTACAAGCTGAAGACCGATTCGAAGTTACTGGTACCGAAGGTTGCCAGGAATGCAACGAGAAGGAGCAAGCCAATCGGACCTGTCAACGCGCGCCAGAGTTCGTTGAAGCGGACGAGTTGGATTTTCTGTCCCTGCGCGGCGCGAGCTTCCACGGGCAATGATTCGGGGAGGAGCAGGGCAACCAGCAAAAGGGAAAGCAATGCCATTAACGCGGAAACAAAGAACGGGGTCGAGAGGGAACCGCCCGCGAGTAATCCGCCGATGCCTGGACCGATCACTGTCCCTGCGCCGCCAACCGCACCGATAATGCCCATCCCGCCGCCGCGCGATTTTTCGGAGGTGCTGTCGCCGATGTATGCCATCGTGGTGGTGATGGTGGCGGAAGAGAGAATACCTGAGAGAGCGCGGAACACGAGCAACATCCAAATTTTTGTGGCGATGCCGAATGCGAACATGGCGAGGGCATAACCGAACATGCCGATCATCAGGATGGGTTTGCGCCCGACGCGGTCGGAGATGCTGCCCCAGATAGGACCAAACAGAAATTCGGTCAATGCGGCGGTGGCGACGAGGATTCCCAATGCGCTTCCGCTCGCGCCGAGTTTGTCAATGAGGAACGGGAAGACAGGGATGACCATGCCGAATCCCAGCATAACCACAAGCAGGGCAAAGACCAGGATGAAGAGGTTTCGGCGGTTGGTCGTTTTCATTTTCTTGCCTTTGTTACTTTATAGTCACTGAATCGATCTTCTCCACAGGCAGCCAGTCGTCCATGTTGCCGTATTTGCTTTTATCAATGGCAAACGGAGGGGTTTCCTTTACGTCGGCAACCTCGATCAGGACGATGTAACGCTTGCCCGCCCAGCGCTTGATCTGTTTTTCGGTCAGACTTAGTTTGGGCTGATTCTTTTTCACCAGCGCATGGGACTCATCTTCGGTCATTTTCTCGGAATGAAAAGCGCTCTTCACTTTTGCTTTGGCGCGCACCTTTCCTTCGGCGTTGTTGTTGATGAAGTACAGCATGTCGCCTGCATCCACGCGCCCGTGTGGAAGTTTGCGCCCTGTTGCGCCGCGAATGATCATGGTCTTACTTCCAGAGAGCAGGTTTTCAAGTTCCTTGGCTTGCGCATCGAGGTATACAACGTGGTCCATATTTTCTCCTTGGCTTTGAACTATGCGTTCGCCAGCATGGCAATGAACGCGAACAAATCGGCGGCGGCGTGAATGATCGTTGCGCCCCAGATGTTATCGGTTTTCATCATCAGGTATCCGCACCCGATGCCCAGAGTCAATGCATAAACCAGCAGAAATGGAACAGCCGCAGGGTTGAGATACACCGCGCCAGCGTGCATGGAGGCGAAGACAATCGAGGTCAGCAACACAGAACCGCCGACTCCAAAAAGCGGCTCGAAGTGTTTCAGAAAGATACCGCGCAGCCAAAGTTCTTCCATGAAGCCGTTGGCGAACGAAAAGACGAGTCCCCAAACGATCGCCGCGCCGAGAATATCCATGTTCGTATATCGCTCCGCGAAGAACATGAGCGCTGAGATGGCGAAGTTGAAGAACAGGAGCACCCCGATGCCCAGGCTTAATTTCCAATTGCCGCGCTTGAGGTAGATCGAGCCAAGGTCTGCGCCTGAAAGTTTGGTCAGCAGGAGAATGGGGATGACGATAAGAATCATCTCGTACACTTTGGCGATGGCAATGCCTTGCGAAGTTTCAACCGTCACGTTGAACCAGCCCAACACTACATCACTCCATCTGCTGAGGAGCAATGTGACAGGGAAGGCAATTGAAGCGACAAAAAACGCGTACGCAATTCGCCAGTACCTGTTCCAGTGTTTATCGCGCTTGCACCATAGCGCAACGATCAGGAATAATGCAGATAGGGATAGGTTATAGGTCAGATTTTTGTTGGTTGGGAAGATTTCAAAGTAGTTCGAGCCAAACACAAGGATCGCGAATCCGCAAACGAGAAACAACACAAACAGTCCGAGCCGTTGTAACCAGTTCGGCTGTAATACTTCTTTGTTACTGAGATTTATGTTTGTAGTTTGAGTAGTCATGGCTTACTCCTTCAATATTTAAAGCACATCGAACTACGCGTTAACCAACACCACGATGAAAGGGAAAAAAGTCACAAGATTTCTTGTATCAAGTATTTCGCCACTGGAGATCATGGCCTCACCTCATGAAAAGAACCCAAGGTTTAAATAATGGATGCCTCGATTGCACATTGTATGCAGGGAACAACTTCTGGGCTACAAGTTCGCGATTCGCCAGCATCACCAGGAAAAAGAGCGCCTGGATCAGATATCGGTTGACACCGAGTCCTACTGCAGCCCCATTCACATCGCCTCCATAGATGAAAGGTCCAATGGATAAGTTAAAAGCATCGATCAGCAACAAGAATAATGTGATGTAAAAGACATATGCTTTCAAAAATGAACTTTGTAAGTGGTTGCACTTCTCGCCGACCATAAGCAATGAGTATCCCAGCAATAGCGTCAGCACATTGCTGGTTCCAGAGATGAACGCCCATTGAATACCAGTTCGTTCATCAGTTGGAGTTCGAAAAATGACCTCAAAGCCAAAGGGTTTCAGCTGAAATGCTTTCAGCTCTCCAAATATCGCGGCCACCAACGCGTGTGCTCCTTCGTGTAATGCAATATAGGTTAACACTGCCAGCAAAAAAGCCAACCACTTCTTCATTCGATCATCTCCTCGCTGTGGATTGCCTGCTTGCGTTCACAATTACGCATTCGCCAGCACCGCGATAAACAGGAAAAAGTCCGACGCGGCATGGATGACGACAGCGCCCCAGATGCTGTCTGACTTCATCATCAGGTAGCCGCATGCCAGTCCCAGAGCGAGGGTGTTCACCACAAAGAAAGCCAGCGCAAGGGGATCAAAATAAAAGGCGAAGCCGTGCATCAATGCGAAGATGAGGGATGTGACCCAGACCGCACCGTTGACGCCAATCATCGGCTCAAAGCGTTTGAGGAAGATGCCGCGCAGCCAGAGTTCTTCCATGAAGCCGTTTGCCACGGAAAAGGCCAGTCCCCATAGGACTGCTGCGACAAGTGTGTCAACGCTTGTGAAGCGTTGCGCGGCGAACATGAACGAGGCGGGCACGAGGAAGAAGAACACAAGCGCGCCAATGCCCAGGCCCATTTTCAAGTTTCCGCGTTTGAGGAAGATGGATCCCATGTCCGCACCGGAAAGTTTAACCAGCACAAGGATCGGAAGCGTCTTTATCAGCATCTCGCAGATTTTATCGATGGCTAATCCCTTGGATGTATCTGCTGTCACGGCGAACCAATTCAATACAGTCCGAACCCAACTGCCGGAGACCGCGCTGATCGGAGTGGCAAGTGATGCGATGAAAAACCCAAAGGCAATTTGCCAATACCTGTTCAAGCGTTTGTCAAATTTGAACCACAATGAGACCACCAGGAATACGGCAGCAACAGCCAGATTGAAGCTCAGGTTTTTGTTCGTCGGATAGACGTCGAAGTAGTATGAGCCAAACACAAAGATCGCGAATCCGCAGACCAGGAAGATGGTAAACAGACCGACGCGTTGAAGCCAGTTTGGTTGGATTATTTCTTTTTCAACGAGATTTGTTGTTGCAGTAGTTTGAGTCATCATTTTTTACTCCTTCTTTCACCAATTCTTGCGCGTCCATCAGGTCAGGCGGAGAATCAAGGTCAGCAGGTTAATTCCTGCAAAAGCAATGACAACACCATGGATCAACAAAGCAAAATAAATATTCCACGTATGCCAGACAGCGATGATCCAGGGCGTAATGGCGAACAAACGAGAACGTTTTCCCACGATGACCAAATGTGGTACAGGGAAAACAAGATAACGTTTGTGATCGACGCCCAAATACCAGGGGATTGCATGCGCAGCAATAAGTAACCGCGGAAGTACGGTTCCTCCACCATACCCCCAAGCGTGATGGACAGCGCGAATAAAAACCCGATCACGCGCATGGATGTCTCCTGAAAGCCTTTTTGCTAGAAGACATTGCCACTTGATGAAGGATATCGTGGCGGCGCTTTGCCTGCTCTTCTGCGGTGAGAGGGATGCCTTTTGGCATGGATAACTCCTGAAAGCGGATAAGGGTCGCTTTCAGTATAGCGAATTGCGGTCGCTCCTGCATCCACTTTCGGATGTATTTTTCAGTAATCGTTATGTGGGGTATGTCTACGCAAAATGTAGAGGGCGGATCAGTAGGCAGACCCGCCCTCCACGTTTTATATTCCAAATCTTAGAACTCTTCCCGGCGAATGCGCCAGAAGGACACAAGGGTGAACAACAGGCACCAAATTGCAGTGGCGATGATCGGGGCAACTGTAGGCAGCGGCTGGCCGGATAACAGGTACCTAAAAAAGGCTGGCAAGGCTCCATTACCGACTTCGGTCGCCAGCACCCACGGCATGAATTCCGCCAGCCTGGCGCTGTCAGGAATGATCGATAGGAATAATATAAACAGGGGGATCCCCATCACCGGGCCGCGTCCTTGGAACAGGGTCGCCAGCATCAGCGCCAGTGTCAGGTAGAAAAGCAGGTTGAGATACACCAGTCCCAGGGAGGCAACAAAACCAGGCAAAAATGAAAGAGAACCGCCGCCGGCGATGACCTGCAAACAGGCAATGCCACCCGGGAGGATGACCCCGGTGACCAGGAAGCCCAATCCGTAGGCAATAATTTTTGACAGCAGGAAGGCCGGCCTGCGCAGGGGTTTTGAGAACACCCAGGCAGCCGTCCCGGAGTGACGTTCTCCCAGGATCGCATCCTGGCTCAAAATGATGGCCGCGATCGGTAAAACGAGACCTGCTACGTCCAGGAAATTGTCGGGCATACCCATGCGCAGGTTGGTGGCCGATCCGACATTCAAGAGAACCAACCACAGCAAGACCTGGATCCACCAACGGCGAGTCCGCCACCAGCCATGATTTTCCTTGGCCAGCATGTTTGCCAGACCCATTTTCAAGCCGCGCTCATGGCATGGACTTTTTCCTGTTCAACGACATCTTCACGCTTTTGCATCACCAGGTTCTTGGGACTGAATGAGTATTCATTTTGTTCTCCTTATTGTGGAGCAAGTTATTATCAGATCAGGTCATTCATGCACTTGCACGCCTTGTTTGGCGATGACGGACAATCAGCCAGATAGCCACACCAAGTACACACAAGCCCAGGACGAGTCCGATGATCAGCGAAGGGCTGATATACGTTTTTGGGGCAGGGCAGTTAAAGGTCAGCCGGACTGGTTCACTTTGGTTGAAGGTCTGGTCAACGATGCGCACATCGATAACAAATGTTGCCTGTGAGTGACAACTCACAATGATCGGATCCCTGGCACCACCTCCTACCTGCTCATCCGATGAGGATGGTATGAAACCACCAAATAAGGGGTAATCTCCCGGCGGGTCAGCTGAGACCATCCAAGGTTGGTCAAATATCGCGTCACCATCCTCATCCGAGAAGATTACATCTTTATACAGGAACAGAATGCCATTCTTATATTCAGATGGGCGATCCTCAATGCGCAGGATCGTCGGTGCATGAGTCTGTTCTACCGGTGTTGTTTGAGTATCAAATTTCCCCGTTTGGCTGCGCACGTCATTCACCAGTTTGTGAATGGACTGTATGACCACCTCCGGTTCCTCAGTTGGAATCATATGACCGGCACTGGAGGCGAAGACATGAGTGCTATTGGACGACAGCCCTGTCAGTTCATTCTGCAAATCCTGCCAGATCTGGAACAAGGCAGAGTTGATCTCCACCGGCAGGGTTGGCATACCTGGCCATTCCTTGTTGTGGGGACTGCGGCTGATCACCACCAGCGGAAGGTCGCCCAGTGGTTGAAGAGCCTTGACCTGCTCAATACTGGACTGTAAGTCCACTCCTTCTATGTTCATCCGGTCCTGCCCTTTTGAGTCCGACTGCCAGGTAAGATACTGACGCCAGGAACGGATCGCCATTGATTCCAACAGGGATTTCTTTGGCAGTCCAGCCAGCAGACGAGGTCCCATATCGGGATGGGCTGCATCCACCAGCACAAGTCCCACCACTTCGTCGGGATAACGATCCGTGAACACGCGCACCAGCATACCGCCCATGGAGTGTCCCACCAGAATATATGGTCTCTGGATGCCGGCGTTGACCAGCAGGGTATGTAGATCCTGTGCCATATCCTCGAAAGTGCGCGGCGTGGATGCCTTATTGCTCATGCCGAGATTAGCCCGGTCATATGAGCAGACGCGATAACCCTGATCGCCGACCGTCTGCACCTTGAACCAGCTGGAGGAATTGTCCGGTCCACCTGCTTCCAGGATTACGGTTGGCGTGCCCTGACCGACACATTGGAACCACAGGCTGCGACCGCCAACGTCGACGAGTCCATGAGACATAGGTTCTGATGCAGGTTCTCCGACAACAGAGATTGGCAAGGTTGTGTCCGGTTGTGGTGCGGTAGATGGGGTTGAGCAGGCAATCAGGAGAGTGGCAATCAAGAATAAGAATGCCAGGTTGCGAGCCCCGAAGGCTTTGATTTTGTATCCAACAGATTGAGTATCCATTATTATTCCTTTCCACATGCCCGATGGCACCGGTTCGTTTGCCGCAAGCGATTGGGTAACGTAATCAAAATCATATTCAGGTCATAAGATCAAGAAACACCAGTAGCTTTCGAACCAGGTGAAAGCCAGCGCGGCCAGCGCAATCACCGTATAGTGCAGTCGTCCGGCCAGCCCCCACCAGCCTTTCCACCAGGCAGCAATTGCCATGAACGTGACGCCTGCAGAAAGGATTGCGATAAGCCAGGCCATGATGAGGATAAGGGGTTGTAGTTGTAATGGATCATCATTCTTCTGGATGAAGATGGCAACGAAGAAGATAAAAGCCAGGCACAGTGCCAGCGCTATCCCACGCGCCAGCCGTGACTGCCAGGGTGAGTGCCTGCCGGTGGCGGCACGCTTGCGCAACGAGATGAAAAATCCCACCAAAGCAGCGATGACCGTCAGCAGGAAGGTTAACAGGCTGAAAACGAGCAGTCCAAAGTGGAAGACCTGCCCGCCATACCAGGGTTGTTTGACCCAAATGAAGGCATTGGCAACCGAGCCGCTATCCCTCATATAACTCACCCGCCCCTGCTCGTCCGCTTTGAAGACTGCCAGCGCGCCCGTGTCTGTATCCTGCAAGACCATCGGTCGGACCGGGGTCCAGGTTCCCTGCACGCTGAGGCCGAGTAGTTTGGTACGTTGCAGTGTGTTGTTGGGGCCGGGGCGGATCCACAGCATGGAGCTCAAAGCCCAGATCCTCCTTGGATCCTGATAGCTTACGCTGGAATCAATGTAGAAGCCGGTATAGCGGACAAGAGGGATATCCTCAGTGAGGTTTGCATTCTCATCACTAACCGAGTTACCTTCTGACTGCGGCGCGGGGAAGTAGCGATCCATAAACATTTGCAGCAGGGTTTCGCGAGCATCTCCCACATTGGCGCTGTTGAAGGCAACGTAGAGCCCAACCTTTTCCTCCGGGATCAATCTCAGCAACGTGTGGAAACCTGCACTGTCACCGCCGTGGCCGATCAAGCGCCGGCCGTTGACGATTTGCTCCTCGAAGCCGTGCGCCAATCCGGGCAGCGCCGGGTCGAAGGTGTAGGATTGCGTATGCATCAGACGGGCTATCTCCGGCTGCAAAATGCGCGCTCCGTCGTACTCGCCATCATTCAAGTGGGTCAACATGAACCTGCCCATGTCTGTGCCTGAGGCGGCCAGAACACCAGCCGGGGTGTTATAAAAACGTTCCAAAGGGAGGGGCTGGTATGTTCCATCAAACAGATAGCTCTGCGACATATTTTGAGTCAGTTCCGCGGGCAGCGGCTGACGCATACTACTGTGTGCCATACCGAGCGGTCCGAGAATGTGCGTTTCCACATACTGCTCGTACGGTTCACCGGAAACCTGTTCAACGATGTAACCGGCCAGTGAAGTGCCGTAATTCGAATAGGACGGCACCTGGCCTGGCGGATATACGCGCTCCGGCATGTACTCCTTCAGAAATTCTTCCAGCGAAGTCAATTCCTCCAGCGGGGTTTGGCTCAAACGCCAGGAGATTTCCCCAAAGCCGGCGGTGTGTGACATCAGGTCGAGCATGGTGATCGGCTGCGGGTATGTGTCCGGGATCTGGAAGCTTGTCAAATAGGTATTCACATCGGTTTGCAGATCAATCTTGCCCTGCTCGACAAGCTGCATCACCGCCGTCCAGGTGAACAGTTTGGTGACCGAGCAGGCCCGGAATATGGTCTGTTCAGCATCGACCGGGATTTGTTTTTCAACGTCAGCATAGCCGTAACCTTTGGCCAACAGAACCTGGTCATCCTGAACAACTACCACTACCGCCCCGGCGATATTCTGCTCGCTCAATTGACTTTTCATCACGATGTCCATGAACTTTTCCAGTTCCTGTGGGTCGCCGAGGGTGTATGTTGGCATCGCAATTGCTTCATTGGATTGTGCTGCGCTGGCGGGTGCGGCACACAGTAGCAGAACGATCGCGCACAGCAACATTCTTGGAATCATTTGTTTCATAGCAAAACTCCTTTCTAATTACAGCGCCCGGGGCGAGACGATGATCGCCTAGCCCAAAGGTTGAACTTGGTTTTTCAGGTAATGATGATCAATCCCAGGATCACGCTGGCGGCGGCCAGCAAGGCGGGGAGGCGCAGGTCCTTCCAGGTCAACGCGACCGTCTCAGTGCGTAACCAGGCGGGAAGTTTGGGATAGATCCGGCGCCAGAGCGTGACATAGAGCACGGCAAGGATTCCCCAGAGCATGTTCATCCCTGCCAGGAAGACTTTCGCTTGAGTCACGATCTCCCACCCCAGGAAATACTCGCGGTCGATCGGGGAACCCGGGACAACGATGCAGGCGGCCAGGAAAGAAGGAACGCCAACCAGGAACATTGCGGCAGGAAGCACGAACAGGGCATTGTATTCCTTTGGATCGAGACCGAGCAGGGGGAGGATTGCAAATAGGGAGACGATCCCGACCACGAAGATCAGAGCGCCAAGGAGAATGAAGGGGATGGGTGACACCCCGTTCCCCTGGACCAGGTTCATAAAGTCCCCTCCAGTCAACCCGGAAACATTGATGCCGTCCGCAATTGCGGCATACGAGAACAACATGCCCAGCGGCAGAAGAGCGGGTGAGCGGCGCTTCCAGAACGGCAGGGAGATCAACGCAGCCAGCAGAAGAGAGGTCATGGAGCCCAGGATATCCTTCCAGATGTTCTCTATGGCTGGACGACAATATCCCGGCATCAGGAAGGGATGGACATACAGTGTGAATGGGATGCCGCGGGAAGCAGGGTACAGACAATGCCCGCCTTCATGCAGGGTCAACTGTCCGAAGATTGACAGCAGAAGAAGGCAGAACAACAGAAGCGTGGAGCGAAGTGTCGGCAGCCTCTCGGCAGGGCTTTTTCGGAAAAGGAGCCAGAATCCCAGCCCCAGGATCAGGGCGAGGGGAATCGCCAGGCTGAGTACATTGATCAGGAAGGACCGGGTATCCACCACCGGGGGAGTCGTGCAGTTGTACAGAGGGACGATCACAGGTTCACTCAAATTGCCAGCCCGGTCCCGGATGCGGATTTCAAGAACCCACTCCAACCTATATGGTGGGCATCTACCCCCGGCGGTGAACAGCGCCTCCCTTTTTTGCTCCTCCACGGATACCTCAATGGGATCATCCGAGAAAGGTAATTGGTAAGACAACGAGGTCCAAACCTCCCGGTATGTCAGCGCAACGGCGTCTCCATCCAGGTCAGTGAAGTAAATGTCTGCATAGTCATATTCAAAACCCTCGATGATTTCCTCCCTGTTGTCCACCCGCAGAATGACCGGTGCATGGTTCCCCGCCTGCGGTTGGACCGTAGGCGCAGGCTCGGGCGGTTGGGAGGCCGAGGAGGCTGATGAACAGGCCGTCAGCAGCACGGTCAATAGTGTCACACATCCAATCATTCGCATGTTCATATTCACTCCTTCTCAGCGACTATGGATATAGCTCCCGGAGCCATTCCTCGATCAAGTCCAGGTACGCGGGCACGTACGGAAAGGCACTCGCCAGTGTGAGCAGCACCGGGTCTTGTGGATCCAATGCATTCAGGTCATCGAAGGTGAATCCCTTTTCTGCTAATACCCGCTCAATCGTTTGTTCCTCTTCGGAGTTGCAACCGGTCTTCGAGGGAGCGAGGGTATGGTCGGCACCCGGGATGACCTCGACCCGGTAGTTTGAGTTGCCCGCTTTTTCCAGCGCATCCCGGTAGGCATGCGCCGCCTGGAACGGATCGACCTTGGTGTCGCGCCCGCCCCAGATGGCCAGCACCGGGATGCGGACCTGTTCGACCACCTCCACCGGGGACCACGAATAATCGCTAGCGGGATCGTTCTCCAGCCAGGCTGCCTCGGAGGCGACCGGTTGGGGAACTGCCACCGAGGTCAGGGCGGCCAGTTCACCCAGGACCTCCCGGTAGCGCAGGTAGCCGGGGTAGGTAGCGTAGGTGCGTGCCTCGTCGAGCTCGATCAGCAGGGCTTGCAGTTGGCGGGTGTCCTCTTCCGGCACTCCCCCGCAGTAGCCCTGCGCAACGGTCCGGTAGGCACCCTGGTCAATTCCCGCCATGCCCGCGCAACTCTGACAGATCATGAAGGCGACGTCGTCGCTCACCATGAGCACGCGCGGCATCACATAGCCCCCCATACTGACCCCCCATAAGCCGATCCGGTTCGGATCGATGTCAGAGTGAACCTTCATGACCTTGATCGCGTCCAGAACGATTTTCGCCTGCTGCTGGGTAACTCGATAACGTTCGGTTGTGCCGGTCGATTCACCGCCTCCCGGGTTGTCCCAGGAAAAAACTGCATAGCCGGCTCTCAGCATCCGCTCCATGATCGGCAGGTCCATTCCGAACATCGTGCGGTTCGCCGGATTGTCGCCATGCACGAACAGGACGACCGGGAAAGGCCCGGTCCCGGCCGGCATGCGCAGATCGCCGACGAGCGTGAACTCGCCGGACCGGAAGGTGATCTCTTCGACCTTGGCCGGCTGGGGCTGCCTCGCGCAGGCAGGGAGGAGCGGCAAGGCAAGCAGGCAAATGAATGCCAGAAATTCATGCTTGCGGGAATTGCTTTTGAAAACAACGGTTTGAGTTTTCATTTCTTTATCTTTATTTTCGATGACCGCCTGACTCGATCTGGACAGCGGTCGGAGGTTGTTCATCTAGCCTCGCAATTGCCGGGCTCTGCCGACAAAAGCGGTGACAATTATGAGGCCGGATAGCGGCAGGAAGAGGTCAACATTGCCATCGGTGAGCACGCCAAGGAAATCAAGCCGAGGGGTAGGGATTTTCAGGGCAAGGTACAGGATTGTGAGATAAGCAACCTCGAAGGGTTTCCTGCTGTTCATCCACACACCCAATGCCAGTGCCAGGGATGGGATAAATAGCGCGGCGGAGATCCATGCCAGGAGAGCCTTGCCATCCCCAACAGCCAGCCACCTCAATGCGACGCCGATGCCTGTCAGACAGGTGACAAGGAAACCCGCCAACCACGCGGCAGGCAATTGCCTCCACAAAGGCACAGCGGACGAGAAGACCATCTGCTGCGTGTTGTGCCAAACCTCGCGGTTGCCCAATTTCGACCAAATGAGGATCGGCCATACCCAGGTGAGAAGCAAAATTGTATTGCGCACATCATGCACAGATTCGACCAGGCTGGCGATGAATAGCACGCCCGCGCCCACATACCACCACCAGCGCTGTCCTTTGAGCAAAAGTTTCAGTTCGGCGCGGAGCACGGCAACAAAGCCGAACCGCATGGCCGAGGTGGAGAGCGAGGTCAAATGAAGGACGGGTGGCGCCTGGAGCGGTGTGACAGTCAGAAGGCTTTCACTGTCTGAAAGGGGTGTTCCACGAAGCGAAGTCAGGATGCCAATTGCTGTGGCGATGTGCTTGCTGCGCCTGGGTTTGCTGCGGGCGGAATCGAACCTGTCAAAGAAACGTACTGCGAGGATGACCAACAGCACGGCAAGGACAAGAAAGGCAAAGCGCACCAGGATCAAGTCGAGAGTCCAATGTACACCTTTCCATATGAAGATATTTCCGGATGCTCCTGTCATACCGTAGAAGTAATCAGTTCCGTTGTAGCCGGGTACTAACTTCCGGACGATCGGCGTCATGTCGCTCACGAATAGACAGGCTCCAGTTGGCTCGGATGCCGGATGCCTGACGTTTCCGCACAACCGTGTATAGCCCACAACGGTGGCAGCCATTACAAAGTAAACGATGTTCCCGAAACTGGCTTGAAGGTACGAGATGGATTCGAATAAGACTGCAAAAGCAGCCACTAACCCAATGATGGGAAGGACAATATAGAGGAATGGCGCCAGGTAGGCAGCCAGGTCGACCTGTGTGCTTTCGCCTTTCCAGAATTGCAGCAGGAGGCCGGCGAACGCCGGCACGGCGACAATCGCTATCAGCACGGCAAAATTGCTCAACCATTTACCCAGCAGGTAAAGGGGTTTCGTGAGCGGGGTGGTAGCCATGATCTGCCCAACGCCGGTCTCACGGTCGCGGGATACTGCCCCTTTCACCAGATAAAAACCCAAAATAGTGAGGTAAGTCGTAATACCGATCGTCATCATGGCGCCGATCCACGCCGAGTTAAATTCGCCACGATAAAATCTGATTGTCAATGCGGGTTTGCCGATCGCGAGCTGGTAACTGATGAATACAACCATACCGAGCATGATGAGGAAACTGTAGCGGCGCACGCGTTCGAGAAAATCGGCGCGGACAAGGTGATAGACAATGCGCAGGGTGCTCATGGATGTTTCTCCTTTCCGATGAAGTGCAGGTAGGCATCTTCAAGAGTCGGAGGGACGCGCCGTGCCTGGGCTTCAGGCTGCGTCGCGCTCACGATGCGCACATCCACCCCGTCAATGCGGCGGATGACACCGCTGAGGATGTGCTTCTGCTTGAGGGCAGGCAGCTCATCGCTGGCGACCGTCCATTCCCAAACCTTGCCATCCATTTCTTTGAGCAATTCCTCGGGTGCGGCATCACACAAGAGTTGGCCTTTGTTAATCAGCGCCAGGTGCGAGGCGGTGGCTTCCACATCTGAGACGATGTGCGTGGACAGGATGATGATGCGCTCGCCTGACAGGTCAGAGAGCAGGTTCCGCAAGCGGACGCGCTCTTCGGGGTCCAATCCGGCGGTCGGTTCGTCCACGATGAGCAGCCGCGGATCGTTAAGCAGCGCCTGGGCAATGCCCACGCGCTGTTTCATGCCGCCCGAATAACCGCCCAGTGAACGCCGGGCAGCCTCGGTGAGATTGACCACCTGCAACAACTCTTCAATGCGCTTCTTCGCAGACTTTGCATCCAGTCCTTTGATGGCGGCCATGTATTCAAGGAATTCCACCGCGGTCAGGTTGGGATACATGCCGAAATCCTGCGGCAAATAACCGAGCACCGCGCGCAGTGTGTCGGGGTCTTTGACGATATCCACACCATTCCACGTGATCGTCCCTTCGGTGGGTCTGGTGATGGTAGCCAGCATGCGCATGAACGTGGACTTCCCCGCACCGTTAGGACCGAGCAAACCCAAAATACCGGGACCGATTTCAAGGGAAAAATCCTTCAGTCCCCAAAAGTCGTGACGGTATTGCTTGCCGAGGTGGGCGGTGGTGAGTTTCATCGTGCGCACCTGAACATCCTCATGGACCCTGACCAGGTCGAGCGACTCAATGACTACATTGTTTGTGTTCATGGTTCATTCCTTTACATCTGCATTCTTCCTTGCCGGGCGCTCTACACACACGGAGCGCCCGGCAAATTAGCCAAGGAATTCAAGCCTTGATCTTGGGCACCTGTTGACCCATGGCCGGCCTCTTTCCGGTAAACGCCGCCAGCAGTGACGA
Organism: Chloroflexota bacterium; assembly: GCA_041302025.1. GTDB lineage: Bacteria > Chloroflexota > Anaerolineae > Anaerolineales > Villigracilaceae > Defluviilinea. Next base: position 124 of record JBFYRY010000055.1, on the reverse strand, counting down.
CACTCCAAAAACCAGTAACGTCGTTGCCAGCCAGTATTCTGAGAAGCGCGCGCCTTCGACAATGAATAGGACTGCCATGGCCAGGAAACCAACAGTCGGGTAAATGGCCCAGCGGGTGGGCAGG